>NZ_JBFAZA010000026.1:0-21122 GCF_040681595.1 Amycolatopsis sp. NPDC051716 | reverse complement strand
CATATCACTTCGGTGGGTGGTGGGCGTGTTTTGTTCTACCGGGCCGGTGATGGCTTGGCTGTGACCGGTGTGGTGAGCGGTGCTGGTGGTTTCACCAATTTGCAGACGGTGGGTGGGTTCAGTCCTGGTTGGACTCAAATCACCTCTGTGGGCGGCGGCCGCCTCTTGTTCTACCGGAGCAGTGATGGTCTGGCCGTGACCGGCTCGGTGGACGGTGGAGGGAATTTCACCAGCCTGCAAGGGGTTGGCGGGTTCTCCCTCGGGTGGACCCAAATCACTTCGGTGGGCGGCGGGCGTGTTTTGTTCTACCGGGCCGGCGACGGCTTGGCCGTGACCGGTGTGGTGAGCAACGTCGGCGGCTTCACCAACCTGCGAACGGTCGGTGGGTTCAGCCTCGGGTGGACCCTCGTCACCTTGGCGTCCACCTGACGCCGTGCACTGACACGCCCTTGAAGCGTGACGCCATCGGCGCTCGGCCAGGTCGCGACGAGGGCGATGCCACGACGACCCGGTTCGATCATCGAGCCGGGTCGTCGGACCGCCCGCAGGTGAGCGACGGCGCGGGGCTCAGGTGAGGTCCAGCGGGCCCCGCCGGACGGCTTCGGAGACGGCCGCCGCGCGGTTGCCGGCTCCGAGCTTGCGGTAGATGCGCACGAGGTGGGTTTCACCGTGGCTTCGCTGAGGAACAGGGCTTCGGCGATGGCCCGGTTGCTGCGGCCGCTCGCCGGCAACCGGATGACCTCGATCTCTCGTGCGGTCAAGTCCGGGTTGGGGCTCACCACCTGGCCGTGGGGCCGGGTGGTCAACCTGCATCGGGCCCTCAACACGTTGCCGCACACCGACATCCGCGCCGCCACCGGCCTGGACGGCACCGAGTTCGAGTTCCTGCTGCGCCTGGCACGCTTCCCCGGCCCGCGCACCCACGCCAGCATGGTCGCCGCCCGGATGGGCTACAGCGCCGCGGGCCCCACCAAGCTGGTCGCCCGCCTGGAAGACAAGGGCGTGATCCGCCGGGAACGCGACCGCAGGACGGCCGCGCGTTCCGGGTCGCGCTGACCGACGCGGGCCAGGCGGCTCTGCGTGCCGGGCTCAAAGCGCACATCCCGCGCCTGGACGTCGAGATGATCAACCGGCTGACCGCGGCCCAGCGTCGGCAGCTCCAGGACCTGCTGCGCCGCATCGACCCCGGCGAGACGACCGCCCCGCCCGGGCGGGAAACCCGGTGACCTTCCGCGTGGGCCGGCGATCGACGCCGAGGGCGTAGCAGAACGCGGAGTCGGCGGCCGGGCCGCGGCCCCTGCGGCTGGACGCGATGTCGCCAGGGAGGGGCTTGCGACGGTCAGCCGGACCCGAGCGTCAGGACCTCGTCGAACGCGGCGCCTGACTCGCTGACGAGGTCGGCGGCGGTACGGGCCCGACGTCGGGCCGTCTCGTAGCAGGCGAGCGCGATCTGCGCGGCCAACACGGCGATGGTCGGCGAGGTGCCGCGGCTGCGCAGCACCTCGCTGAGGTTCGACGCGAGCTGCTGGGTCTTGAGCGCGTCACGGGCGCGCAGCTCGAGGTGCTTTTCGACCAAGTCGGCGTGGCGCTCGTACGTGCCGGGGTCGTCCGCCACCTGAGCGCACAGGCGCAGGACGGTCGGGCGCAGCTGTTCGAGGGCCTCCCGGCAGTCGCGCGCGGCGCCGGCGGTGTCGTCCGCGCCCGCCAGGGCGATCGTGTCGAGCAGCGCCTGCTCCTTGGCGAAGACGACCTCCGTCTTGTCGCCGAAATAGCGGAAGAAAGTCGTGCGGCCCACCTCGGCGCGCGCGGCGATGTCGGTCACCGACACCGCGTCGTACCCGTGCAGCGCGAAGAGCTCGTCGGCGGCGTCGATGATGCGCTGCCGCGCGCGCAACTGCTTGCGCTGGATGAGGGAGTCGGGCGCCTGTTCGGGGGTCACCGAGCCATCATACGCCCTGGCGGATCTCAGGCTCATACGGAACGGAGTGTGTTATGGTACTGAGTACCAATATCGGAGATGAAGCGATCTCCACTGCGAAAGGACACGATCGTGATCGAAGAGAAGAACGCTGTCGTTGCTGCATCGCCTCATGGGGTGCCGTTCATGACCGGGAGGGACACGGCCCCGGCGTACTGGGCGTTCGGTGTCCTCTGGGTCGTCTTGGCGGATGGCGAGCAGACCGGGGGAGCGTTTTCGGTGATGGAGCAGTGGATGCCGTCGGATGGCGGTCCGCCGCCGCACGTTCACCCGATCGACGAATGGTTCAACATCCTCGAAGGCTCCATCGAATTCCGCGTCGAGGACAAGCCGCCGATGCGGGCGACGGCGGGTGACTCGGTGTGGATTCCGCGGGGAACGGTGCACAGCTTCACGACGACGAGCGCCGCGCACGTGTTCAACGGCTACACGCCGGCCGGCTTCGAGCAGGTCATCATGGGGCTGGGCACTCCCGCGGAGCGCCGCGAACTGCCGCCGGAGGATCTCGGGTTCGAGCCTCGTGACGCGGCGCAGCTGATGGACAACTTCTGGTCGGCGAGCGCCGACACGGGCTGGGCCAAGAAGTGGACCAAGTGAGCGAGCGGAGGTAGTTGCCGGAACCGGACGCTCTGCCGGCCGGCGTCGCGGCGACGGCCGGGACGTATGGTCGTGCTCGAGAGGCGACGAGTTCATGCCCGGCGGCCCGGGCGCGGTGACCGGCGTGGTCGAGCGGCTCGAGCGCGCCGGGCTCGCCTATCGCGCCCCGGACCCGGCCGGCCGGTCCCCGTCGAACGAACGGGACGCCATTGCCTACCCTCGTGGGTGGTCGATGGGCTCCGGCCGGGCGGCTGCGAGACTGGGCTACAACGTGACGACGTGAAGGAGCTCGCTGTGGCGTCTGCTGCCGTTGAAGGCCCGGTGCCGGCGTCGAGCGGGCCCGGTCAGCCGGTCCTTGCGCTGCTGGACAAGGCCATCGGCTTGCAGGCACCGCTGGTGCGCAGGAACATCGCCCGGGCCCGTCAGCGCAACCCGGACGCGACACCGGCGGAGGTCGTGCGCACCCTGGAGAAGATGTTCGTCAGCGCTCTGGCGGGCACCGGGGCCGCGGTCGGGGCCACCGCGGCCGCGCCCGCCGTCGGCACCGGGGTCGCGCTGGCGTTGTCGGCGGGTGAGGCCTTCTCTTCGCTCGAACTGAGCGCCCTGTTCGTGCTCTCGGTCGCCGAGGTCCACGGGGTCCGGCTGGACGAGATCGAACGCCGGCGGACGCTCGTCATGGGGATCCTGCTCGGCCAGTCCGGTTCCTCGACCATCATCGGCAAGGCCGCCGAGCGCACCGGTCAGCACTGGGCCCACCAGCTCGTCAGCAAAGTGCCCATGGCGACGCTGAACCAGATCAACCGCGTCCTGGGCAAGAACTTCATCACCAAGTACGGCACCAAGCAGGGAATCATCGTGCTTGGCCGGGTGGCTCCGTTCGGTATCGGCGCGGTGATCGGCGGTGGCGCCAACGCCACTGTCGCGGCCCTGGCCGTCCGAGCCGCCCGACGCGCGTTCGGGCCCGCCCCCCGGACATGGCCCGGGACGGAGCCGAACCCCGCGCTCATCGGGTGATGCCGGTGTGGCCCAGGGAATACCGGCCCGGCTGCGGCCAGACGCACAGGCCGTGCGGCTCGTTCCCGACGGGGATCTTCGCCAGCAGCGTCCCATCCTTTGTGGACAGTACGTACACCACCCGGTCGTAGCGGCCGGACAGCCAGAGCTGGGTGCCGTCGGCGGTCACGTTGCCCATGTCCGGGCTCCCGCCGCCCGGGATGCGCCAGGTCGTCACCGGCGCGCCGGTGTAGGCGTCGAGCACACTGACACTGCCCTCGTGGCGGTTGGTCACGTACAGCTGCTTCGCGTCCCGTGACAGGTAGAGCCCGTGCGCGCCGCGGCCGGTCGGGATGAAGCGGAGCACTTTCGTCGCCGCGCCGTCGAGGACCCAGAGGCCGTTCGCGTCGGAGTCCGCGATGTAGTAGACCGAGCCGTCCGGGGCGAGCTTGATGTCCTGCGGGCCCATTTTCGTGTTGCGGTGCGGCATGTCGATCATCCGCAGCAGGTGGTGGGAAGCCACGTCGACCACCGCGGCGCGGCCGGCGAACTCGCACGTGAAAACCGCCGTGCGCCCGTCGGGGGAGAAGTCCGCGTGGTCGACGCCCGCGCACTCCGGCACCGGGGTTTCGTCGTGGGCCTGCCAGGTGCGCGGGTCGTACCAGACCAGCTTGCGCAGCCGTTCGGCCACCGAGATCGCGTACTGCCCGTCCGGGCTGAAGTACATGTTGTACGGGTCCACCACCGGGAACGCCTTGCCCGGCAGCCCGGTCTTCGGGTCGAACGGCAGCACGTGGTCGCCGCGGTCGTCCGTGGCGTAGAGCGTGCGCAGGTCCCACGAGGGCACCACGTGCTGCAGTTCCTTGCCCGCCGGGTACTTCGCGACGACGCGGAAGGTCGCCGGGTCGATGACCCAGACGTCGCCGGAGCCGCTGTGCGGCACGTAGACCAGGGGCTTGTCGCCGGCGACCGCGGGCGAGAGCATCCCGGCGCCCGCCGCCGCGTCGACGTCGTGCGGGTCCGGGACGGCGGGCATGCCAGGCAGCGGGTTCAGCGCCGGGACGGGCGGAGTGGGCAGGTGCGGCACGGACGTGCCCGGGCCGCCGGACATGCCCGGCATGCCGGACATGTCCGAACCAGTGCCCGGCGAGCAGCCGGCGGCGAGGGCGAGACTGAGGACCACGGCGGTCAGCCGGACGCGCATCCGCTTACGCCAGCAGGTCCGACGCGGTGACCGGGGTGAGGCCGCGGTCCGCCAGTGCGGTCAGGATGCCGGGGAGCGCGGCCACCGTGCCCGGGTGCCCGAGGTGCATGCTCACCACGCTGCCGGCGCGGGCCTTCGCGACCGCGGCGCGGATGGCGGCCGGCCCGGGGTCCTTCCAGTCCAGGGAGTCGATGTCGTAGGACAGCACCCGGGCGTAGCCCGCCTTGCCGGCTTCGGCGAGTTCCTCGGGGGTGGCGTGCTGGCCCTGGGACTGGCGGAAGAAGTTCCCCGGCGAGCCGGTGAGTTCGGCGAGTTTGTCGCGGCAGCGCTGGATTTCCGCGTACATCGGCTCCGCCGCGTAGCCCGAGAGCGCCGGGTGGCTCCAGGTGTGGTTGCCCAGTTCGTGGCCGCCGTCGCGGATCATCCGGGCGGCGTCCGGGTGCTCGGCGAGCCAGGTGCCCACCGCCAGCACGGTGATCCGGGCGCCGTGCTGGTGCACGACGTCCAGCACCTGGCGGGTGACCTGCGGGTCGCCCGCGCCGTGGAACGTCAGCGCGACCTGCGGCCGCCCCGACGAGGAGCGGACGAGTTCCGTGGCCGGTCCCTGCGGGTGCGGCGAGGGAGACGGTGGGGGTGTGCTCGACGGCGGCGGCACCGCCTGCGGCGGGGTGGAACCGGCCGGAGCCGGGGTTTGCCCGGGTGCGGAGCAGGCCGCCAGCGCGGCGGCGCCCAGCGTCACCCCGAACAGGCGGCGCCGGGTCAGCGGGTCGTGCACAAAACCTCCTCGACGACGGACGGCGCCGACCTTGGCGCAAACCCGCTGTGAAGACGCTGAGAGAGTCCCGCGCTCAACCCGCGGGTGGAGGTCACTTCAATCCGGAGCTTGAAGATTTCGGCGGCGTGCCGTCCTAGCGTTCCTGTCGGCAACCGGAGGGGGAGACATGGTGATGACGGCCGAGGTGCGGACCGGGCGGGCTGAGCGGGTCGCGGTGGGGGTGATCGCGGCCGTTGCCGCTGTGGTGTGGGGCTGGGCCTTGGGGAGCCGGCCGCTGCAGCCGTACTACGCGGCGGCCGTGCATTCGATGTCGCACGACGTCACGGCGTTCTTCTTCGCGGGCTTCGACCCGGCGGGCGTCGTCACGGTCGACAAACCGCCGCTCGCCTTCTGGACGCAGGCACTCGGCGTGGCCGTCTTCGGGTTCCACCCGTGGGCGATCGCCCTGGTCCAGGTGGTCGAGGGCGTCGCCGCGGTGCTCGTACTGCACCGGGTGGTGCGCCGCTGGGCGGGCCCGCGGACCGCGCTGCTCGCCGCGGCGCTCTTCGCGCTGACACCGATCACCGCGGCGATCAACCGCGACAACCTGCCGGACACCCTCTTGGTGCTCCTGCTGCTGCTCGCCGCCTACTGCGTCACCCGGGCGATCGACGACGCCCGGTGGCTGGTGTGGGCGGGGGTCTTCGTCGGGCTGGGCTTCCTCACGAAGATGCTCGCCGCGTGGATCGTGCTGCCGGGTCTCGCGTTGGCGTACTTCGTCGCGGCGCCCGGCTCACGCGGCCGGCGGCTCGCGTGGCTCGGCGTGGCCGGCGCGGTGACGCTTCTCGTGTCGCTGGCGTGGCCCGTCGCCGTCACCGTCTGGCCCGGCGCCAAGCCGTTCGTCGGCAGCACCACGGACGGCTCGGTGTGGCAACTGGCCTTCGGCTACAACGGCCTGACGCGGCTGTTCGGCGGCACGACCGGCATCGGCGGCGGCTACAGCGCCACGGCCGGCGCGGCGCTCGGCGGCGACACGGGTCCGCTGCGGCTGTTCGACGCGGAGGTCGGCGGGCAGATCGCCTGGCTGCTGCCGCTCGCCCTGGTGTCCTTGGTCGTCGCCGCGTGCCGCGCTCGCGGAGCCACGCCGCGGACGAAGGCGGGCTGGGCGCTCTGGGGTGGCTGGCTGGTCGTCGGGGCCGTGGTCTTCTCCTTCACCGGCGGCATCTTCCACGCGTACTACACCGCCGAGCTGGCCCCGGCCATCGCGGCACTCGCCGCCGCGGGGCTGGTCACGGCCTCGAGCTGGTCGCGCGGCCGGGCCCGGTTCGTCCTGCCGGCCGCGGTGGCGGGGACGGCGGTGCTCGCCTACGTCTTGCTCGACCGGACGCCGGACTGGCTGCCGTGGCTGCGGTACACGGTGCTGGTCCTGGCGTTGCTCGCCGTCGTCGCGGCGCTGGTGCGGGCTGACCGCGTCGCGGCCGCGATCGGGCTGGCCGCCGTCGTGGCCGGACCCGCGGCCTTCGTCGCCGGCACCGCGGTGCGGCCGGGGAGCGTCCTGGAGAGCGCCGACCCGGCCGCCGGGCCGCTGTCGGCGGCCGCGCTGCACACCGTCTTCAGCGTCGGCACGGGTGCGGGCGCCGCGGACGGGTACGTCCGGTTCATCGAGAGCGCGTACCGCCTCAGCCCCGGTCAGCGCCAGGTGCTCGCGTTCGCGCAGGCGTCGTCCGCCGAAGTCACCCTGGCCGTCGAGGGCGGCACGTACGGCGCGGACCCGTTCCTGCTGAACACCGAGGCGCGCGTCGCACCGCTCGGCGGTTACCTCGGCTTCGACCCGGCGCCGCCGGCCGCGGAGCTCTCGCGGTGGGTCGCGGCCGGGAAGGTGCGGTTCGTGCTGCTGCCGCAGGTGTTCGTCGACATCGGCCGCGCCGGGGCGGGGCGGACCACCGCGGCGGCGGCCGACGCGGGGGAACTGACCGGGCGGGTCAGGTGGGAGGCGAAGCACTGCCGGCCGGTGCCGCCCGCGCGGATCGGCCCGGACGCGGCCACCGCCGGTGTGCTGTTCGACTGCGGCGGCAGGCCGTGACCTCGGCGAGGGTAGTTCGTCCCCGTCCTTTGTGGTCCGCGAACCGACCACCGCCCGCACCGGTCGTCAGGCAGGCGCTAGGCTCTCGGCCCGATGAACAAGGGCCGGTCAACGGCCGTTCCCGAGGAGCCGCCACAGTCATGCCAGCCGACCGGTCCGTGGCCCGCACCCGTCACCCTCGCCACCAGCGCCGCGGTGAGGCACGCCTGCCGGCTGCCGTCGCGACCGTCGTGGCCATCGCGCTTTACCTGGCCCTGCCCGAACAGCTGCTCGTCTTTCCCCGGTTCGTGGTGCCCGCGCTGGAGATGGTGCTGCTGGTGCCGCTGATCGCGATCAACCCGCGGCGCGTCACCCGGCAGACGCGGTTTTCCCGGGTGGTGTCCCTGGCGCTCGTCGTGGTCATCGGCGTCACCAACCTGGGGGCGCTGGGGCTGCTGATCCACGACCTGGTCGCCGGCGCGGCCGACAGCGGGCAGGACCTGCTGCTGGGTGCGCTGCAGGTGTGGCTGACGAACGTGATCGCGTTCGGCCTGGCCTACTGGGAGCTGGACCGCGGCGGCCCGGTCAAGCGCACCCAGGCCGGCCGCGCCGACCTGCCCCTGGCGGACTTCCGGTTTTCCCAGGACGAGAACGCCGACACCGTCGAGGAAGTCGCCGAGGGTTCCAGCGTCAAGTCCGACTGGGTGCCGACCCTGGTGGACTATTTGTACGTTTCGGTGACCAATTCGACGGCGTTCAGCCCCACCGACACGATGCCGCTGTCGTCGCGGGCGAAGGTGCTGATGGCGGTGCAGAGCGTCGCGGCGCTGCTGACGTCGCTGCTGGTCATCGCCCGCGCGGTGAGCGTGCTGAAGTAGCGCCGGCTCCAGGCTCCAGGCTGGCGGCGCGACTCCCGGTTCCCGGACACCGATCAGGCCGAGCGGCATCGTCGGCCAGTGCCATGCCGATGCCCATCACGATCCCGCCGCGCAGCTGGCTCGACGCGGTCTTCGCGTTGATCACCCGGCCGACGTCGAACACCGCGGTCCAGCGCGACACCCGGACTTCGCCGGTGTCCGGATCGACGCGAACCTCGCAGAACTGGGCCCCGCAGGCGGCCTTCATCCAGCGCCGCTGGTCGCGCAGGAAACTTCGCCGCGAACTTCAGCTGCCCGGCCACCCGGCCGAACCCGAGCGTTTCGCCAGCTTGTCCAGCTCTCGCTTCAGCTTCTCGCACGCGGACAGCAGGCTGTTGGCGATACTCGCCGTCTGCATGGATCCGCCGGCACCCGGGCTCACCGGCAGGGTGGCGTCGCCGTACTCGACCCGCACCGCGTCGAACGGCAGCCCCAATGGCGACGGCACCACCTGGCTCGAACCCGACACCGACGAGCAGTACACCGCCGCCCACCAACTCCACTGAGACCGAGCTGGAGGCTGGACGACTCACGAACTGACCGCTATCCGGAGACCGCGTCCCGGCACGGTGGCGGAGTGCGCCGGCTCGCGGTGAAATCGGGGCGGGAGCTCGCGGAACGATCCCGGCGATCCGGCCGACGAGCACCGATCACGCGCAGCGTTGCGCCGCGGTAGATGCGGCGGTAGGCGACCGCGGCGAGCCCGCCCGGTCCGGCGCCTCCCTGCGCCTTCCCGGGCGGGTTTCGTCAGGCCCGCGCCCTCAGCACATCACTTCGCCGGTGTCGTGGGTGTGCTGGCCCCACCAGCGCAGGTGCGGAAGCGTCTGCGGCCCGACGCGCCCGTCGACCCCGATCCCGGCGTGCCGGTAGTTGGCGCAGGTCTGGAAAACCTGGACCCCGCCTGCCGTGAACGAGTCGTAGCTCCCGTTCACCGGGATGTAGGGGTAGGCGCTGTAGGAAAGCGTCGCGTTCAGCAGGCACTGCACCTCCCGGACGGCGGTGCCGGTGGCACCGATGCCGATGTCGTAGGTCGACGGCCCCCGCGGACAGCCGGCCTCGCGAAAGCCCGCGTCGCGGCCCGACTCGAGCGCGGACGACGCCTGGTTCAGTGCGGTCCGGCCCTCGGTGTGGTTCGCGGTGCCGCTCGCTTGTGCCGGAGCGGCCAGTGCCGGCCACACCGCGGCGAGCATCGCCAAGATCACCAGCGCGTTGCGCGCAGTTCGCATCACGTTTCTCCCTCTCTTGGTTGCCTGGACGATTCGTTCGCCAAGACCGTTGGTTTCTGCTCCGCGATCGGCTCAGTGATGCCGACCTGGTGGAGACGGTGGACTCCGGAGTCGCCGTGGCTTCACCGCGTTATGGCAATCGCCTGGTCAGCGGTCGCAAGACGGTGTGCCAGCGGAGTAGTAACGGGTGCGGGGGAGGTGGGCGTAGTGGGGACAGAGCTGCGCGTGCTCGGGCAGGTCGAGCTGCGGGTCGACGGCCGGGTGGTGGAAATCGGTCACGCGCGGCAGCGGTGCGTACTCGCGGTCCTGCTGGTGGAGGCGAACCGGGTCGTCACGATGGAGCAGCTGCTGGAGCGCACGTGGGCGGACCGGTTGCCCTCCAAGGCACGGCAGGTGGCGAGCAACTACGTGTCGCGGCTTCGGCGGGTGCTGGCGGGTGACGTCGCGGTCGTGCGGCGGGGCGGCGGGTACGTGCTGGAGGTGGATCCTCGGGCGGTGGACCTGCATCGGTTCAGCCACCTCGTGCGGCAGGCACGCGGCGCAGACGACGTGCGGGCGCTGACGCTGCTGGAGGAGGCGACGGGACTGTGGCGGGGTGAGCCGTTCGCCGGGTTGGACACCCCGTGGCTGGCTGCGGTGCGCACCGGCCTCGAGCGGGAACACATCGCCGCCCGGCTCGACCATGTCGACGTCGCGTTGCGCTGCGGCCGGCACACCGAGGTACTGCCCGGACTGTTCGCCCTGGCGGAACAGGAAGACGTGGACGAACGCATCGCCGCGCAGTTCATGCTGGCCCTGCACCGCGCCGGACGCACCGCCGACGCGCTGGCCCACTACCGGCACCTGCGCGACCGGCTGATCGGGCAGCTGGGCACCGAGCCCGGCACCGCACTGCAGGATCTGCATCAGCGCATCCTCGCCGCCGACCCCGCCCTCACCCCGCCCTCGACGTCGACCACGCGCGCGGCAGCCCCGCAGGCGGGGCTGCCGGTGCCCCGGCAGTTGCCTGCGCCACCACGGTGGTTCACCGGCCGCGGCGGCGCACTGGCCCGCCTGGACCAGGCGCTGACCACCGAACCGGATCAGGACCCGCTGCCGTGCGGGGCCGGGGCGGCCGCACGAGGCGCCGCCACGGTGATGATCTCGGCGATCGGCGGGGCCGGCGGTATCGGAAAGACCTGGCTGGCTCTGGCCTGGGCGCACCAGCACGCCGGGCAGTTCCCCGACGGTCAGCTGTTCGTGGACCTGCACGGGTTCAGCCCCACGCAAGAGCCGATGACCCCCGAGGCAGCGGTGCACAGGTTCCTCGACGCCCTCGGGGTCGACTCCGGCCGCATCCCGACGGACCTGGACGCACAAGCGGCGCTGTACCGCAGCCTGGTCGCGGGGAAGCGCATGCTGGTCGTGCTGGACAACGCCGCCACCGCCGACCAGGTGGTCCCCGTGTTGCCCGGCTCGCCGTCCTGCACCGTGCTGGTCACCGGCCGCACCAAGCTCGCTTCGCTGATCGACCGGCATTGCGCCCGCCACCTGCAACTTGACATCCTTGCCCGCACCGAATCCCTGGCCTTGCTCACCGCGCGGCTGGGCGCCGAACGTGTCGCCGCCGAGCCTGGCGCCGTCGACGAGCTGGTCAGGTTGTGCGGGGGATATCCGCTGGCCTTGTCGATCACCGCACGCACCGCGGCCACCCGGCCCGGCGGCGTTCCGCTGGCCGAGGTCGCCGCCGAGCTGCGTGAGCTGGGGCTGGGGATGCTCGACCACGAGAGCGACCCTGCCGCCAGTCTTCCCGCCGTGTTGTCCTGGTCCCTGCGCCGGCTCACCGGCGAACAGCGCACCGTGTTCGGGCTGCTAGGCATCGCCCCCGGTCCTGACAGCACCCTGCCGGCCCTGGTTGCCCTCACCGGTCTTTCCGAAGCGGACACGCGCAAGGCGCTGCAGGCCCTGGAAGGGCACTCGCTGCTCGTTCGGCACTCGCGCGGTCGTTACTCGATGCACGACCTGATCCGGGCCTACGCCGTCAGCACCTGCGACCGCCTGCCGGAACCGAAAGTGCGAGCGGCACAGGAGCGGGTGGTGGACTTCTACCTGAACACCGCCCACGCCGCGGATCAGCTCTTGGACTCCTCCCGCGATCCGATCCGGCTCGACCCACCCGCTGCCGGCACCGGCCCGCAGCCGTTGACCGGCCAGCCGGCGGCCTTGGCCTGGCTGGATGCCCATCACCGCCACCTGCTGGCCGCCCAGCGCGCCGCCGCCGCCCAGCGCGCCGCCGCCGCCCAGCGGCGGCACCAGGTCGTGTGGCGGCTTGCCTGGGTCCTGCATACCTACCACTGGCGACGAGGACACCGCCATGACGAACTGACCGTGTGGCAGATCGCCGCCGAGGCCGGCAACCACCTGTCCGATCCCGCCGTCCTCGCCCGAATCCACCGGGGCCTCGGCTCTGCCCACGCAGGACTCGGGCGACACACGCAGGCCGTCGAACACCTGCACCAGGCACTCGCGCTGGCGGAACAGCACCACGCGCCCACCCAGCAGGCCCACACCCACAGCACCCTCGCGCGGATGTGGGCACGCCGTGGAGACCACCGGCGGGCACTGAAGCACGCCCGCCGCGCCCTGGACCTCTACCGCGTCCTGGACCAGCCCGCGTGGCAAGCTCTCGCACTCAACCAAGTGGGGTGGCATACCGCTCAGCTGGGGGATTACGGCACCGCTCGCAACCACTGCCGGGCGGCCCTCGCCCTGCATCGAGAGCACGGCGACCTCACCGGCGAGGCGACTGCCCTGGACGGCCTCGGCTTGATTGAGCACCGCACCGGCAACCACCGTGAGGCCATCCACCACTACCGGCAAGCCCTCGCACTGCACCGGGTCCTGGGCAACATCACCGAGATCGCCGAAACCCTCGACCGCCTGGGTCACTCCCACACCGCCCTCGGCCATCCCGAGGAGGCCGGAGCCGTGTGGCGGGACGCTCTCGGGCTTTATCGCGGACACAACCGAGATGCCGACGTTCTGCGTGTCCAACGGCAACTCGCTGCCCTCGGCCCGACAAGGGATTCCCACGAGCCGTCGGACGCGGCCAAGACCACGGATAACGCGTGAAGCTCGGCATACCGTGCCTCAAGCTCGCCGGCTCAAGCTCCGGGAGACCCGGCTGGAACGCTGAGCACTTCGCGATCCGGCTTCTCCGCGGCCGGTGCGCTCGGGCCACAACCGGGCCCGCTGCGAGATCGCCGCCGACCAGGCTGCGGTGCCTGACCTACCGGTACTCCACCTGAGCGGTCACGAGTAGGTCCAGTGGCCGAGCCAGGACTCGCGCCATGCCACCGTCAGCTCGCCCACACCGTCCACCTCGGACTGGTCGACGTGCGCTTTCCACGCCTCTTCCAGCGCCGAGCACAACTTCGCCGCGGGCTGTTCGATGCCGCCCGAGGAGAACTGCTGGAGGACCGATTTGGGCACGGCCAGCTTCGCTTTGCCCCGGACCACCGACTGCTCGGTGGCGCGGCAGATGAGGTATTCGACCGTGGCCAGGTCGGCCGCCGACGCCGTGGTGTCCGCCACGGGCACTTCGGGCGCGATCTGCGCCAGGGCCCGGTACAGGCAGTCCAGCGGCGCCGCGAGGCCCCGGTGCTGGCGGGCGATCTCCCACGACACCCACACGGCCATGCAGTCGGGCATCTGGAAGGGGCGGTAGGCGAACGCGGGGCCGGCGAACGTCTGGTAGTCGCTGGTCGGGTCCGGCGCGGCCGAGCCCGGCCCGTCGGGGTCGGGCGGCAGGCCGAGCCGTTTGAACAGCTCGCGCAGCAGCTTGTGCGGCCGGGCCGGCGTCGAGGACTCGCCGAGCAGCTTGCCCAGGATGCGGTTCAGCCGGTCCGCGGCCACGCCGTGGATCGACAGCTGCAGGTGGACGAACGCGACGTCCGACAGCGTCGTGCCCGCGCAGCCGACCACCCCCACCTGGGTGTAGCGCTGCAGGAAGGAGGCGATCGCGTGGGTGGAGCCGATGCGCGCCGGGCCGACGAAGGTCAGCGGCAGGATCGTGCCGATCCGCTGGCGGGACCGGAGCTCTCCCCGGTACATCGGCGAAAACTGGCCGTCGGCGTGGGAGACCTCGAACCAGTTCCCCTGGCGGTGGCCGGGCCGCGTGTCGGCGAGCCACAGGCTGTAGCCGTGCTTCTCGCACAGCTCGCGGAACCGGTCGGCCAGTTCGAACCGGGCGGCGACGGACACGTCCCGCAGCGCGATCGCGAACCGGACCGCCAGCGACGCGCACGGTGGCGCGACCTCCTTGCGGGTGCGCAGGTCGTGATTGCGGGTCTTGACGATCGTCGGCAGCTGCGCCGGGCACTGCAGCGACAACAGGGGCGCGTCGATGAGCGACGACGCGGCTTCGGAGATCTCCTTCACCAGGTCGCGGACGGCCAGGCCGTGCCACTCGAAGACTTCGCGCGCCCCCGGGTCGACGGCGATCAGGCCCTCGAAGGTCTGCGCCGACTCGTAGATGAACGTCGGGTTGGGCGAGGTCGTCTGCTGGAAGACCCAGCTGCCCGCATTCTGCTGCGGGCGCTCCGCCGGCTGCTGGCCGTCGACGCGCTCGACCACCTCGGTGCCGTCGAGGGGTTTGCGGGTGCGGGTGCCGATCACGACTCCGGCGCCGTTCGTGGCCGAACACAGCGTTTCCAGGAAGACCGCGCTGTCGGTGCCCGCGGACACGAGCTCGCGCAGGTAACCGGCGCGGGCCGCCGCGTGGTGCACCTCGAAGTCCACTTTGGTCACCGGCTGCCGCGCGATCTCGAAGCCGGCCCGCGCCAGGTCGGCCACGTTTCGCACGGAGATCCGCTGGCGCACCCTCACCACCCGCCGGAGGAGTCGAACCGCACGTCGGCGTCCAGCGGCTCGCGGCGGTCCCAGGCACCGGCACCCGCCCAGCGCGGCGCCCCGATGCGCGACAGCGGGATCGCCGATTCGCGCCACGACGCCCGGCTCAACAGCACGAGCGCGGCCAGCACCGGCAGTGCCACCGCGATGGTGAGCGTGACCTGCACGACCTCGCCCCGGCTCTGCGTCGCGACGGCCGCGGCGAACCCGGCGACGGCCGCGATGCTCAGCTGGACCAGCGCCTGCGGCAGGGTGCCGAGGTAGCCGAGCACGGTCCGGCGTGGCGGCAGCGACAGGCGGCTGTAGAGGAAGCCGGGCAACAGCAGCAGCATGGTGATCACGGACTGGCCGTCGCCGATGTGGCCGAGGGCTTCGGTGGCTTCCCGCCCGTACGGCCACGGACGGCCGACCAGCAGCCACCCGAGCACGAAGGAGACCGTCGCGACGGCCAGCGCGTAGAACGTCACGTTGAGCGGCCCGGCCTTCGTGGAGTCCTTGAGCACGAGCGTCGCGCGCACCCGGATGTGGTCGCCGCGCGGGTCGGGACCGCCGGACCGGCGCCAGTACGCCCGCGCCTCGTCTTCGGCGATGCCGTTGACCAGGACGAGGTCCTGCCCGAACTCCCGGTCGGTCAGCTCGCGGGCGGCCTCGCGCAGGTTCGCGGCCGTGAACTCCGGGTGCCGCCGGAGGGAGTTGTCCAGCTCGCCCGAGTCCGTCCGCACGGCCTCGCCCGTCGTGGCCGCGGCGGTGAGCAGGTGGCAGGCCGGCAGGCTCCGCGGGGACAGCTCCACCCCGGACTGGCCCGCCTCCCACTTGCGCCGGCGCACCAGGTCCGCCAGCCGGCGCAGCACGGTCTGCGCCTGCAGTTCCAGGATCTTGTGCCGGGCGCCGTCGGCCTCTTGCAGAGGGGCGGCGTCCTGCCGTTCGGCCAGTGAAAGCAGGTCTTCGACCAGGCCGTCCACCTGGTGCTGGTCGGCGTCGGTGGACAGGTACATCCGGGAGATCTCGGCTTCCGGCGCGGTCCGCGCCACCAGGTGGTAGGACTTCAGCGTGGCCGGGATCATGGTCTCGTAGCTCACGACATAGCCGCGGCGGCTGGCGGCCAGCCGCCGCCACTGCTCGTTCGCGACGGACTGGCGCGCGTCGACGCGCAGCGGGGTTTCGTAGCTGAGCCGGTGTTCCTCGACCGAGTCGTCCAGCGCCACCACGAGCATGTAGTCGCGGACGGCGACGTTCAGCAGGTACGCGTATTCGACGAGGAGGTCGGAACAGCCGGAGAGGACGTCCAGCGCCAGCTCCCGGCATTGCCGGCCGTAGCCGGGCACCGTACCGCCGGCCGGCGCCAGCGTGAACTCCTCTTCCGGGTGGTTCCGCTCGGTGAGCAGCGTCAACAGCGCCTGCTGGATCAGCCAGCGCGGCTCGTGCACCTGGAAGAGGAAGGTGTTCAGCTCGTGCTTGGCGGTCTGCGCGTTCTCGTCGCCGGCGAGGATCCCCCGCAGCAGCCGGTAGAGCCCCGCGGCGACCAGCCGGGACGCCTCGTGCTGGGTGAGCCGCGGCAGTTTCTGGCCTGAGCTGTCGAACACGTCGATGGGGGAGACGTCGCGGCGGGGCAGCCGGGCCAGCGGAACCCAGAGGGACCGGTGCCGCGCCGGCCGCGACGCGGCCCGCTCGCCGTGTTCCCGCCCGATGAGGTCCTGCAGCTGCGCGGTGGCCTGCCGCTGTCCCTCGTCGAGCAGCTTGAGGCTGACGTCGACCTCGGTGCTCCGGCGCGCGGTCCCGTGCTCGACCACGGTCAGCCGCTCGGTCAGCCGGCGCACGTGGTTGAGCCGCAGCGAGGTGTCCAAGAGCGCCAGCCCGACCGCGGCGCCCTGCCGGGACAGGCGAGGCGGGGCGCCGGGAATGGGAATCGTCTCGATCGCGTGCCGGAGACTCTCGATGCCGTCCACCCGACCGAGCGTAGGAGCTGACGCGCCCGGAGTCAGGAAAACTCCGGCATGCGCGCGGAAAACGGCGGCTGCGGGCCGGAATTGGTCCGAACGAGTGTATCGATCGGCCCGGCGGCTTCGGACTGCGGTCGACCACCGCCTCCTCCGGACGGTGGAGGCGATGCGGACCGTTGTGCTGACGCGCCGGACCGGGGCGCCGCGGGATTCTCGATCTGTCGGAAACGGATCGGGAAGGGACGGCGGCATGCCGGTCATCGAGGTCGAGCACCTCCACAAGCGGTACGGGGAAAAGGTCGCGGTCGACGACGTCTCGTTCGACGTCGAGCGCGGGGAGATCTTCGGCATCCTGGGCCCGAACGGCGCGGGCAAGACGACGACCGTGGAGTGCCTGGAAGGACTCCGGGTGCCCGACGGCGGGCGGCTGGCGGTGCTGGGGCTCGACCCGCGCCGCGACCGCGCCGAGCTGCGCCAGCGCGTCGGGGTGCAGCTCCAGGAGAGCCGGCTGCAGGACAAGCTGCGGGTCGGCGAGCTGCTCGACCTCTACGCCGCGTTCTACCGGACGCCGGCCGACCCCGGCGAGCTGCTGGCCACCCTCGGCTTGGCCGAGCACCGGAACACCGCGTACAAGAAGCTCTCCGGGGGCCAGCAGCAACGGTTGTCCATCGCGCTCGCGCTGGTCGGGAACCCGGAGCTGGCGGTGCTCGACGAGCTCACCACCGGCCTCGACCCGCAGGCCCGCCGCGATACGTGGGACCTCATCGAGACCGTGCGCGCCCAGGGCGTGACGATCGTGCTGGTCACCCACTTCATGGAGGAAGCCGAACGGCTCTGCGACCGGATCGCCGTCATCGACGCCGGCCGGGCCGTCGCCGTCGACACGCCGGCCGGGCTGGTCGCCGGGGTGACCGACGAGCAGGTCGTGCGGTTCCGGCCGTCGGCGCCGCTGGACCCCCGCGTGCTCGAAGCGCTGCCGGAGGTCCGCCGCGTCGAGCGGCGCGGCGAGCAACTCGTCGTCAGCGGCCACGGCAACGTGCTCCACGCGGTGACGTCGCTGCTGGCCCGCCTGGGAGTGATCGCCGGGGAACTGCGCGTCGAGCAGGCCGGCCTCGACGACGCGTTCGCGGCCCTGACCGGCCACCGGCCGGAATGAAGGGGGAGACCATGTCCGTTGCTGGCGGTCAGCGTCGTGATGACCCTGCTGCTGCAGCCGCTCTGGAACGGGGAAGCGCACCTTCCCGAGATGCTCGGGCTCTCGGTCCTGCTCACCGCGTGGGTCATGTGGTTCCACACGTTCCACCCGGAGTCGCACCGCAACGGCCCGCTGATGGGTCTGTACTACACGGGGCTCGTGGCGCTGACCGCCTGCCTGGTGCTGCTCACACCCTGGTTCGGCTTCTTCGCCTTCGTCGGCTACCTGCACGCCTTCCAGTACCTGAAGGGCCGGTGGCGGTACGCCGGCGTGACCGCCACGTCCGTGGTCTCGGCGATCTCCTACGTGGGCGGGGCCGCCGACATCGCGGCCGGCGAGTGGTGGAAGTGGCCCGCCGTCAGCGCGCTCACCACGGTGATGGCCACGGTGGCCTTCCACGCCGATGTGATGTCCGACCGGCGCAACCACCGGCAGAAGCGGGCGCTGGTCGAGCTGCACAAGGCCAACGTCGAACTGGAGACCGCACTGGCGGAGAACGCGGGCCTGCACGCTCAGCTGCTGGCGCAGGCCCGCGAGGCCGGCGTGCTCGAAGAGCGGCAGCGGATGGCGCGGGAGATCCACGACACCCTGGCGCAGGGGCTGGCCGGCATCCTCACCCAGCTCCAGGCCGCCGAGCAGGCGTCGCACGCACCGGCGGTGTCGCGCCGGCACATGGGGAACGCGATGGACCTGGCTCGCGAGAGCCTCACCGAGGCCCGCCGGACGGTGCACGCGGTGGGACCGTCCGCGCTGGCGGAAGCCCGCCTCCCCGACGCGATCGGCGACGTGGCCGAGCGCTGGTCGAAGGTGAACCGCGTCGAAGCGATGCTGACCACGACCGGCGACGTCCGGCCGATGCACACCGACGTCGAGGTGGCCCTGCTGCGGACCGCGCAGGAGGCGCTCGCCAACGTCGCCAAGCACGCCCGAGCCGGTCGGGTTTCCCTGACCCTGTCGTACATGGAGGACCTGGTGACGCTGGACGTGCTGGACGACGGAGTGGGCTTCCGGCCCGGCGCCGAGCGCGGCGGCATCTCCGCGGACGGGGGCTTCGGGCTCACCGGTATGCGCCGGCGGGTGCAGCTCCTCGCCGGGCGGCTGGACATCGAGTCCGAGCCGGGCGGGGGCACCGCGATCACCGTGACGGTGCCGGCGATCCCCGCCGGGAGCGAGAGTTGATCTCACTGCTGATCGTCGACGACCACCCGGTGGTGCGGGACGGGCTGCGCGGCATGTTCGGCGCCGATCCGCGCTTCGAGGTGGTCGGCGAAGCCGGTGACGGTGCGGAAGCGGTCTCGGCCGCGGAGCGCCTCCGCCCCGACGTGATCCTCATGGACCTGCGGATGCCCGGGACCGACGGGGTCGCCGCCATCAAGGAGCTGGCGAAGCGCGGGGTGCCGGCCCGGGTGCTGGTGCTCACCACGTACGACACCGACAGCCACGTGCTGCCGGCCATCGAAGCCGGCGCCACCGGCTACTTGCTCAAGGAGGCGCCGAGGGCGGAGCTCGTCCGCGCGGTGGAGGCTGCCGCACGCGGCCAGGCGGTGCTCTCTCCCACCGTCGCGACGAGGCTCTTGGGCCAGGTGCGCAAACCCACCCCGGCCCTGCTGTCCCGGCGCGAGCTGGAAGTGCTGGAGCTGATCGCCCGAGGCTCGACGAACCGCGAGGCGGCGAAGCGGCTCTACATCAGCGAGACGACGGTCAAGACGCACCTGCTGCACGTCTACGCGAAGCTGGGCGTCAACGACCGGGCAGCCGCCGTGGCCGCCGCGTTCTCCCTCGGCTACCTGAAGACTGAGGATTGACGGTCGCTCGGCTCACCGCAGCTGCGCACTGACTTCACGTTCCGGTTCGGGGGTGAAAGGGGTCAGTGCAAGCCGTTGACGCGCCGATCGCCGTGTTTTTGTCGGTGAGCTCATCCGTGCTGCCGGTCGTGGCGGCGCTGGGCGGTGACGACGTCGATGGTGTGCTGCCGGATCCAGCCCAGAAACGGTTCCAGTGAGGTGGTGAGTCCGCGGCCGAGTGGCGTGAGTTCGTAGCTGACCCGCGGCGGGGTGGTGGGCTCCACAGTGCGCGTGACAAGCCCGTCCCGCACCAGGGTGCGCAGTGTTTGCGACAGCATCTTCTCGCTGATCCCCCCGATCGTCGCGTGCAGTCCGGAGAAGCGCCGTGGTCCCTCTCCCAGTGCCGCCAAGATCAACATGCCCCAGCGGCCGGTGATGTGCTCGAGCACCTCGCGTGCCGGGCAGTCGCTGTTGAACGCGTCACTCATGCCCTGCCATGCGTCCGGCGCGGGCTGGGAACCTACCTTCATCTCCGGAGCTTACCTGAAGGTAGGTACTTACGATCAGTAAGCCGCAGATCTACTCTCCGGCCATGGTCACAGTGATCTTTGGAGCGAGCGGCAATGTCGGTCGCCATGTCGCGGCGGGTATGAGCTCGGCGGGCGAGAAGGTTCGGTTGACGAGCCGGAAGCCGCTCCCGGCGGGAGCGGAAGCCGTCACGGCCGATCTGGAGAGCCCGGAAACCCTGCCTGCCGTTCTCGACGGCGCGCAACGCGTATTCCTCTACGCCAAGCCGGAAGGGATCGACGGCTTTGTGACGGCGGCCGAGTCCGCCGGGGTGGAACACGTGGTCCTTCTGTCGTCCGGGGCCGTCCTCCACCCGGATGCCGTGCACAATCCCATCGCCCGGGCCCACATAGCCGTCGAGTCCGCGCTCGAGAACTCCAGTCTGGCGTGGACATTCATCCGGCCGGGGATGTTCGCCACCAACACCCTGTGGTGGTGGCGGACCTCGATCCGTGAAGAGGGCACCGTCCGGGTGCCCTACCCGGACGCGCAGACGGCGCCCATTCACGAGAAGGACCTGGCGGCGCTCGCGGTGGCCGCGCTGACCCAGCCGGGCCACCGCGGCCACGCCTACCCCGTGTGGGGCCCCGAGTCGCTGTCCCTGCGGCAGCAGGTACGGCACATCGGCGCGGCCGTCGGTCGCGAGATCACCCTCGAGCCGATCTCGGTCGAACAGGCACGCGCCGAACTCGGCAAGACCATGCCGCCCATCGGTGTCGACGCGATCTTGGCGGCCTGGCAGGCCGGAGCCACCGCGCCGCCGCGGGTATCGACGGTCGTCGCGGACGTGACCGGCCGTGCTGCCCACACGTTCGCGCAGTGGGCCGAAGACCACGCGAACGACTTCCGCTGAGGTGGCACTAGTGTCGCGCGTCGCAAGTTGTTTGACGTCCGGGAAGAGCGCCCCAATGTGGCCTTCGGTGCGTTGAACGCACCGAAGGCCGCCTTGGGTGCGTTGAACGCAACCAAGGCCACATTGGGGCGCTCGGGGACCGGGCCGCTGTCACAGTACTTC
>NZ_JBFAZA010000025.1:25166-153228 GCF_040681595.1 Amycolatopsis sp. NPDC051716 | reverse complement strand
CGGGAACGCGCCGATCGCCGCGGCCGTCGCCGACAGGGCCAGGAAGCTGGAGACCTCCAGTGTCCCGAATGAGTCATTCGCGACGCTGCGGGCTCGCGGGAAGCTGCGCCGCGGCGTAGCGGATCGCGCCCAGCAGGAGCGCGCGGAAAGCCGGGTCGGCGTACGACTCGGTCGTGTGGCCGAGCCCGGTGTAGAACGCCCGGCCGCGGCCCTGCGGGTGACACCACGTGATGGGGTGGTCCGCCCCCATCCCACCCCCGGTGTAGCTGGACTCGTCCAACGTCTGCAGCACGTGCACGCGGCCACGCGGGTTGGTGCGGAAGTCGTACAGCTCGTCGGTCCGGGTCCACACCGGCGGCAGGTGGGCCGTCGCCGGGTGCGTGCGGTCCTCGGTCACGAACCGCGCCCGCTGGATCGCCGGGTGGGTGCGGAACCACGCTCCCACCAGCCGGCCGTACCACGGCCAGCCGTACCCCGTGTCGGCGGCGGCGTGGATGCCGACGTAGCCGCCGCCCCCCTCCACATAGGACTCGAACGCCGCTTGCCCCGCCGCGTCGAGGACCTCGCCGCTGGTCGACAGGAACACCACCGTGTCGTAGGCGGCCGTCACCGCCGACGCGTCTTCGGTTGCCGTGACGTCGAAACCGTGCGCCGCACCCAGTTCCCGGATCGCCCGGATGCCCGCCGGAATCGAGTCGTGCCGGTACCCGGCCGTCTTCGAGAACACCAGCACCCGCACGGGGAACCTCCTCATTCGCTCGGGATGGCGGCCGCCAGCAGGAGGTCCTTGACCTCGGTGGCGTGGATCTTCTCGCGCGCGAACGCCGGGTCCGAGCACAGCAGCACCGGCCCGTCTTCGGGTGAGTCGGGCAGCCGGCCGTGGCTGCCGCGGACCGGCGCCGGGTCGAGCGGCACGACCTGCATCGAATAGCGCAGGCCGAGCTTCTTGCGGGCCAGCGCGGCCGCCGCCTTGAGCTTGACCTTCGGGTCCTCCGGGTCGAAGAACAGCTCGGCCGGGTCGTAACCGGGCTTGCGGTGGATCTCGACGGTCTTCGCGAAGTCCGGCGCGCGGTCGTCACTCAGCCAGTAGTAGTAGGTGAACCACGCGTCCGGCTCGGCGATCGCGACCAGCTCGCCCGCCCGTTCGTGGTCGATGCCGAGCCCGGCCTGGCCGGCGCGATCCAGCACGACGTCCACTCCGGACAGTCCCGCGACGGTGTCCCGCACCCGCGGGACGTCGGCCGGATCGGCCACGTAGACGTGCGCGACCTGGTGGTCGGCCACCGCGAACGCCCGGGACGTCCACGGGTCCAGGTACTCCATCCCCGCCTGGACGTAGACGTTCAGCAGGCCTTCGCGGCGCAACGCCCGGTTGACGTCGACCGGCCGGTTCGCGTTCGTGATGCCGTACTCCGACAGCGCGACGACCGTGTGCCCGCCCGCGGCCGCGAAGTCCAGCAGCGGCCGCAAAGCCGTGTCGATCTCCCGCGCGGCCGCCGCGGCCTGGGGTGCGTCCGGGCCGAAGCGCTGCAGGTCGTAGTCCAGGTGCGGGAGGTAGACCAGCGTGGTGTCCGGCCGGTCCTCGGCCATGATCTTCCGCGCGGCCGCGATGATCCACTTCGACGACGTGATCGCGGCCGTCGGGCCCCAGTAGGTAAACAGCGGGAACTCACCGAGGGCACCTTCCAGGCGGTCGTGCAGTTCGGGCGGGTACGTGTAGCAGTCCGGGGACTTCTTGCCGTCGGCGTGGTAGATCGGCCGCGGGGTCACCGTGAGGTCGGTGTCCGCCCCCATCGCGTACCACCAGCAGACGTTCGCCACCCGGTGGCCGGGCTGCGCGCGGCGGGCCGCGTCCCAGAACTTGTCCCCCCGCACCAGCCGGTTGTGCTGGCGCCAGAGGAACACCTCGCCGAGTTCGCGGAAGTACCAGCCGTTGCCGACGATTCCGTGCCGCGCCGGGGTGAGCCCGGTGAGGAACGTCGACTGCACCGAGCAGGTGACCGCCGGGAACACCGTGCCCAGCTGCGCGGTGAAGCCGGGCTCGGCCATCTTGCGCAGGTTCGGCATGTGCGGGAGCAGCCGCGGCGTCAACCCGACGACGTCCAGGACCAGCAAACTCATGCGCACACCTCGCTGACGCTCGGTGCGGCCTGAGCCGAAAACGCAGTGTTGGATGATTCGTTCGCAAGCTCACTCATGCGGATACCTCTTCCAGGCCGAGGGTGGTCAGGGCCCGCCGGGTCCAGTCGAGCTCGGCCGCGATGCCCGCGACCAGCCCGGCGTCGTCGGCGGGTGCGTCCGGGAGCACCTGCCAGGTGTAGGTCTCGACCTCGACGTGGTCGGTGCGCGCGGCCACGCCGCCGAACAACTCGGCCAGGGTGACGGCCAGCACCGGCCGGGTCGACGTCAGCGGCGGTGCCGGGTCGGCGTGCAGCGGGACGTGGAAGTGCACCCGCCACGGCGCCCGCCCCGGGAGGCCGCCGGCCAGCGCCAGGTCGAGGTCGTCGGCACCGGGCGGAGCCCCTTCGGTGCTCTGGTGGAGGAACCGAGGCTCCACAAAGGACTCCAAGGCCACCCGCGTCACGGGATCGCTCGGCTCCGCGGCTTCCAGCGCGGCCGACGCCTGGAGCTTGACGACGGCCAGCCCCGCGGCTTCGAGCCGGCCCAGAGCGGCGGCCGGGTCCTCGAACCCGACCGCGAGGTGGCAGGTGTCCAGGCAGACGCCCAGCCATTCCTTGTCCACTTCGGACAGCAGAGCCGCGGCCTGCGCGGTGGTCTCGATGACGCAGCCCGGCTCCGGCTCGAACGCCACCCGCACCGGACGGTCCTGCTCCGCCAGCCCCTTGGCGAGGACCGCGAGCTGCCCGTCGTCGCCCCGCCAGTCCGTGCGCCAGCCGAGCGGCAGCGTCGACACGCTGCCGCGCACGGCGTCGTCCGGCAGCAGCCGGGCGAGCAGCCGCGCGAGGTCGAGGGTGTACCGCGTGCGCTCGGGCGCCGCCCAGTCCGGCCGGTAGACCTTGTGCTTGACGACCGGGTCGTGGAAGCCCTGATACGGGAACCCGTTGAAGGTGACGACCTCCAGGCCGCGCGCGGCCAGCTCGCGCTTGAGGCGGTCCACCGCGGCCGGGTCGCCGGCCAGTTCGGCAGCGACCGGCCGGGCCAGCCAGAGGCCGACGCCGAGCCGGTCCACGCCCAGGCGCTCGCGGACCGGCTCGCCGAAGCGGGCCAGCTGGGCGAGCACGCCGCCGAGGTCCTCGGCCTGGTGGACGTTGGTGCAGTAGGCGAGGTGGACGAGCGTGCCGTCGCGGTGCCGGAACCTCACTTGCGCGCCCCCCGCAGGATCGAGTTGCCCGCGAACTCGGCTTCCGCCGGTCCGCCGTCGAGGGAAAGCCGCCCGCTCTGCCCGTAGAACTCCACCGGGTTGCGCCACAGCACCCGGTCGACGTCGTCCTCGGTGAAGCCGGCGGCCAGCATCGCGTCGCCGGTCCGGCGGGTCTTGAGCGGGTCGCTCTTGCCCCAGTCGGCCGCGGAGTTCACCAGCACGCGCTCGGTGCCGTACTCCCGCAGGATCGCGACCATCCGGTCCTCGTCCATCTTCGTGTCCGGGTAGATGGAGAAGCCCAGCCAGCAGCCCGACTCCTTGGCCATCGCGACGGTCAGCTCGTTGAGGTGGTCGAGCACCACCCATTCCGGTGCGATCCCCGACTCGCGGACCACGGCGATGCTCCGCTCGGTCCCGGCCGCCTTGTCGCGGTGCGGGGTGTGCACCAGCGTCGGCAGCTCGTGGGCGATCGCCAGCGCGAGCTGGGCGGCGAACGCCGTGTCCTCCTCGGCGGTCATCGAGTCGTAGCCGATCTCGCCGACCGCGACCACGCCGTCCTTCTCCAGGTACCGCGGCAGCAGGTCGAGCACCGGGACGCAGCGCGGGTCGTTGGCTTCCTTGGGGTTGAGCGCGATCGTGCAGTGGTGGGCGATGCCGAACTGGCTCGCGCGGAACGGTTCCCAGCCGACGAGGGCGTCGAAGTAGTCGGTGAAGCTGCCGACGCTCGTGCGCGGCTGGCCCAGCCAGAACGCCGGTTCGACCAGCGCCCGGACGCCGGCGGCGTGCATGGCGGCGTAGTCGTCGGTGGTCCGGGAGCTCATGTGGATGTGGGGATCGAAGATGCGCATCAGCCGTCCTGTTCGTTCAGCAGGGTGCGGAGATCGGCGGGGACTTCGCGGCCCGCCGCGGCGCGTTCGGCGGCGAAGTCCCGCAGCATGCGGAGCAGTTCCTCGTCGGTGCGGCGATCGAGACCGGCCACGGCGGTCAGCGGGATGCCCATGAAGACGCACTTGAGCACGCCGTGGCGGTAGGCGGCGTCGCCGAGGTGGGTGGCGGCGTACTCCCCCATCGCGGCGGCCACCAGGCGGGGGTCGTTGGTGCGCAGGGCGTCCGCGACCAGCTCGACTCCGGCGTCTCCGATGTCCACAACGGACAGTCCGAAGAGGATGGCTCGCTTTTCGGCCGCGTCGCCGTAGCGGTAGAGGTCGGGCATCTCCACCGCGGCACCGGGAGCCGCCTTGAGCAGTTCCACGCGGGCAGCGTCGGCCGCCGTCCGGCCGACCCGGCGGCCGACGGCGGGGAACACCGTGCGCAGCGCCGTCGCGTCGGCGGCCACCTTCCTCAAGGCTTCGTCGAGCCAGGCGGTCACCCCGCCACCGCCTTGCGCAGGAAGTCCAGGGACTCGCGGGCGATCCGCGGGGCGGCGTGGCTGTCCCGCGGCAGTTCGACGGCCACCAGCCCGGTGTACGGCGCCAGCGCGGCCAGCACGGGCGGGAAGTCGATCTCGCCCTTCCCGAACTCCAGGTGCTCGTGCGTACCGCGGCGCATGTCGTCGATCTGGACGTTCACCAGCCGGGGCAGGGCACGCCGAACACAGTCGGGCACGGACGCGGACTCGTTGCACCGGCAGTGTCCGATGTCCAGCGTCAGCCCGAACCGCTCCGGATCGCCGAGTCTTTTCGCCAGTTCGAAGTAGCCGTCCAGGTCTTCGACGAGCATCCCGGGCTCGGGTTCGAACCCGAGCCGGACGTCGTGCTCGTCGGCCGCCTTGAGCACGTCGGCGCAGCCGTCGACCAGGTGCGCCCAGGCTTCCCCGATGGGCAGGTCCGCGGGTTTGTTGCCGCTCCAGAAGGACACCGCTTCGGCGTTCAGGTCCGCCGCGATCGCCACCGCCCGGGTCAGGAACTCGATCCGGCCGGCCCGGCCGGGGTCGAGGAACGTCGGCGCGTGCTTGCGCCACGGGTCCAGCAGGAACCGGGCCCCCGTCTCGATCACCACGGCCAAGCCGAGGCGGTCCAGGTCCGCGGCGACCTCGGCGACGCGGCGGGCGAGGTCCGGCCCGAACGGGTCGAGGTGCTGGTGGTCGAGGGTGAGCGCGACGCCGTCGTAGCCGAGGTCGGCGAGCACGCGCAGGGCGTCCCCGAGCCGGTGGTTGGCGAAGCCGTTGGTGCCGTACCCGAACCTCATGTCGGCGACACCTTCCGGCTCAGCGCCCGCGCGAGCGGGAACGCGGCCGCCACGGCCAGCGCCGGGCGCCACGCACCGGTGCGTGCGATCAGCCCGGCCTGCAGCGGGATCATGCCGTGGATCCCGGCCCCGACGGCCCGCCGGATCTTCGCGGCGACCGGATCGCGGACGGCATCGTACTGCGCGCCGCCGGTGGTCACGGCGTACGTCCCGAGCAGCGCCGACGACAGCAGCCCGCCCCGGCCGGCGACGACCCCGACGCCGGCCGTCGCGGCCAGGGCGGCCGCGGGCAGCGCGGGCCTCGCACCGTCCACTTCGGACCGCGACAGCGTTGTCACGGCGTAGGTGTGCGCCCCGACGGTCAGCGCCGCGGGCAGGGCGGCCCTCGTCCCGCCCGCGCCGAGCAGGACGTCGAGGGCGCGGGCCGCGGCCATCGCGGCCGGCCCGAGCACGGTCTTCTTGAGCACGAAGTCGTAGGCCCACACGGTCGCGGCCAGCGGCACGGCGACGCGCAGGGCCCGGCGTCCCCCGGCGGCCGCGGCGATGCCCAGCCCGCCCGCCGTCAGCCCGGTGGCGACGCCGAGCGCCGTCTCCGGCGCGACCCGGCCCGACGGGATCGGCCGTTCGGGCCGTTCGACCGCGTCGAGCTCGCGGTCGGCGTAGTCGTTGAGGGCCATGCCCGCCCAGTAGAGGCAGACCGAAGCGCCGGTCAGGGCGAGCGTGCGGCGGCCGAACGGCCAGCCCGCGGCGGCGGCCCCGGCGACCGCGTCCCCGGGCACGGTCAGCGCGGCGGGCGCGCGGACGAGTTCGGCGAGCGCCTTCACCGGTGCGCCCACGCGCGCAGGGCCGCGTACTGCGACGCCAGGTCGTGCGGGCCGGCACCGACGGGGTCCTTGAAGAAGAAGCCGAACTCTTCGACCGGGCCGGCCACGCCGTCGCGGCACGCCTTGCCGGTCAGCCGGGCGAGGTCGAGCACCAGCGGCGCGGCGAGCGCCGAGTCGCAGCCCTGCCAGGTGAGCTGCAGCGTCATGCGCGCGCCGAGGAACCCCTCGAAGAGCACGTGGTCCCAGGCGGTCTTCCAGTCGCCGAGCGCCGGCACGTAGTCGATGTGCACCTCGCCGTCGACCGGGCCGCCCAGGTTCCGCTCCAGCACCTGCTGCTTGGACGCGTTCTTGCTCGACGCGGCCCCCGGGTCCGCCAGCGTGGCGCCGTCGCCGCCGCCGAGCAGGTTGGTGCCCGACCAGGCCAGGACGTTCAGCCCGCGCTGGGCGAACATCGGCGCGAGCACCGACCGCAGCAGCGTCTCGCCGGTCTTGCCGTCCCGGCCCGCGTACGGCTGCCCGGTGGCGCGGGCCAGTTCGTCGAGGGCGGGCAGGCGCGCCCCGGCGGACGGGGTGAAGTCGACAAAGCCACAACCGGCGCGGAAGGCGGCGTAAGCGTAGGCGGCGCTCGCGGGCAGCACGTCCTCGTCCGCGGCCAGCGCCGCTTCGAGGGCGGCCAGGGAAGCGTGCGCCGGGTGCGGGTCGACCGGCGGCTCGGTGGAGGCGACGTTGAGGACGACGACGTGGTCCAGTCCCTTCCGGAACTCGGCCAGGTCCGCGGCCACCTGGCCGATCGCCGCGCGGCCGCCCCCGGACGGCGCCGGGCGCAGCCGCGTCTCGGCCGCGGCCAGCTCGGCCGCGACCGCGCCGGGCAGCGCCGGCGGCAGCACCCCGGCGGCCACCAGGTGTTCGGCCCGCTTGACCAGCGGGGTGTCCACGACGTCGTGGCCCCCGAAGACCAGGTCCCCCAAGCCGGGCAGCGCGGCCCCGGCGAAGTCCGGCAGGTCGGTCACGCAGCCGGTGCGCGCGGCCAGCCCCGCCCGCATCGCGGCGGCCCCGGCCACGGCCGTGGTGGCCACCGAGCCGCGGGCGCCGATCAGCCAGACGCCGATTTTCCCCATGGTTCCTCCAGTTCCCCGGTCCACCCCGCGCCGCCCGACGCGGGTCCACACAGCGAGAGATCACGCGCCGGCCATGGCTCGGCCGGCGCGGCGGTACTGGGTTCTGTTGCCTGGTAAGAACTTCACGGCCGGCGGTGCCGGCCCCCCGATTTCACGATACCGGCAGAAACTCCCAAACCGGGCCATCGGTGCAGACAACATGGCGGACAGGGGGCAGCTGTCCGGGCTGATCGCGGGGCACCGGATCGGTTCTCTCGCAGCGGTTAGGCCATCCGGGATCAGCCGGCGGCCCTCGCCCCGCGGTCCGCAGGACCCGGAATTGTCGGTGGTCCCCGGTAACGTAGAAACCGGGGGCCCCCAGGCCGGGGACCTCTCTGCGGCGAGCCGTCAGGCGGAAGCCGCTCCGCGGAAGCGCAGCGCACCGAGCGCCCCGACAAGGGGAGCCAGCTCCGGCCGGCTCTCCGCCTCCCCCAAGGCCGCCACCAGCGCCGGCCCTTCGGCGTGACGGGATCGGGTGCGCCACAGTGATCAGGCCGCACGGGGTCACCCGGCGGAACCCGGCTGCGAGCGGTGGTGCGCGGAAGCCGATCAGCCCGAAGCGGTCCCAGGCAAACTGAGCGCACCGAGCGCCCCGACAAGGGGAGCCAGCTCCGGTCGGCTCTCCGCCTCCGCCCCAACGCCGCCACCAGCGTCTCTTCGGCATGGCGACATCGGGCGCACCAAAGCGATCAGGCCGCCCGCCATCATCCGGCGGAACCGGCCGCGAGAGATAGTGCGCGGAAGCCGATCAGGCCGAGCCGGCCCCGGGCAAGCTGAGCGCGCCGAGCGCCGCAACCAGCGGAGCAAGCTCCGGCCGCGTCTCCGCCTCCCCCAAGGCCGCCGCGAGCGCCGTGTCATGCGTCGGACGCGCCGCCGCGAGCAATGCCTGCCCCGCCGGCGTCACCTCCGTGTAGATCCCGCGGCGGTCGTCCGCACACAAGTAGCGAGCCAGCAGCCCCCGGCCCTCCAGCCGGGCCACCAGCCGCGTCGTCGCGGACTGGCTGAGGACCACCGCGTTCGCCAGCTGGTTCATCCGCAGGTGGAAGCCGTCCTGACGAGTCAGGACGTCCAGGACCGTGTACTCGCTCACCGACAGCTCGTGGTCGCGTTCGAGAGCACGCTGCAGCCGGTCCTCGATCCGCGCGTGGAGCGCGGCCAGCGTCCGCCAGCCCTGCGCGCGCGCTTCGACGGCGTCGTCGTCCAGTGACACGGTTCACCTCTCCCCGGCTTGCGCGGACCGCCCGGTAAGCCGCAGGGTTGATATGCGGCGTCTGCAACTATCTCGGACGCTTGTAATTGCCAACGCCCTCAGTCTACTCCGGGAAGAAGGAAGTTCCATGCCCGCCGCCCTGCTCGCCCTGGCGATCAGCGCGTTCGGGATCGGCACCACCGAGTTCGTGATCATGGGCCTGCTGCCCGAGGTCGCGGCCGATTTCGGCGTCTCGATCCCGTCCGCAGGCCTGCTCATCTCCGGCTACGCGCTCGGCGTCGTCGTCGGTGCTCCCGTGCTCACCGCATTGGCCTCGCGAGTTCCGCGCAAGACCGTGCTGGTCGCCCTGATGGGCCTGTTCATCGCGGGCAACGTGCTCTCGGCCCTGGCGCCGAGTTACGGCCTGCTGATGACCGGCCGGGTCGTCGCCGCGCTGAGCCACGGCGCCTTCTTCGGCGTCGGCTCGGTCGTCGCCGCGTCGCTGGTCGCGCCGGCCAAGCAGGCGAGCGCGATCGCGCTGATGTTCACCGGGCTGACCGTGGCCAACGTGCTCGGCGTGCCCGCCGGCACCGCGCTCGGCCAGGCCTTCGGCTGGCGCTCGACGTTCTGGGTGGTCAGCGCGCTCGGCGTCGCCGGCGCCGCCGGCATCCTCGCGCTCGTCCCGCACCAGGAGCCGGACCCGGGCGCCGGCCTGCGCGGCGAACTCGCCGTGTTCCGCCGCCCGCAGGTGTGGCTCGCGCTGGTCATGACCGCGCTCGGCTTCGCCGGGGTGTTCGCGTCCTTCACCTACATCGCCCCGATGATGACCGAGGTCGCGGGCTTCTCCGGCGGCGCCGTCACCTGGCTGCTCGTGCTCTTCGGCGCCGGCCTGTTCGCCGGCAACCTGCTCGGCGGCAAGGCGGCGGACCGCAACCTGATGCCCAGCCTCTACGTCATCCTCGCCGCCTTGGCGCTGGTGCTGGTGGCGTTCGTGTTCACCGCGCACGCGAAGGTGCCCGCGGCGATCACCATCGCGCTGTTCGGCGCGGCCGGGTTCGCCACCGTGCCGCCGCTGCAGGCCCGCGTGATGGCCAAGGCCGAAGGCGCCCCGGCGCTGGCGTCGGCGGCGAACATCGCCGCGTTCAACCTCGGCAACGCCGGTGGCGCGTGGCTCGGCGGCCAGGCCATCGAGGCCGGCCTCGGCTACACCGCCCCCAGCTGGATCGGCGCCGTGCTCGCCGCGGCGGGCCTCGCCGTGGCGCTCGTCTCCGGACTGCTCGACCGCCGGGACCCGGCTAGTTTCGAAGCCGGAGAACGGGTACTCGCCCGATGAACCACCCACCGAAAGGACCCCTCGTGACCAGCGTGCCCGTCATCGAACTCAACAACGGCGTGCGGATGCCGCAAGTCGGCTACGGCGTGTTCCAGGTCCCGGACGACGAGACCGCCGCCGCCGTGAAGACCGCCCTCGAAACGGGCTACCGCAGCATCGACACCGCGGCCGTCTACGGCAACGAAAAGGGGGTCGGCCAGGCGATCGCCGAGTCCGGCATCGCCCGCGACGAGCTGTTCGTCACCACGAAGCTGTGGAACTCGGCCCAAGGCTACGACTCGACGCTCAAGGCGTTCGACGAGAGCATGACCAAGCTCGGCCTCGAGCAGCTGGACCTCTACCTGATCCACTGGCCGACCCCGGCGCGCGGCAAGTTCCTCGACACCTGGAAGGCGTTCGAGAAGCTCTACGCCGACGGCCGGGTCCGCGCGATCGGCGTCTCCAACTTCCAGCCCGCGCACCTCGAGCGCCTGCTCGACGCCGCCGATGTCGCCCCTGCGGTCAACCAGGTCGAGCTGCACCCGTACCTGCAGCAGCGCGAGCTCCGCGAGTTCGACGCCAAGCACGGCATCGCGACGGAGGCGTGGAGCCCGCTCGCCAAGGGCGGCAGCCTGCTCGGCGACCCGGTGGTGGCCGAGCTGGCGGTGAAGCACAGCCGCACGCCCGCGCAGATCGTGCTGCGCTGGCACCTGCAGCTGGACAACGTCGTGATCCCGAAGTCGGTCACGCCGTCCCGGATCGAGGAGAACTTCGACCTGTTCGGGTTCACCCTCACGGAGGAGGAGATGGAGTCGCTGACGCCGCTGGACCGCGGCGAGCGCACCGGCCCGGACCCGGACACCTTCAACGCCGCCTGACCCGCGCACCCGTCCCGGCCCGGCCGGGACGGGTGGCCGAGGCGGCGGGCGCCGGGGGCTCACTGCTTGCGGGCGACTCCGCCCAGCGTCAGGAAGTTCAGCTCGCCCAGCGGGTGCAGCCGCGGGCCGTCCGGCCACCATTCGTGCAGGTAGACCAGCCCGGGCCGGAGCAGCTCGGTGCCGTCGAAGAACCCGGCGATCTGTTCGCGCGTGCGGTGCACGCTGCCCAGGCCGGTGCCCTGGAAACTGGTCTCCAGCAGCCGCGCCAGCTCCTGGCGCGGGGAGTCCTCTTCCGGGTCGAAGTTGTGCGTGAGCAGCAGGAACGACCCGGGCGCGAGCGCGTCGACGTACGCCGCGACGATCGCCTTCGCGCGCTCGTAGTCGTCGATGTGGTGCACGATCGAGGTGAGGATCAGCGCCACCGGCCGCCGGAAGTCGAGGTACTCCTGGACGACCTCGTCGGCGAGGGTTTCGGCCGGCCGCGTCAGGTCGGCGCCCGTCACGTGGGTCAGGTAGTTCTCCTCGAGCAGCGCCCGGCCGTGCACCTGCACCACCGGATCGTTGTCGACGTACACCACCTGCGCGTCCGGGTTGTACCGCTGCGCCACCTCGTGGGTGTTCTCCGCGGTCGGCATCCCGGAGCCCAGGTCGAGGAACTGGTCGATGCCGCGCTTGCCGGCCAGGAACCGGACCGCGCGCACCAGCCAGTCGCGGTGCTCCTTCGCCATCGCCTGGGCGCCCGGCGCGATGGCCAGCAGCCGCCGCATCGCTTCGCGATCCACCTCGTAGTGGTCGTGCCCGCCGAGGAGCGCGTCGGACAACCTGGCCAGGCTCGCCTTGCTGAAATCGAGGGCGGCCGCCCCGCCCTCGGTTCCGGACCGCAGGTCGCCAGGCGTCATCGGCTGCTCTCCACTCTGCGCGTGGTGACGACACCCCTGCCCGGGTTCGTTCACCGTGTCCGGCAACGGACAGTGCTCAGGTTACGACATGGGGTGCACCAAGTGAACCGGGCACAAGGGCCTTGCCTGCCAGGGACAACTACCCAAAACGGAGCTCGCGCCAGGATTTTCCCCCGTCCGTGGTCCGGTACACGGCGGAGCCGCCGGAGGCGTCCGGCTGGCCGTCGACGACGACGCCGGTGCCGCCGCCGGGGAAGTCGAGATCGGTCAGCGCGAAGCCGCGGTCGGGCAGCTCGGTCGTCGACCAGGTGCGGCCGCCGTCGGCCGTGGTGTGCAGGAACCCGACGCCGCCACCCACCGCGGCGACCGTCGCGGACGCCGGCGAGGCCGCGGCGAAGCCCTGGTTGATGCCGGCGAACGGCGCCGCGTCGTCCCCGCTGAACCCCACGCCGAGCTGCGGCGCGTGCCGCAGCTGCCGCTCGGTCGAGCCCGGCTGAGGCGAGCCGGGGCTGCCGCTGCACAACGCCACGACCTGCCGTTCGCGGACCCCGGTGAGCGAGGCGACCTCCCCGTCCGGGCACGGCGGCTCGGCCGGCGTGAACCGCACGCCGTCCCGGGAGATCCAGTACTGCTCGGTGCCGTAGTCCGCGCCGAGCGCGACCTGCAGGCCGCCGCCGACGGCCAGGTCGCCGTAGGTGAGGCCGCCGGTGACCGCGAACCCGGGCACCGGGGCCAGCACCGGCGAACCGGCGGCCGCCGAGTAGAGCCGGGTCGAGCCCTGCCCCTCCCCGTAGGTGGTCAGCACGGCGACGACGCGGCCGCCGGTTTCGGCGATCTTCGAGAGGTAGTACGGCTCCCGCGCCCCGGCCAAGGTGACCGGCTGCCAGGTCTCGCCGCCGTCGCGGGTGGTGCGCACGTGGACGCCGTCACTGACGTACGCGACGCGGTCGCCGAAGGCCCGGAGCGCGACGTGGTTGTGGTTGTCCGGCAGCGGGACCGGCGGCGCGCCCAGCCGCCGCCAGTGCCGCCCGGCGTCGGTGGTGCCCAGCAGCGCCGGGCACCACGACTGCGCGCACGGCCGGTACCCGAGGACGTATCCGGTGTCGGGGCCGGTCCAGCTCGTCGAGGCGGGCTGGAAGCCCGGCGGGACCACGGTTCCGGCGGTCGCCGGCGAGGCGAACGCGGCCAGGAGGGCGAGGACGGACACCAGCAGCGCACCGCGCCGGGGAGTTGTCATGATCACCTGACGTCCCGCGCCGGGCGGGGGTTGCCACCCGCGGAACAGTTGCGCCGCCCGGCTCAGCGCCGTGCGGCCAGCCGGGCGTCGAGCTCGGCGAGGTCGGCCACGAACCAGACGTCCTTGCCGCGGTTGGCTTCCCGCACGACGTCGCGGAACGCGGTGCTCGCTTCGACGTGCTCGCGGACGTCGCCGAGCAGGACCAGCCGGTGGCCGTACTGGACGATCTTCGAGAAGAAGTGCCCGATGAGCTTCTCGTGCATGTCGAAGAACCGGGCCGGGAACCGCTCGACCGGCACGATTAGGACGTCGACACCCTGGCCGTAGGTGGCGCCGATCAGGTCGACGGCGTCGGCCTCGGTGGCCAGTTCCGGCCCCTCGGCGGGCACGAACCACACCCCGGGCCGGCTCATGATCGGTTTCCTTCCAGGAATTCCGCGGCGGAACCGGCCCAGCCGGGCAGGAAGTGGCCGGCGTCCTCGGCCAGCCGGACGTCGGCGGCCGGGAGCGCGGCCCGCAGTTTCGCGGCAGCGTCCCGCTGGTCGAGGAGGACGTCCCGGGCCCCGAAGTGCGCCTGCACCGGCATCGCCAGTACCCGCAGGCGCTCGACCGGGAACACCGGGATCGCCTCCAGGCGCGGCTTGAAGTGCTCGAACGTCGCCAGGGTGAACTCGCCGACCGCGCGCCGGCCCGGATCGGCCGGGCTGCCCTGGGCGACCATGGCCAGCGACCGGCGCCGGCCCCACTCGCCGAGCAGGCTGTAGGCGGCGAACTTGAGCAGCGGCGCGGTCCGGCGCCGGCCGATCCCGGCCGGGTTGACCAGCGCGAGTGCGGCGGCCCGCTCGGGTCGCCGGAGCGCGTAGTCCAGCGCCCACCAGCCGCCCAAGGAGGTGCCGAGGAAGGCCGCGCGCGGCAGTTCGAGCTCGTCGAGGACGTCGTCGAGCCATTCGGCGTAGGCGGGCGACCCGAGTGGGGGCCGCGCCTCGACGGTCCGGCCCGGTTCGCCGGGCGCGTCGACCGCGTACACCCGCAGCCGCCCGGCGAGGGTGGCGATGTCCGGCAGCCAGTGCGCGGCGGTGCCGCCGGAACCCTGCAGCGCGACGACCGGCGGCGCGTCCACCGGCCCGGACACCAGGGCGAACGTGTCACCCAGGCGGGTGGCCAGCGTGCGCCGCCCGGCCGGCACGGGCCAGCGGTCGAGGAGCGTGTCGTAGCGTTCGCGGACCGCGGCCGCGCCGGCCGCCGACCGGTAGATCGCGGTCACGTCAGGTTCTCCGTGACCGAGGCGACCCAGCGCAACAGGTCGGCGCCCGCGGCCAGGTCGCCGAGCACGATGATCTTCATGGTGGCCCGCTCCCCGTCGTAGATGGTTTCGACGCGCAGGGGCCGCTCGCCGCCGTCGCGCGGCCCGTTCACCGAGGCCACGACCATGGTCGCGATCCGGTCGGCCGCCGCCCGGTCGACACCGGCGATCTCGGCGACGCCCGACAGCTCCGCGGTCGGCGCCGCGGCCCGCTCGGCCACCGGCAGCCCGGTGAAGGCCGCCAGGTCCTCGGCCGTGATGCGGTACTGCTTGCCGATCCGGACCGCCTTCAGCCGCCCGTCCCGCACGTAGTTCCGGACCGTCCGGACGTGCAGGCCGAGCTTCGCGGCGACCTGTTCGACAGAGAAGACGTCCTGCGCCATGACCCTCCTTGCGTTCCTCAAACTACCCTATCACGCGCACGTTAGGGAAGTTTGAGGAGTAAGCGGTTCGCTCACCCGGGTGACGGGTATTCCGAGGTGTTGTTCCTGTTCAGCCAGATACGTCCACATCGGACAGTCGAAAGGACGGCGCCGACGATGCCGTATCCCCCGCCCCCGGAGCCGTACGGCACGCCGTACGAGCCCGCACCGACCGAAGAGATCGTGGAGCGCACCCACCCGCGCATCCGGGTCGTGCGCACGATCAACGCCCTCATCCACCTCGTCTGCGCGGTGTTCGCGCTGGTCCTGGCCGTGCACATCGTGCTGGTGCTGGGCGGGGCGAACTCGGCGAACGGCTTCGCCCACCTGATCTCGGAGTGGTCGGCGGGCGTGTCGCTCGGCCTGCGGAACCTCTTCACGCCGGACTCGGTGGGCCTGCGGACGTTCCTCAACGACGGCCTCGCCGCCGTTCTCTGGCTCATCATCGGCGCCATCCTGACCGACGTCATCACGCGCATCGGCATCCCCGGCCCGCGGCGGGTCTGGTACCGGCGCAGCTACCGCTGACCGGCACCTGCGAAGAAGGCCTCCCCGGAACTCCGGGGAGGCCTTCTTCGTGGTCTGTCCGTGTCCGTCAGCGCCGAGGTTGTTCGGCACCCGGTTGAACGGGCTCCGGCTCGGGTTGCGGCAGGGCCTGGTCGGCGGGCTCACCGCCGCGGGGTGCGGGAACGCCCTCGGCGGCGATCGCGTCGAAGTGCTCACGGCACCAGCGGCCGTAGCGCCTTGCGTGCACAGTCATCGCGTTCACCTCCTCTCCACGGGCGATTCTCGTCACACCCTCAGCGTCCTCCGCCGCGGTGCCGAACGCCAACAGATTTAAGCGGGACTTAACACACACGATCGAGTGAAAGTCCACAGAGGACTTCCGGTCAGGCCGCGAATTCCTTCACGACCGTCCGGCAGAAGGCCGGGAGGTCGTCCGGGTTGCGGCTGGAAACCAGTCCGTCGTCCACTACAACCTCTTCGTCGACGACCGTGGCACCGGCGTTACGCAGGTCCGTCCGGATGCTCGGGTACGACGTCAGCGTGCGGCCACGCACGACATCCGCCTCGACGAGCGTCCACGGACCGTGGCAGATCACCCCGACCGGCTTGCCGGCGCGCACGAAGTCGCCGACGAACTTGACCGCGGCGGGGTCCGTGCGCAGGTTGTCGGGATTCATCGTGCCGCCGGGCAGCAGCAGCGCGTCGAAGTCGCCGATTTCGACGTCGGCGACCTTCCGGTCCACCGCGAACCGGTCGCCCTTGTCGATGTCACCGTTCATCGCCTGGATTTCACCGGTGTCCAGGGACACCAGCTCCACCGTCGCGCCCTCGTCGAGGACGGCCTGGCGCGGCTTTTCCAGCTCGACCTGTTCGACGCCGTCCGCGGCCAGGATCGCGACCCGGCGTCCTTGCAATGCGTTCGCCATGAGGCTCCCTCGGGTCGGAAAACTGCCTGCACCGGGGTAATTACCCCCTCCCCGACCCGTCAAACCAAGTCTACAAAGGACGGTGGAATCATTCCGCACATTCGATGGCGAGCACCGCGATATCGTCATGTGCCGAGCTGCCGAGCCAGTCGCGCACGGCCTGCCGCAGCTGCCGCACGACCTCGCGAGCCGGCTCCCCGGCCGCCGCGGTGAGCACCGCGCGGAGCCGGTCGTCGCCGAAGAGGTCCGTCTGGTCGTGGCGGTTGCGGGCCTCGGTGATGCCGTCGGTGTAGAGGAGACAGACGTCGCCGCGCTCGAGCCGGACCTCGGCCTCGGCGAACCGGGCCTGCGGCGAGATGCCGACCAGCGTGCCCGGGACCGTGACCTCCTCGACGACGCCCGACCGGCGGACGATCAGCGGCGCCGGGTGGCCGCCGGAGGCCAGCGTCAGGCCGACCCCGCCGTCCGACGGCCGGGCCGTGCCGAGCACGAGGGTGGCGAACCGGCTGCTGCCGCCGGCGATGAGCAGCTCGTTGAGCAGCCTCAGCAGCGTGCGGCCGTCGCGTTCGACCATGGCCAGCGCGGTCAGGGCGTGCCGGACCCGGCCGGTCAGAGCCGCGGCCTCGGGGCCCTTGCCGCAGACGTCGCCGAGCACCAGGAACGCGCTGCCGTCGCCGTGGGGCAGGACGTCGAAGAAGTCGCCGCCGACCGTGAGGACCCCGCCCGCCGGCTCGTACCAGGTCTCGAAGCGGGCTCCGTCGAGAGCGGGCGGGTCGACCGGGCGCAGGGTCGTCTCCAGCCCGCGGGTCGCCTCCTCCTGCCGGGCGTAGCGCTGGGCGTTGGCCAGCGCCGTCCCGGCCGCCACGGCGAACTCGGCCACCGCGCGGGACTGTTCGGCACCGAACCCGGCGTCGCCGCGGCGGCCCAGCAGCAGCGCACCGGTGACCCCGGCGCTCGCGCTCGGCCCCAGCGAAACGACCGAGACGTCGGTGTGCCCGGCGAACCGGTCGGCGACGACCGACGGCAGCGTGGCGACCTCGGGCGCCGGCACCGCGGCCTGCTGGGGCTTCCCGGTGGCCCCGAACGTCGCCGCCAGCACCGGCGCGACCTGGGCCGGCACCCGCCGGATCCGGCCGTGGCCCTGGGCGGCCGGACGCTCGCAGCTCCACCACTCCCACCGGCCGCGGGTGGTCGGCAGCAGCACGAAGACGGTTTCGGCCAGCGCGGACGCGGCCAGCTCGGCGATCACCCGGGCGGTGCCGTGCCGGCCGCGCGCGCCGGCCAGCCGGGGAGCGGCCTCGGCCAGGAAGTCGCCCACCCGCCGCTGCGGGCTCTCCCCGGCGGACACGGTCCAGGCGTGCCACCCACCGGGCACGGCCCGGATCCGGGCCGGGTGGCGGTGGCCGGCCAGGTGGACGTGCCCGCTGGTTTCGGTCACCGCGTCGAGCTGCGGCGCGGCGCCGCCGGTCAGGGCCCGCGCCGCCGGGTTCGCCCAGCGCACCGCACCCGCGGCGTCCTGCAGGAACACCGCGTCGCGGACGTCTTCGAGGACGGCCCGCCCGAAGGCGTCGAAGCCCGGCGGCCCGTCGTCACCGGTCATCGGCGGCAGGGCCGTCGAGGCCGGGGCCGGACGTGACACCATGCACGGACCTCCTGCCTCCGGACTGCTGTCGCACGGCTACCGCGTGAGCGGGCGGGCTGGCTCGAAGTGTAGGGCGAAGCATGGCACGCTGGGTCGACGACCATGGCTGGCGCATGCGTGGTGGAGAGGGTCGGCACACATGACAACGGAATCCCAGAGCGAAGCGGCCGCACTGGAACGGGTGCTGGTCGCGGTGCGGGATCTCGGGGACGGCAACTTCCGCCGGCGGCTCGTCCCGCACGGCGACGGCATCTCGGCGCAGCTCGCCGTCGCGTTCAACGACATCGCCGAGCGCAACCAGCGGCTGGTCAGCGAGCTGCTGCGGGTCCGCGCGGCCGTCGGGCAGGAAGGCCGGCTCAGCGAGCGGCTCGAAGGGCAGGTCGGCCCCGGCGGCTGGACCACCGCCGTCGACGCCGTCAACGGCCTGGTCGAGGACCTCACGCGGCCGGCGATCGAGCTGGAGCGCGTGCTCGGCGGGGTCGCCGACGGCGACCTGTCCCAGCCGATGACGCTGACCCTCGACGGGCGCCCGCTGCAGGGCGCGTACGCCACCCTGGCGAAGACGGTCAACGGCCTCATCGCGCAGCTGTCGCGGTTCGCCGCCGAAGTGACGAGGCTCTCGCGGGAAATCGCGGGTGAGGGACGTCTCGGTGGCCAGGCGGTCGTCCCGGGCGTGTCGGGCACCTGGCGCGACCTGACCGACTCGGTCAACTTCATGGCCGACAACCTCACCGAGCAGGTCCGCAACATCGCCCAGGTCACCACCGCCGTCGCGCGCGGCGACCTGACCCAGAAGATCAACGTCGATGCCCGCGGCGAGATCCTCGAGCTCAAGAACACCATCAACACCATGGTCGACCAGCTCTCGGCGTTCGCCGACGAGGTCACCCGCGTCTCCCGCGAGGTCGGCTCGGACGGCAAGCTCGGCGGCCAGGCGCAGGTGCCGGGCGTCGCCGGGACGTGGCGCGACCTCACCGACTCGGTCAACCTGATGGCCGACAACCTCACCGACCAGGTCCGCGGCATCTCGCAGGTCGCGACCGCGGTGGCCACCGGCGACCTGACGAAGAAGATCGACGTCGACGCCCGCGGCGAGATCCTGCAGCTGAAGAACACGCTGAACACGATGGTCGACCAGCTCTCGGCGTTCGCCGGCGAAGTCACCCGCGTGGCGCGCGAGGTCGGCAGCGAGGGCAAGCTGGGCGGGCAGGCCGAGGTGCCGGGCGCGGCCGGGACCTGGCGCAGCCTCACCGACTCGGTCAACCAGATGGCCGACAAACTCACCGACCAGGTCCGGAACATCTCGCACGTCACCACGGCCGTGGCGAAGGGCGACCTGACGCAGAAGATCACCGTCGACGCCCGCGGCGAGATCCTCGAGCTCAAGACGACCATGAACACGATGGTGGATCAGCTGTCCGCGTTCGCGGACGAAGTCACCCGGGTGGCGCGCGAGGTCGGCACCGAGGGCCAGCTGGGCGGCCAGGCGCAGGTCCCGGGGGTCGCCGGCACCTGGCGTGACCTCACCGGCTCGGTGAACTTCATGGCGAACAACCTGACCACCCAGGTGCGCAACATCGCCCAGGTCGCGACGGCCGTCGCGCGCGGCGACCTGACGCAGAAGATCGCGGTGGACGCCCGCGGCGAGATCCTGGAACTCAAGACGACGCTGAACACGATGGTGGATCAGCTGTCCGCGTTCGCCGACGAAGTCACCCGCGTGGCGCGCGAAGTCGGCACCGAAGGCAAGCTCGGCGGCCAGGCCGCCGTGCCCGGCGTCGCCGGGACCTGGAAGGACCTCACCGACAACGTCAACTCGATGGCGAACAACCTGACCGACCAGGTCCGGAACATCGCCACGGTGACGGCGGCGGTCGCGAAGGGCGACCTGACGCAGAAGATCACCGTCGACGCCCGCGGCGAGATCCTCGAGCTCAAGACCACGCTGAACACGATGGTGGATCAGCTGTCCGCGTTCGCCGACGAAGTCACCCGCGTGGCGCGCGAAGTCGGCACCGAAGGCATCCTCGGCGGCCAAGCGCGCGTCCGCGGCGTCGCGGGCACGTGGAAGGACCTCACGGACAACGTCAACGTCATGGCCGACAACCTGACCGACCAGGTGCGCAACATCGCCACCGTGGCGAGCGCCGTGGCCAACGGCGACCTGTCGAAGAAGATCCGCATCGAGGCCCAGGGCGAGGTCGCGGCGCTGGCCGAGACGCTGAACGGGATGGTCGGGACGCTGCGCGCGTTCGCCGACGAGGTCACCCGCGTCGCCCGCGAAGTCGGCACCGAAGGCATCCTCGGCGGCCAGGCCCGGGTGCCCGGCGTCGCCGGGACGTGGAAGGACCTGACCGAGAACGTCAACTTCATGGCGCACAACCTGACCAGCCAGGTGCGCAACATCTCGCAGGTCACCACCGCGGTCGCGAAGGGCGACCTGACCAAGAAGATCGACGTCGACGCCCGCGGCGAGATCCTCGAGCTCAAGACCACGATGAACACGATGGTCGACCAGCTCTCGGCGTTCGCCTCCGAGGTCACGCGCGTGGCGCGCGAGGTCGGCACCGAGGGCAAGCTGGGCGGCCAAGCCGAGGTCGACGGCGTGTCCGGCACCTGGCAGCGGCTCACCGAAAGCGTGAACCAGCTGGCCGGGAACCTCACGACCCAGGTCCGCGCGATCGCGCAGGTGGCGACCGCGGTGACGGCGGGCGACCTGACCCGGCACATCACGGTCGACGCGTCCGGCGAGGTCGCCGACCTCAAGGACAACATCAACCAGATGATCGCGAACCTCAAGGAGACGACGAGGACCAACCGCGAGCAGGACTGGCTGAAGACGAACCTCGCGCAGCTGTCGGGCCGGATGCAGGGCCACCGCGACCTCGCGTCGGTCGCGGCGCTGATCCTGTCCGAGCTGGCCCCGCTGGTCCGCGCGCAGCAGGGCGCGTTCTTCCTGGCCCGCGACGACGACCGCGACGGCACGGTGCTGGAGTGCATCGCCGCGTACGGGCTCGCGCAGTCCCGCGCGGGGCTGCGGTTCGCGATGGGCGAGTCGCTGATCGGCCAGGCCGCCGTCGACCAGCGCACCGTGCTGGTGCACAACGCGCCGCCGGAGTACGCGCTGATCTCGTCCGGGCTCGGCTCGGCCGCGCCGGTGAACTTGATCGTGCTGCCGGTGCTGTTCCAGGGCGAGGTGCTCGGGGTGCTGGAGCTGGCCTCGGTGAACGAGTTCAGCACGGTCCACCAGGACCTGCTGGAGCAGCTGCGGCACACGATCGGCGTCAACGTGAACACGATCCTGTCGAACTCGCGGACCGAAGCGCTGCTGACGGAGTCGCAGCGACTGGCGCAGGAGCTGCGGGCGCGGTCCGAGCAGCTGCAGGCCCAGCAGGGCGAGCTGCGGCGCTCCAACACCGAGCTGGCCGAGAAGGCGGCGCTGCTGGCCCAGCAGAACCGCGACATCGAGGTCAAGAACAGCGAGATCGAGCAGGCGCGTCAGGAGCTCGAGGAACGCGCCGGGCAGCTGACGGTGGCGTCGCAGTACAAGACCGAGTTCATGGCGAACATGTCGCACGAGCTGCGGACGCCCCTGAACAGCGCGTTGATCCTGGCGAAGCTGCTGTCGGAGAACCCCGAGGGCAACCTGACGGAGAAGCAGATCCAGTTCGCGAAGACGATCTACGCGGCCGGGTCGGACCTGCAGCAGCTGATCAACGACATCCTCGACCTGGCCAAGGTCGAGGCGGGCCGGCTCGACATGCAGATGTCCGACATCACGCTGCCGGAGCTGGTGGACTACGTCGAGTCGCTGTGCCGGCCGCTGACCGCGGACAAGGGCCTGGACTTCGCCGTCCACATCGACCCGCCGGTGCCCGGAAGTGTCCACACGGACGAGCACCGGCTCCAGCAGATCCTCCGGAACCTGCTGTCGAACGCGGCGAAGTTCACCGACGAGGGCGGCGTCCGCCTCCACATCCGCGCGGCGGACCCGGCGGAGGTCGAGCAGGAGGCACTGCGGAACGCGCCGGGCATCATCGCGTTCGCGGTCGAGGACACCGGGATCGGCATCCCGGAGGAGAAGCTGGCGGTCATCTTCGAGGCGTTCCGCCAGGCCGACGGCACGACGAGCCGCAAGTACGGCGGCACGGGCCTCGGGCTGAACATCAGCCAGCAGCTGACCGAGCTCCTGGGCGGCGAGCTGCGCGTGATGAGCGAACCGGGCGTGGGCTCGACGTTCACCCTGTACCTCCCGGCGGCCGCGGCCAGCCTGGTCGACCCGGCCCTGACGGCCCTCTCCTCCCCCCGGCTGCCCCCCGTGCCCAGCACGGTGCTGGTGGCCGCCCCGGACGTGACACCCAAGCGCTTCCACGGCGAGAAGGTCCTGATCGTCGACGACGACCTCCGCAACGTGTTCGCCCTGGCCGCGGTCCTGGAGCAGGCGGGCCTGGAGGTCATCTACGCGGAAACGGGCGTCGACGGCATCCGGGCGCTGGAGCGCAACGAGGACACGGCCCTGGTCCTGATGGACGTGATGATGCCGGAGCTGGACGGCAACGCCACGATCGCGGCCATCAGGGCGGAAGCGGCCAACGCGGACCTGCCGGTGATCGCGGTGACGGCCAAGGCCACGGCGGAAGACCGGGCCCGCACCTTGGCCAGCGGAGCCGACGACTACATCACCAAGCCGGTGGACACGGACAAGCTGCTCGACGTGATCGCGGCATCTTTGGAGGCGGACGCCGCATCAACCCGCGACGCCGCCTCATCGGCCGGCTGAGCCGGCATTTTCGTGGAGCGGGTGACGGGAATCGAACCCGCGTAGCTAGTTTGGAAGACTAGGGCTCTACCATTGAGCTACACCCGCGTGCCCCCGAAGGTACCCGGGTGCGTCGCTAGCTTAGCGTGACCCGCTAGGCTGATCACACACCCCCCTGGGGGTGGACCCGGGATGTGGCGCAGCTTGGTAGCGCATCCGCTTTGGGAGCGGAGGGTCGCAGGTTCAAATCCTGTCATCCCGACCAGGACCGGGTTACTTGCACCACGGACCGCAAGGGACGTTGCAAGCAGTTCGGTCAGGGTTACACCGCTGGTAGGGCCGGTTTCCGCAAGGGAACCGGCCCTACTTGCTGTCTGGGGGTCGTCCAGCCCGGCCGTGCTGGCGCTCAGCTCCTCCGTGACGGGCGCAGGGCCACCAGTGCGCCGGTAGACCGGGGCACCGTCAGGTCGTCCGCTCTCTGGCGCGGCCAGCGTCCGGCGGTAGATTGTGTACGCCGCGTCGAACACGTCGAACGGCTCGCGCAGCTCCTGTCCGGTCACGCGGTCGCCGTCGACGTAGAGCCGCGTGAACATGGCACGGTTCATGATGCTCTTGACCGACTCGTTACCACGCTCATACGCAATGGCGGGGTCGTCCAGCAGCTCAAGCGCGGTCAGGACAATCTGCCGTCCCGTCTCAAGCTGACTGCTGGCCGTGTCCAATTGGCGCGTCAGCTTGTCGCGCTCCTCGCGTATACTGTCAAGCTTTTGGCGTAGCTTTTGCTTCGGCCAGTCGTTCTCGGCAGCCAAGTCGAGGAAGTAGCTTTCTTTCTTGTCCAACTGCTCTAGGCGCTTGGTAAACGAAGCGCGTAGCTCATCGCTGAGCTTGTATTGCTCTTTAACCGCGTTGTCGACGCCGGTGCAGATAGAGTCGCGCACCTCGCGCGGTATGTCTATCGCGTAGACGTAATGCTGTGCTACCGCCTGTTCCATTACCTCAACGGGAATGTACCGCTGGTCGCACACCTTATCTTGTCGTCCCCGGCACAAGAAGTAATAGTAGGTGCCGCCATTACCCCGAGCCGGGATAATCGTAAAGCGGTGCTTGCAACGACCGCACCACACCAAGCCTTTTAGGAAGTGCGGATGCTGGCGCTCCCGAGTGCCACTGCCGGAGTGTGCATCCAAAACGCGCTGTACGCGGTTGAACAGTTCCTCGCTCACCAGTGGCTCATGCCGCCCCTCGTACTCGATGCCCTTATAGATGACGTGCCCCGTGTAATAGGGGTTACGCAAGATGCGATGCAGGGTTTCACGACTGATTGGCTTAGTTCGCCCCGGCGCTCGCAAGCCGAGGTCACTAACGATTTCCTCAAGGTCATCCAGCGTATACCTTCCGGTGCCGAACAACTCGAATGTCTTGAGCACGAGTGGTGCGCGAACCGGGTCAAGGACGATCGAATTAATCTTACGGCCCTCAAACTCAACCCGCGCATTGGTGTAACCAAGCGTCGCCAGGCCGACCGTGCCGCCGTTCTTCACTTTGTTGTGCATCTTAATTGAGATATCTTGGCCATTGAGTTTAACCTGCACCTCGTTCATGATGTCCGTAACGGCCTTCATAGCGTCCGCCATGATGCCGTCGCCGAACTCCTCGCGGGCAGATATCAGCTTAACGCCACGGTTCAGCAGCATGCGTTCGGTAATGCCCGCCTCAAGATAGTTACGGAAGGCCCGCGAACGCATGTAAATGAACACATATTTTACTTCGGGGTGTTCTTTGAGGTAGCGCAGCAGTTCTTGAAACACCTTCCGTTTCGTGATTTCGAGTCGTGAAGCGGACGTAGCAGGCTCAACAAATTCTTTCGCAATCGGCACACGCATGCTTTTGGCTTTGTTGCCGCAGAACTCGCGTTGCGTGTTAATCGAGTTGCCGTCAGGGTCAACGTCGGCCGCTGTATCAAGTTGCCGTTTGGAACTAACCCGCAGCAGCGTTACACCCCAAGCAACCGGCTCGTCTTGTTTGGATTCCACCACCTCGTCTCCTTTCTGTCTAGCAGGCTACCGGCAGTTCAACACCAGAACGGAAGTAACGCGCCACTGATTCATGACCACGCATCGGAAACCGTGGCTCGGTCAAACCGAGGTGCATAAGCCGACGTGACATAGCAGCAGGCGACACACGAAACAGGGCAGCCAACTCGGTTTGGTCCTGAGTAACCGTGGTCCACGCCTTTTTGACCCACGTACGCGGCATAAGGACACAGGCAGCGAAGTAATCGCACATGCTTTCGACGCGTTGGTCGTCGATATTTCCACGCTCGTCGACGTACAGCACGCGCATAAACGGGTGGTCAAGAATGTGCTTTAGCTCATGAGCCAAGGTGAAGCGCCGACGCGTCCCGCTCTCGTCACGGTTGATTGCAATCAGCCATCGCCCTTTAGACCATTCAGTAAGACCCGACAGTCCACCGATTTGTTGGCGCGTTCGCACCACAACTTCGAGTCGCGGCAATTCCGCCACACGGCTTACGTCAACCGGCGCTTTAGTAATTTCCAGCAGCTCTAGCAGCTTGGTCGCTTGGCGTTCGGCCAGGCTTTCCGCCTGATAATCTGCGAGCGGGTAACTAGGCGTCAGCGCGCGCAACTCCCGTACAACGGTGCTTAATGGGTTAGTCATAGGGTTTCTCCTTTCGTTTACTCGTCTTGCTTACGGTTAGCTCGCATCTCGGCAATCAGCTTTTCGGCCGCCGCCGCTTCCTCATCAGTCATGCCGTACGCCCGCCGGAAATACGCGCGCGGTTTGGGCAGCACATTGCTCGGCTTGATACCCACGAAGATAAGTAGCTCGCTCGGGTCAATCTCCAGAACTTCCGCGATGTTTTGGAGGAGTTCCGCACTCGGCCGCGCCGACTCGCCCGATTCAATGCGGGAAATCGCCGATGCATTTACGCCCACCAGCGGGCCAAGTTGGCGTACCGATAAGCCTGCCGCCTCACGCGCCGCGCGCACTACCTGCGCCAACGTCTTTTTTGACCTCGTATTGGCCGGTTCTTCATTTGCCATAGTTGTCGTCACCTCCTTTTCTGTCCTATATTATTGCACAGACCGTTGCGTTCGCGCAACAGTCGAAATGTCGCGGAATTGTCATCATTCCAAGAGGACTTCTGCGACCGTTGGAATAGCGCGTTCCTCAAGGACTGGCACAAATAACTTGCTGGCCGGTTCTGGCAAATGCGCGATTACGTCTCGCAATGCGTCGAGCCGAACAGCAGACGGCACCGTCAACAGCACGCGCGGTACTACGCCACCAGGCCCGAGCTGGCCACGCCGCACGAAATCCAGATACACGCTGAGCTTGCGCCTCAGCGTCGGCACATGCTCAGTGGCCTTATCTACCTCTATCCACCACGAATCCTCGGCAGCGGCCGAATGAACCACCAATACGGCGTCAGGTTTCAGCCAGCCGCCCAGTCCGTCATGCACCCATGCGTCCGGCTCGGCCGCAAAGTGGTCAAGCGTGAGCATTCCGGCCCGCGACGCCTCCACCGCCTGCACATACAGTTCCGCCACCGTCAGCACATGCGAAACGAACCGCTCAGATGGCAGCGACGGCCGCCGCACCCGCTCGGGCATAGTTTCAGCCGCCCACTGCCGATACAGGCGCTGTCCGGCCGAATCAAGGGCGAATACGGCCTCTGAAGAACCGCCGCCCGCCAAACCGCCGACTCGGCGCGGCAGGGAAACAATCACCCGCCAGTCAACTAATCGCTTAAGCACGCGCGCCCGCACTACGGCACGACTTCGCCCAGACAATTCAACAAAGTGTATCCGTTCCAGCTGCGAGCTGGTCAGCAGACGAACACGGCCAAGGTCAAGAAGGATGGCCTGGTCCCGGGGTGACAGACGTTCGGCCAGCCAGTCGAGGTGAGCTTGCCGGACACGGGCCGGACGGGAACCGCCGCTCATCGTGAACCTCCGGGGGTAACACGGAGTGTCCGTGGCGCTAACTCGGCCGGCATGGCCCCGACCAGGGGAAACACCCAACTGAGGTTCCGAGCGACACCAACGCCGACACCAACAGTGACGACAACACGGCTCATGCTGAACCTCCTCGCTGGCGACGACCGAACGCCGGTACGTCGTCGCCGTCCAGCTCGACCCGCGCCGTAAGTCCGGCCTCTACGTCAGCCCGGGTCATGCCGTGCCGCTGGCGGCTCTGCGTGGCCACCGCCGCCGCGTCTGTCAGCGGCTCGCTGAGCGGCAAGCTGGTGCCCGTCACCGGGGCCAGCGTGCGCGCGTCGACACAGGGGCGCATCGCGAACTCAAAGGCTGCCAGTCCGGTCAAGTCGTCGGCTGTCAGCGGACCGAAGCGCTTTTCAAGGAGTTGCGCGTCTTCGTGTTCGACCGCGAAGGCGATTTGGGTACGGACGGTGCCGAGTACGGCGGCTCGCACGGTTTCCGGCAACTGAGCTATATATTGGTTGGCCAACGTAAAGCCGACCTTGAAACCACGGGCTTGCGCCAGCATATCAGCAATAGCCAGCGGCAGGCGCACAATGTCTTGCGCCTCGTCGACATAGGCAAAGCACGGGCGTCGCTTTTCAGGCGAAACTTTGATACGGCCGACCGTAGCTTTCCACAGTTCCGAAATCACGAGCGCGCCGAGCAAATTACCCGTTTCAGTACCTAACTCGCCCTTTGCCAGGTTGACGAGTACCGTTTTCCGCTCACGGAATATGGCGGTGAAGTCGACGCCGTTCGACTGGCCGAGCATGAGGCGAATCGGTACCCGTTGCGTGAATGCCTCTACCTTATTCAGTACCGGGCCGACATACTGGGCCATTTCGTTGTCTGACAGCCGGCCGAAGCGCTGCCAATAGCTGCGCAACTGCTGCGGCAATGCGGGGTGTTCAGTAACATACGTACGGAACTGCGGATTAGTCAGCAGCGGCACGACTTCGCAAATAGTCATAGCGGAACCATCGCGAGCAGGCACATGCACGAGAGCAGTCAAGGCCGAGCGTAATACTTGGTCGGTACGCGGCCCCCAGAACGACGACCAGATTTCGCGGAAGGTATGCAGCACGTTATCAACGGCCAGTTCGCGGGCTTCCTCTGTACCGGCATGGCCTAGCACATTCAGGCCCACCGGAAGACTCCGCTTGCTGGCGTCCAACACAATGACGTTCTCTGCCTGCTTGGGCGTCAGCCGTTCCAGTACGCCGCTAATCAGGTCGCCTTTCGGGTCGACCGCGAAGACGCCGTAACCACTTTGAATGTCACTCACAATAAGGCGAGTCAGGAGCACCGACTTTCCCGAGCCAGACGGACCGACAATATAGCTATGCCGTGTCCGGTCTTCGGGAGTCAAAGCTAACGGACGCTCTGTCATACCGGGATAGTTCGACATGCCGATAATTTGCCCACGTGTCGGCAGGTGCGGCGGCGCGGGTAGTTGGCGCGCACTCCCGAGACTCAGACCAGGCAAGGCCACGTCCGTAATCGGCAGGCCAAGCAGTCCCGCGCCTTCGGTCGTCGAGACAGTCAACGGCCATTTGCCGAGCGGGTAACTGCGCCGGGTAAGCCGTTCAATAACGAGGTCGGAGGGTAAGACACGGCGGCGAATACGGACACCCGGGGCGTTCATGCCGTGCAGCGTGTTCCATACGCGGCCAAAGAGTGCGCGGGCTTGCGCGTCATTCTCGGTTGCCACACCAATGCGCGCCACGCCATACAGCAGCGGGTCTTTAATCTTGACGCGTGCCGCTTGTACGGCTTCGGCGTCCTCTGGCAACGTGCGCTCAAACGCCCAACTTGACGGTGCACCACTACTCGGGGCCGACCGCACGGGCGAAGGCGTCCCGGCACTAACGAGAATCCATTGCAGCCGGATTTCGGTATTCTCACCGATGACCGGTTGCAAGGCGGCTAGTAGCGCAGCATTAGTGATCTCGGCTCGCGCGGGCGCAAGGGGGCGTTCGGGATTAGTCATGGTGGCTTCGGCGGCTAACTGCCAGTTTGGCCGGGTGGTGAGATACTCAGGCGCTTCCGAAATCCGCACGCCATGCAGAGCACCGCGCAAACTGGAAAGCAGCGCGGCCGACTGCTCACGAGACGCCAACACGTAGAAGCTCAGGCCGTCGCGCCGACTGACTACCTCGACACAAATAGGCGGTTTAAGAAAGAGGCTCAGCCACGACGGATGCGTTTGCGCCTGAATGGCCGCCAGCCAAGCCGCTACGTCATTAGCATTCAAGGTGGCCGGCGGTTGGATGCGGTAGGCGACCAATGAGTTTTGCCACTTGCGTGCATCCGAAAAACGCATGCTGACTAACACCGCAAGCGGCACCAGAGCCAAGATGAAGCAGAAAATGAGCGCCGTCATTGCTTACCTTCCCTATCGCTTCCTGATGCCGCTTCCTCATGTAAGGCGGCTAACGCCTGTTCGGCGCGCAACTGTTCGGCCAGTTCCATGACGGCCGCTATCAGCAGTTCGACCACGATTGGGTCACGCTGCTTGCCGCGAACTCGTATTCGCCACTGCTGTTCGGCCATTGCTCACCTCCTCTTACCTTCCACTAAACGGGGCACATGTGTTGCGCAAACGCAACAACCCTACCTATTGTTGTATGTTGCGCGAACGCAACAGTCAAGCGCAATGGCCGCGTCAAATGCACAACGCGGCCCGCGCTTGGGTTACTAACTGTGCGCTGCGAAAAATAAAGTGCCAAGAACATTAGCGGCTTTCACAACACCGAACGGTAGGGCATTACCGCAGACGAAGTGCCCGCGAAAAAGTGCTGTATTATTTCCAGAATCGCCGAGCCGCGAGCCCGTACAATACGGCCACAGCCAAGAAGCCGAGCAGCACGGCCGCGAACGGCCGCAGCGTGTCGGCAATGCTGCTCCCAAAGAAGCCCAACACGATGACAACAACGGCGGCGCGCACGGCAGCCGCCTTGCCGTTCTTCTGCGGGCGCGTCATCGCGACCGGTATTCCTCGTGCGCGGTCGAGTTGCTGAACGCGTCCTCGCTGCCCGTCGTCGGCGACGTCATACAGGTGCAGCGTCGGACCACGACCATGCGCAGCCGTTCCGCGAGCGCGGCCAGCCGTTCGCCCAGCTCCGTCTGTTCGCCGACCGTCACGGCCTGCATGCTCTCGACCGTCTCCAGCCGCGTCAGTGTCTCCGTGAGGAGCTTGGACAGGCGGCGCAGCTTCACCGGCATGTCGCTCGTGATGCCGTCCTTATCGACCTCCGTGTAGTTCTCGTTCATCGCTTGCCCTTCATGTTGTTGCGGATGACGGCCCGCGCGTCGCGGCACCACTGCCACAGACGGCCGGCCAGAAATGCGCCCAGTGCCACCAGCACCACGACGCCGACACTCACCACGGCCGCTCCCATTCGTCGAGTGAATCCGTAATCGGCTCGCCAGTGGCGGCCCGTCGCCGTTCTTGGATAAAGACGTCCATGTGGTCTTCGGCGGCATTGGTCATGGAACGGATGCGCGCCGCGGATTCCATAGCCTCAATCTCCGTCGAGATTTCCGACGGCGGCGTTTCCGCGTTCCACCACTCGACCACCACCACGATGAGCAGCGGCACGCCGAACGCGGCCAGCACGCCGAGCACGTAGGTCATCACGTCCATGGGCGTTGCCCGTATCGTGCGATCTCGTCGATACCGCAGGCGACGACCGCCCGGCGGATAGCCGCGTACTCGTCGGCGACGATCGGGTCCTCGGATGCTGAGCGGGCCTCGTGCCGCCGGAGGCGGTCCACGGCGGTCATCAGCTCGTCGCCGAGCGCGGCCGTGCAGCGGATGCGCGTAGCTGCCTCAATGGCCCGGCCCTGTTCGGCCAGCACCTCGTGTTCCGTCGCCCGCACGATGGCACGGCTCCGCAAGCTGCGCTTCGCGACCGGCGAACCCCGCCACGGTTCGATGTTGGACATGATCAGTTCTCCTCAGTCTCGGAAGAGCTTGTGCGCTTCCGTCACCAGGGAGTTTGAGGTCTTGCAGTGGCTGTTTGGCAGGTCATATCGTGGAGGTTTAGTGGGCAAATATCAGACAAAGTGGACATAAGGGGCTAGTCATGGCGGTAGCTTGGCACTCGCGCCGCAATCTTGAGGGCTGGGTTACGGATGCTTTGCACTATGCCGCCGAAGGGTGGCGACACAGCGTTCAAATCAGTGAATACGGTTGGGGTCATAGAGAAACTCCCAACGACGATCCGTTTGTGGTACCAGAAATTTGTTTTCACCTGCCCACATTTCGAATAATGCTCAGAGCTAGCGATACTCCGGAACGAGCGTTATTCTGGCTACTCATACTTGTAATCGAGGAGCTAAAAGGCTTTGAGTATCGGTGGGCTATGAGCTACTTCGGACTTACTTATGAGACTGCAACAATTTACCCTGACAAAAGGCACAGAGTAGCTGACTCGAAGCTTCAAACGAGCCGAGAGGAAATCCGTGAACTGGTGTACAAGGAAGTTTTTGAGACGCTAGTTGGCTACCTGTGCGAGGGCGCGCCCGACTATGGGCCATCTCCGTTGCCGGAGATCGCGAGTATCGAGCAAGAACTCAAGCAGGTTCTTAAGGATGGCTTGCCCGTTGGCCCTCAGTTTGCCACGGCGGATTTGGTGGGCCTTCTGCCTGACGAGGAAGTATTGGCAGAGTTATTTGACGGGCCACACCCTTTAGGTCCCGCTGCAAGACTCAATACCTTCCTAACTCACGAAATCAACCACTTCACTGTAGATAAATGGCGAGACGCTGCGCGCATTCTTTTTGCCTGTGCTCCTGGCTATAAAGGTTCTACACTGACCCGTCGCCGAGAAGGAGCCGCTCTGACCATACCCGGCAACAGAGCAACAACCACGACCGGCAAGCGTGAAGAATCATCGATGAGCGAGCGCCATTTCAGGGGAGAAATTGAGCCAAAGATTGTTGCGTCTCTAGCGTGGCAACTCTACGCGAAGAAACTGGGTGAGCGTGACGACTATTTACGTTCCTCATAATGGAGCAGCAGTTGTGATACTTGATTGATGGTAATATCACCTTTTTCATGCGCTTCGGGAATCGCACGATAAGCCTCTTTGCGGACGTCTTCGTCAGGGTCCTTGAGTATGCCTGACCAAATTTGCATAGCGACTTCAGCGCGAGCCTGCATCAGGTGTCTAATATAAATCGTAGTCCAATCACGTATTTTAGGCTCATCGGAACTGGCCATAGTCTTGACTACTGCTATCGCCTTATCCGGATCGCCTTTGATGACGCGAACCATTCCAAGTCGAACACCCTCCCAAAGGTCTACGTGTAAGTTGGACTCAGAGCGTGCGTTCTCTTGTTCGACCAGTTCATGTAGCTCGATAATTTCTTCGAGAGACAACCCAGACATGTCTACAATACGAGAGTCATCCTCTAATATTTCATCTGACTCGTGAGGCACAGGCCCTATCGAGTCGGCGGTAGTTACCTCTGTCATACGAAGCCCTAGAGCACCGACCATATCTCGCAACATTGCACGACGATCTTCCGGCATGTCGACCAGGCCGTCTCCCGTAAGGAGTAGTCCAGTTAGCTCGACACTAGGTTCACCAGGCTGAATCTCTACCATAAACTGATAGCAGTTAATAACAAATTTGCCTAAAACGCAATAAGTCAGCTCAGTTCGCCCGCCGCGCCCACTCAGTCTCATAAAGCACGACCTCAGATGGCCGGCTGCTTGTCGCACCAAATTCAATTGCGTAATGGTGTTGTTGCGTCCGGTCGGCCGCCGCATGTATAAGCGGCTCATCTTCAATATTGGCCTCATTAATCACGGCCGGTTCGTCATATGACATCAGGCCGCGGCGCATTGAAACGCGGGCCGTAATCATATGCGCCTCAAAAGTCACGTAGTCCGCCGTGTCGGCGCGGTACGCGTCTAATGGCGCGAGTTCTCCGTCACCGTAGCCGTTCATTTTGCGACCCAAGAGAACGTGCAGCCGTCCGGGTGGCACTATGTCGTATTCCACCTTGACCGCATCTAATCGCTCGCCCAACTTCCCGAGCATGAGTACGCACGCGCCATCCGACGGGGCGGGCAAGTAGCCGGGGCGCTTTTCCGGCCAGCGCAACAGCGTAAAACTGGGCGGATTCGACGCGTAGTATCCGGCTACGGTTGTCAGCGTCTGAGCTACTAAATCATTGACTATCGCTTGCACGTCCGCCGGGTCGTGCGCCCGTGGCAAATACAGCCGTCCCGTCCACAACGGCCCCCGGTCGATTTCCTGGTAATTCATGGCGACTACTCGCCCGCGTCATAGCCTGCGCCGACCAGCAGGCTTTTTAGTTCCGTGGCACTCTCGCGCACATCACGCGGCGCGGTCGCCGACGTTTCAATCTTCGGCAAGGTCTTGAGTAACGTGGTGGCCGTACGCGTCGAGCCGACTTCGTCCACGTAGGGCATAAGCTGCTCTAGCGTCGTCGGCATGTCGGCCCATGCGTGGGCTTCGGTTTGTGCCTCTAGCAGAGACGCTGTGTGGTTGTAGCGGCGGCGGATTTCGTCGGCAGGCGTCAGGTCGACCGATTCCTGAAAGGTGTCGACAGCCCGGTGCCAGTCGCCAATATCGCCGTAAATCATGGCCTCATGCCACGTTATCTCCTGGTCGTTGACCCACCAGGCCCATGCCGGGTCATCATCGCGGACGCCGTCGAGGTACAGCGAGTGCGCTTGGTCAAACGTCCGTTTGGCGTTGTCATCATCACCGCCGAGCGCAAAGGCGCGTGCCTTGCGCGTCAGGAACAAGGCCCGGAGTCGCGGAGATAGCTTGTGTTGGTCGAGCACCATTTGCGACAGGCGCAAGGCTTCACCCGGCCGTTTCAAGTGCCCGGCATGCATAGACATGTTTTGCAGCGTCAGGACTTCCGTACTGCGGTCGCCCGCCATGCGTAGCAAGTTCAAGGCTTCATTGTTGACGCGCCGCACTAGCTCATGTTTGCCCGCGTCGAACAGCAGCCACCCGGCCAACTCCCCCAGCTCGCCGGCCGCTGAATACAAGTCGGCTTCTATGGCCGGGTCGCACTCGACGTTGCCGAGCTTGCGGTGGACGGACTGAAACAGCTTGAGCGCAATGCCTGCACTGTGGTCGCCGCCAAACTGCATATCCATGCGTACCAGTTCCTGAATACGCGCATGCAGGCTTTCGACATACGTAGCGTCCAGCCGACTTTCGCCGTTCGGCACACTGCTGGCGATAACCAAGTCAGACGGCGGGGCGGGCGCTTCCGCACCCGGCAGCGTCAACGGCTGGTTGAGGAGCAGTTCTTCAAGCCGGGCCGGAGTCACCCGCAGGAGTTTCGACAGTTTGGCGCGTCGGTGGGCGCTCGGTTCCGAGCGGCCACTTTCCCAGTTGCGAACAGACGTGGGGTCGATACCGAACTGTTCGGCAAGGGTTTCTTGGGTGAAGCCTGCCGCCTTGCGCGCGCGGACTAGGCCGTGCCGCTTGTTGGCCATCTTCACCCCCCTCCGTCTCCGGTGCCGTTTGCCCAGGTCAAGGGTACCAAGTCCCGGTTTGCTCCCGCTGCTCGCCCGGTTGATTACCTGGTGTAATCGCGGCAGGTCAACCAAGGTCAACAACGGCGTTCGGGGCGGTCGCCGACGTTGAGACCGGACAGCGCGGCGCACGGCTCGACCAGTCCTCCAGTCGTGCCAGTGACTTCACTGGACCCCCGGACGCCGCCAAGGACGACCAGCACCAGGGCAGGAACCATGACGGCGGTACTCGACCAGGCGGAAGCGGCGGCCGTGCCGCTCCCGCGTGCCTACGGCTACATGCGCGTGCCGTGTGATGTGGCGGACGAGCAGGTACACCAGCTCGAACAAGAAGTAGTCGCCTATGCCGAGACGCACGGCCTGTTCTTCGCTGGGTTCTTCTTTGAGTTTAACTGTGGCTCACGCGAAGCCTTTGACGAGTTAGTGGCCGAGCTGGTGCGCGCCGACGTGCACTATGTCGTTGTCCCGAGTCTTCGCCACCTTGCCCATAACGCCATCTTGCAAGAACTCATGCTCGAACAGCTGAGTTTCGCGGCCCGGGCGCGGGTGCTGGCCATGCGACTTCGGACGGTCATTGAATGACCAGCACGGCCGATATCGTCAAGCACCTGCGGGCCGTCAGTCGGGGTACCGAACTACTCGCGTCAGACATTGAACGCGGCAGGCGCTCAGTGAAGACCGAGCTGCAATATGTTGGTGCACTGGCTGAGCTATCGAATGTCCTGCGCGTACATGCGTACATGTACGACGAACAAGAAAACCCGTCTGCACCTGTCGTCGATATCTCTCCCCGACTGGCAGATGCCACGCTCGCCGGGTCTGATGAGTTGGCGCTTTTTACGGGCTTGCTCTATGAGGTGCGGACGTTGGCACACCGGTTCAGCCAGCGGTTCGCCGACTACCAGCGTCAGCCCCGACCAGAACCGCCCCACGACCCGCCGCCGCTCAGCGCCTAGCAGGAGCTATGAACCAAAACACCAAAGAGCTTATTGACGCCCTCAAGGCTGTGACAACGCACGCGGACGGTATCGCAAACGCGCTGATGCTCGACCAGGTATCGCCCGACAAGCAACGCGAATACGCTGGTCTTCTCGAAGAACTAGCGGGCTTGCTACGCGAGCATGCCGACGTGCAGGAAAAGGACGCCAAGGCGTGAGCGAACAGCGCAGCAGCATCGTCGGTCGCATGGACCAAGCCGTGACCAACCTGCGAATGGTCACCGAGCGGTTCAAGCACGGCATGGCGACGAAGCAAGAATTACTTGAGACCAATAGCTTGCTCCTCGTACTGGCCGACGTACTCAAGCTGTATGCCGACAAGATGCCTGACGAAGAATCAGACGGTCGGCATGCCCTCAAAGAACCGCCGCCCTAATGGTCGTCTGGGCGGTCTTCTCGTGTGTGGTTATCGCCGTGCCGACAATAGCGGTGCTTGTCTGGATATACAGCGAACACCGAAGTAGGCGACAGCGTGCGAAGTTCTTGCGGCGCTATCCGGAGCGGTCAGTGTCCGGCACGCGCAGGCGGGCAGAACACGAACTCGCCATCGAAGACACGCACGAAATGCCACGAGTAGCACGCGCGCCGCTCCCGCCCGACCCAATGCAGGACGGCCACTTTTCCGGCTATCTGCCCATGCCACGACGAGTACGCGGCTACGTCCGTAAACCGAGTCCATGTCCGCGCGCCCGTCGTCCAACTCCTGACGAAGAACTTATGCAGCGCATCCTTGAGGGGTTGCGACGGCTTGACGACCAATAACGTTGGGCCATTTCAGCGCCGTAATTTCACATTGCGAAATATGATGTGCTAATATGTGGGCAATGAAGAATTTCATACAGTCATATTCACTCCTCATTGCCGTCACGCCACCGCTGGTTGTGCTGATTGCTTGGGTCATCTTTCGGGCACGCCGCAAGCGGAAATAACCGCCGCGTTGCTCAAGCCTTGATTCTGAAGCAATAGCTCGTCAGGCGGTTCCCGTTGTCTTTCAGCGTGCTGCACATGTAGCCGTTCTTGGCCGTGTAGCGCGGGTAGACGGATGTCGAACTGTGTCGAGAACATCCCGAATGTACGGCCCCGCTGAAGGTTCGGTACCACTTGTAGTTGATGTCGAAAAACTCGGCCGTGATGTTCCAGTTGCAGACAGGCCGAACGAGGTTTGTAAATGTCCCGTAGACCTCATCGACCTTCAGTCCCGAACCGAAGACAATCACGCAATAATTCCCGACTGTCCCGTCCCAGAAAGCAGGCCGCGCCGGACAGTTGCTCGCGCTCGCCGACGCCATGGGCGTAGCGACAACGGCCTGTCCCGCGAACAAGACTCCGGTCATGACTGCGCCAGTGGCCAACATGCGTCGAATGCGGTTTGTCATTAGCTTCCCATCCTCACCATCCTAGAGACTTGCCATAAGACGGAGTCGGTGCAGGTACCGGCACCGTTACGGACAAAAAGATGACAAAGCGGCCGGTCAACTAATGACCGGGCCGCTTTCGTGTGCGTCAGTGTTCTTCTCGATACCTGCGCAATAGCCGCCCAATGCTGCTCAGGCTCACGCCGTACTGCTCAGCCAGTTGCGCCCGTGTGAAGGTCCGGCTCTCAACGCCAGCGACTATCTGCCGTAGTTGCTCCTCGGTTATGAGGTCGACTAGCCGACGCTTCCGCGCTCCGCGTCGCACCGTCCGCACGCTCCGGTCCTCCGAGCGGTCCGACGCCTGCGCGTCGGCGAGGCGTCGAGTCGTCTCCCGCAGGTCGTACAGCAGCCCGTCCCGGTGCAAGTAGCCCCGGAGGAAGTCGACGCGATTCGGGGGTGGGCTCGCGCTGACGCGCTCGCCCCTCCCCCTCTATCTTCGTTGTGTTGCCCGGGGGGCCGAGCCCCCCGGACCCCCCACGGTGCCTTCGCCCCCTGCTGGGCGGTCTGCCGCGGCCTTCGGTGGGTTGGCTATTGCTCGGCTGGCGCCTCGCTCAGCCAGGTTGATAGCGTCTGCGTCAGTGCCTCCGGCTGGTCCTCCGGGGTGTGGTGGCCTGCTTTTTCTGGGCGTCGGACTACCTGCAGGGAAGCGAAGTTCGAAGCGCACCAGTCGATCATTGATGGTGTCAGCATCGTGTCGTAGTCCGGCTTGAACGTCACCAGGAGCTTGGGGATTTCGGGGGACGAGCCCAGCCACCTGTCGAATGCCTCGATGCGGGATACCACCGCCGCCGGCTCGCCGCCCAGGGGCATTGAACGGGTCCATTGCAGGACTGGGCGGTGGTCCTGGAATGCGTACTCGGGCGGTAGGAAGTCGTTGATCATCGACTCGCCGATGCCTGGGGTCTTCAACGCGCGGAACAGGTCGGCGCCCGCGGGTGGGAACTCGTCCCATGACATCGGCTTCAGTACTGCTTCGGTGAACGCCAAGGCCCGGACGCGGGAGGGGTGGCGGGATGCCCAGTCCGCCGCCAGTGCGCCGCCCCAGTCGTGGCCGATCAGGACCACGTCTTCCAGCTCCAGGGCGTCGAACCACTCGTCCAGGTAGCGGGCGTGGTCGTCGAATGTGTAGGCGATGTCCGGGCGCGGGGACTCGCCCATGCCGATCAGGTCCGGGGCCAGTCTGCGGCCCGGCATCGAAGGCATCACCTTGCGCCACAAGTGCGACGACGCCGGGTTGCCGTGCAGGAACACCAATGGCGCACCCGTTCCGGACGAGCGGTAGGCCAGCGTTGTCACTTGAACGCCCCCGCGAAACGCGAAGCCCAGTCCGCGAACGGGCGCGGTGGGCGGCCCAGTACCCGCGAGACGTCCGGGCTCACCCGCTGCTCCTCGGGTGTCGGCTCACCCAGGATGGCCAGCGTCGAGTCCGCCACCTCCGGTGGCATGAAGCGCAGCATCGCCGAGCGGGCCTCCTCGCGCGTCTGCGGGACGAACCGGACCGGCTCTCCCACCGCCTCGGCGATCGCCGCCGCCTGGTCTTGCGGGGACAGCGGGGACGGACCGGTCAGTACGTAGGTCTTGTTCTCGTGGGACGGGGACAGCAATGCCGCTGCCGCCACCGCAGCGATGTCCTCCGGGTCGACCACCGGCAGGGCCACGTCGCCGAAGGGGGCCGTGACCTCGCGCTTGGCGCGTACGCTTTCCGCCCACTGCAACGCGTTCGACGCGAACCCACCCGGGCGCAGGATCGTCCACTTCAGACTCGACGACCGCACCGCCTCCTCGAACAGCGCCGGGTGGCGGCCCGTGCCGACGCCCTGCGAGGACAGCAGCACCACCCGCTCGACGCCCGCCGCCCGCGCTCGCTCGAGCACCGGCTCGAGCGAGCCCCGGAACGCCGGCGGCGTCATCAAGAACACCGCCGCCGCGCCGGCGAAGTCGATCGAAGCCAGCTCTCCTTGCCGCACAACGACTCCCGGGGGCGCCGCCGCGATTCCGCGCGATACCGCCGTCACCTCTTCGCCCGCCGCGGACAGCATCCGCACCAGCGGTTCTCCGACATTTCCCGTCGCTCCCACAACCATGATCATGGGAACGACGCTACATTCCGCGGTATAGTAGGTACCTAGAGGAAAGTATTGGCTGGAGGCGTGAAAGTGACCGAGACCACACCCGAGCTGGCCTGCCCGATCGCGCCGGTGGTCGACATCGTCTTCAGCCGGTGGACGACGCCGATCCTGTGGGCGCTGCACGAGTACGGCCGGCAGCGGTTCGTCGAACTGCAGCGGCGCATCACCACCATCACCCCGAAGGTGCTCACCCAGCGGCTGCGGCAACTGGAGCGCGACGGCCTCGTCGTGCGCACCTACCACGCCGAAGTGCCACCGCGGGTCGAGTACGAGATCAGCGAACTCGGCCGCAGCCTCGGCCCGCTGTTCGCGTCGCTCTCCGAGTGGTCGGGCAACCTCGGGAAGGTCGAAGCGGCCCGGCAGAGCTACGACGAGCGCAGCTCGGCCAGGCACGCCTCGGCCTCGCGCTAGGGCGAAGCGTCCAGGTAGTCGAGGTTCGCCGGGCCGTCGGCCGTCGTCGCGGTCAGGCGGACCGTGTGCGAGCCCGCCGCCAATGACAACGACTTGACCACCATGTTCCACGTCGTCCAGGCGCCGGTCGCCGGGAACGGGACGCCCGCGGCCACCACCGTGCCGTCCACCGAGACGTCCACCGGGCGCGCCGCCGTCGTGCCGTTCGCGTAGCCGAACGTCAGCGCCGACGCCGGTCCCGCCACCTGCCACTCGACGTAGCTGCCGACCGCGTTGGCGCCGTTCGCGAAGCCGGTCCCGGAGAAGCCCGCGTGGTTCGCGTCGATCGTGCCGCCCGCCGAAACCGTGGCCGACTCGGCTTCGTAGCGCGTCGAGCCGCCGGCAGCCTTCGAGACGCGGTACAGCACCGTCGCGTGCGAGGGCACCGACGCGCTGATCGTGCCGGTCGTCGTCCGGGTCGCCTTGCTCCACAGGTCCTTCAGCGTGTACGAGGACGCGCTGCCGATCCCGGTGGCGGCCGCCGTCGTGCCGATCGTCGCCGTCGCGGCCGTTTCGTTGGACAGCGCCACCGCGCGGTCGCCGTTCGCCAGCACCTTGCTGTACACGACGAGGCCCGCGTTCGCGCTCAGCACCGTGGCCTGCTTGCCCAGCGCATCCTGGTCGAGCGCGATGACGTCGGTGTTCTTCAGGATCGCGAAGTTGTCGTCCGACACCTTGCGCAGGTCGCTGCCGATCAGCAGCGGCGCCGCCATCATCGCCCACAGGCTGAAGTGCGTGCGGTACTCCGCCGCGGTCATCCCGCCGTTGCCGACCTCCAGCATGTCGGGGTCGTTCCAGTGGCCGGGGCCGGCGTACTGCGCGAGGCCGCGGTTGGTCTGCGCCTTGCCGATCATGCTCGACCACTTGTCGGAGATGTCACCGGTGGTGCGCCACAGGTTCCCGACCGGCGCGGCCCACGTCCACGGCTGGTTCTGGCCCCATTCGCAGATGGAGTACGCGATCGCGCGGCCGGACTTCGCGAGCGCGTCCCGCATCGCCTTGTACCGCTGCTGCGCGTCGACGCCCTGGTTGTTGCAGTTGTCGTACTTCAGGTAGTCGACCCCCCAGGACGCGAACAGGTTCGCGTCCTGCTGCTCGTGGTTCAGCGCGCCGGGGAAGCCCGCCTTGTTGCAGGTCTTCGTGCCGGCACTGGTGTAGATGCCGAACTTCAGGCCCTTGCCGTGCACGTAGTCGGCGAGTGCCTTGATGCCGCCGGGGAACCGCGCCGGGTCGGGCACCAGGTTCCCCGCCGAGTTGCGGGACGGCAGCGCCCAGCAGTCGTCGATGTTGACGTAGGTGTAGCCGGCGTCCTTCAGGCCCTTGCTGACGAAGATGTCCGCGATGCCTTTGATCATCGCCTCGTTGAAGTCGGCCTTGCACTGCGTGGAGTTCCAGTTGTTGAAGCCCATCGGCGGCGTGCGCAGCAGGCCGTTTTCGAGGGCCGCCGCCGTGGGCGCACCCAGGACGAGGCCGCTGGCCGCGATCGCGAGCGCGGCGGCCGCGCTCGCGATTCGACGAGGTGAGGACATGCGAACTCCCGGTGGTGGAGACATCAGAGGTCTACACCAGTTAGTAAAGAGTCCTGCCTAACCGGGAGTCAAGAGATCATGTATCAGATATGAAATTGGGTTTCCGCTGGCCGGGACGCTAATCCGTCACCTGGCGCGCGGTCGCCATCGCACGCTCGGGCTCCCAGAACGCCCGCACCGACCTGAGCAACCCGTCCTCGCCGACGCGGTAGACGAACACCCCGTCGGTGTCGACGCGGTAGCCGCCCGGCAGGAACGTCGTGATCGTGCCGACGTTGGCCACCTCGTCGCCGCCCGCGTGGGAGTCGCGGATGGTGAATTCGAAGCGCTCTACGTTGGCGATCGTCTTGTCCCAGAACGCGCCGATGCCCTCGCGGCCGTGGTGCCCCTTGCCCGCCTCGTCGATGAACGACGGGCCGACCGGGTCCTCGACCACCGCGTCCGGGGCGAACAGGGCCAGCCAGCCCTCCTTGTCGCCCGCCGTCACGGCCGTCATCGACGCGAACGCCGCGCGCCGCGCGGGCGGCTGCTCCGCCGCCGTGTCCCAGCTGACCTGCACGCCCACGGCACTCACTCCTCGAACTTCGCGATGATCTCGGTCCCGAACTTGCGGATGGCCTCGAGCTTCGGCTCGACCGGCGCGTCGAACCCGACGCCGTCGAAGACCCACGGCATGGTGATGACGTCGGTGACGCCCGCTTCGGCCTGCGCGCGGTAGCCGTCCAGGCCGAAGGCGTCGATGCAGACCGCCTGGTACTCGAACGGGACGTCGGCGCGACCCTGCTCGGCGAGCAGCTCCTTGAGCCGGGCGATGGTGTCGCGCAGCTCCTCGAGCTTCATCATCGCCGACGACCAGCCGTCGGCGACCCGCGCGGCGCGCTTCAGCGCGATCTCGGTGTGGCCGCCGATGTAGAACGGCACCCGGGTCGGCGGCGCCGGGCTCATCTGGATCTTGTCGAAGTCGTAGAACTCGCCGTGGTACTCGACCATGCCGCCGTCGAGGATCAGCCGCAGCACGTCGATGGCCTCGTCGACGCGCTTGCCGCGCCGCTCGAACGGCACGCCGCAGTACTCGAACTCCTGGGGCAGCCAGCCGACGCCGAGCCCGAGGCCGAACCGGCCGCCGGTGAGCACCGCCGCCGAGCCGACCTGGCGGGCCAGCAGCACCGGGTTGCGGGAGCCGAGCTTGAGCACCGACGTGTAGAAGTGGATCCGGCTGGTCACCGCGCCCATCGCCGCGGTCGCGACGAGCGGGTCCACCCAGGGGGTCTCCGCGGTCCAGAACCGGCTGCCGTCGGGGGTGTACGGGTAGTCCGTGTCCACCGTTTCGGCGTAGAAGAGCGAGTCGGGCAGGGCGATGGAGGCGAAGCCGGCCTCTTCGGCGGCCCGGGCGAGCTCGCCCAGCTGATCGAGGGGGTTCATCGCGATCGACAGGGTGAACTTCATGCCCGAACTATAACGTGTTCTAGTTTCTTCGGCCAGCTCCCGAGGTGGGCCCGGTCACGCGCCGGGAACCCACCGCGTAGCGTCCGCGTTGTCCGGTTCAAAGGTGACCACCGGTCACCGAGCCCCGAACTTCTGGGAGTGGTCCATGGGCACCGCGATCTTCTTGATCGTAGTCGTCGTCTTGATCGTCGGTGGCGGCCTCTATTTCTCGCGGCAGCGCGCCGCGGCCCGGCAGCGGGAGCTCGACGACGCCAAGGCCGACGCCCGGCGCCTGCTCGAGCGGCTCGGCGGCCAGGTCCTCAACATCAACGGCACGGACACCGCCTCGCAGCAGGCGATGGCCGACGCCGCCGAGCGCTACAACGCGGCCGGCTCGCAGATGGAGCAGGCCCGCACGATCGAACAGGCCCGGCTGGTCAAGGAGACCGCCATCGAGGGCCTCTACTACGTGCGCGCCGCGCGCGTCGCGATGGGCATGGACCCCGGCCCGCAGCTGCCGGAGGAGGCCGAGCGCGAGCGCGCCGGCAAGGTCACCGAGCGCCGTGACGTCGACGTCGAGGGCCAGCACTACGCCGCCTCACCGGACGCCGGCCAGGACACGCCGTACTACTACCCCGGCGGCCGCGTCGCGGGCCGTCCGGTGCCGCAGGGCTGGTACAGCGAGCCGTGGTGGAAGCCCGCGCTCGTCGCCGGCGCCTGGGGTCTCGGGTCGATGTTCCTGTTCAGCGCGATGTTCTCCGGCATGGGCGGCATCGCGAGCGCCTCGGCGTGGGAGTCGGGCTACGACGCGGGCCAGCAGGACGCGCTCGATTCCGGCGACATGGGCGGAGACGGCGGCGGTGACATGGGTGGCGACGGCGGAGGCGACTTCGGCGGAGACGGCGGCGGCGACTGGGGCGGCGGCGGCTTCGACGGAGGCGGGTTCGACGGCGGAGGCTTCGACGGGGGCGGCTTCGACTTCTGACGCCCTGACACTCGTGAGCGGTTCGTCCGACCGGACGGGCCGCTCACGGCGTTTTCAGGCCGGCTGGCAGCGGGGGCACCAGTAGAGGTTGCGGCCCACCAGTTCCGAGTGCGCCACCGGAGTTCCGCACACCAGGCACGGCTCGCCGGCCCGGCGGTAGACGTAGACCTCGCCGCCGTGGCGGTCCACGCGCGCCGCCCGCCCCATCGCCTCCGGCAGGTGCTCCGGCCGGACCGTGTCGATGCGGCCGACGCGGACGCCGTCGCGCATCAGGGTCACCAGGTCGGCCCACAGGTCGTCCCAGAGGGCCCGATCGAGGGAACGGCCCGGCGTCAGCGGTGCCACCCCGTGGCGGAACAGCACCTCCGCGCGGTAGACGTTGCCGACACCGGCGAGGACGGCCTGGTCCATCAGCAGCGCCGCGATCGACGTCTTGGACCGCGAAACGCGCGCCCAGGCCAGCTCCGGTTTCGCGTCGCGGCGCAGCGGGTCGGGACCGAGCCGGGCCTTGATCGCGTCCGCCTGTGCGACGTCCAGCAGCTCGCAGCGGGTGGGCCCGCGCAGGTCCGTCCAATGTGTCCGGCCGGCCAGCCGCAGCCGGACCTGGCCCACCGGCTCGGGCGCGGGCAGCGGCGACTCGCCGAAGGTGCCGTAGAGGCCCAGGTGGATGTGCACGATCCCGTGCGGGCCGTAGTCGTGGAAGAGGTGCTTGCCGTACGCCTCGGCGCCGGCGAACACCCGACCGTCCAAACGGGACGCTTCGGCGGCGAACCGGCCCTGCGGGCTGCTCACCGCGACCGGCGCGCCGGCGAACCGGCGCTTGTGCAGCCGCGCGAGCCGGTGGAGCGTGTGCCCCTCGGGCATCAGGCCTCCGGCAACGCCGGCGGGGTCCCGGTGCGCTCGTAGTCGAGCAGCTGCTGCACGCGGCGGGCGTGCCGCTCCTCCGGGGAGACCTCCGTCGCCAGGAACGCCTCGACGATCTCGACGGCCTGCTCGGCGGTGTGCATCCGGGCGCCGACGCCGATCAGCTGGGCGTGGTTGTGCTCGCGGCACAACTTCGCTGTCTCGACGCTCCAGGCCAGGCCGGCGCGGGCGCCGGGGACCTTGTTGGCGGCGATCTGCTCGCCGTTGCCCGAGCCGCCGACCACGATGCCGCGGCTGCCCTCGTCGGCCACCACGCGCAGCGCCGTCTCGATGCAGAACGCCGGGTAGTCGTCGTCCGCGTCGTAGACGTGCGGACCGATGTCGGTGACCTCGTGGCCCTGTTTCTCCAGGTGAGCCACCAGGTGGTTCTTCAGCTCGAAGCCGGCATGGTCGGATCCCAAGTAGACACGCACGGCCAGGAGTCTGCCACCACGCCCGGTTTCGGGCATGCTCCGGGGGTGGGGATCTGGGAGCAGACCGGCAGCGACGTCCGGCTCGACTGGGGTGCCGAAGGGGTCGCCGCACTGGGCAGGGAATGCGCGGTGCTGGTGGTCGTCGACGTTCTCTCCTTCAGCACCACCACGGACCTGGTGGTCGGCCGGGGCGGCCGGGTGCTGCCGGTCCGGTGGCGCGACGAACGCGGGATCGCCCGGGCCCGGGCGGCCGGGGCGATGATCGCGGGCGAGAGCGGCTTCACCCTGCGGCCGTCTTCTGTGACGGAAATCCCTCCGGGAACGCTGCTGGCGCTCCCCTCGCCCAACGGCGCGACCCTGTGCGACGCCGCCGCGGCGACCGGCGCGCACGTGCTCGCGGGTTGCTTGCGCAACGCCGCCGCCGTCGCCGCCAAGGCCGCCGGGCTGGGCGGCCCGATCGGGCTGATCGCGGCCGGGGAACGCTGGGGCGTGAACGTTTTCGGCCACAGCGAAACGTTCGGCCCGCTGCGGCCGTGCGTCGAAGACCAGCTGGGCGCCGGGGCGATCGCCGCCGCACTGGCCGGCCACGGCCGTTCGCTGTCCGCTGAAGCCGCGCTCGCCGCGCGGTCCCTCGACGTCACGGCCCTGGCAAGCTGCGTGTCGGGGCGCGAGCTCATCGAAGCCGGCCACGGCGGCGACGTCGCGCTGGCCGCCCAGACCGACGTGAGCGACACCGCTCCCGTCCTGACCGGAGGAGTACTGGCATGACCGGCCGCTGGATCGAGGTCGCCGACGGCGTCCACGCACGCCGCTACGAGGAGCTGGACCTGACCGTCGGCCTGGTCGTCGGCGCCGAGCGCTGCCTGGTCGTCGACACCCGCGGTGACCTCGACCAGGGCGCCGAGCTGGCCGCCGCGGTCCGGGAAATCACGCCGCTGCCGTGGGCCGTGGTCTACACGCACGCGCACTTCGACCACGCCTGGGGCACCGAGGCGTTCCTGCCTTGCGAGGTCTGGGGGCACGAGCGCTGCGCCGCCGAGCTGAGCGCGGACCTCGAGGCCACTCGCGCGAAATGGGTGGCCCACTACCGCGAAGAGGGCAAGCCGGAGATCGCCGACGCGATTTCCCGCACCACCATCACCGCGCCGGACCACCCGTTCACCGGAAGCGTCGAGCTGGACCTCGGCGGCCGCACGGCGGTCCTGCTGCACCCCGGCCGCGCGCACACCGACCACGACGTGGTGGTTCACGTCCCGGACGCGGCGGTCGTCTTCGCCGGCGACGTCGTCGAGCACGCCGAAGCGGGGTTCAGCGAGTACTCGTTCAGCTCCGAAACCGACCTGACCGCCTGGCCGGACGCGTTCGACGCCATCCTCGCGCTCGAACCCCGCGTCGTCGTCCCCGGCCACGGCGACCCGGTGGACGCGGAGTTCGTGCGCTACCACCGCGACGGCCTGCACGAGCTGATCACGCTCAAGGCGGGCGTGGGCCGCGGCGAGACGACCGAGGTGGCCGCCGTGGCCGCGTCCCGCTACCCCGGCGACGTCACCCTGGCCGCGCTGGCGACTCCCTAGTCGAAGTTCAGTTCGCCCGACCGGGTGCGCTTGAGCTCGTAGAAGTCCGGGTAGCTCGACAGCGCCACCGCGCCGTCGAACACCTTCAGCGCGTCTTCGCCGCGCGGGATCGAGGTCAGCACCGGGCCGAAGAACGCCACGCCGTCGATGTGGATCGTCGGGGTGCCGACGTCCATGCCGACCGGGTCCATGCCCTCGTGGTGGCTCTTCTTCAGCGCCTCGTCGTACTCGGCCGAGTGCGCCGCGTCGGCCAGCTCGGCGGGCGCGCCGATGGCGGCCAGTGCCTCCTTGATGACCGCTTCCTGGTCCTTGTTGCCCTGGTTGTGGAAGCGGGTGCCGAACTCGGTGTAGTACTCGCGCAGCAGCTCCTCGCCCTTGAGCTGCGACAACGCCACGGCCACGCGCACCGGGCCCCAGCCCTTGGCCAGCAGTTCCTTGTACTGCTCGGGCAGCTCGTCCCGGCCCTCGTTGAGCACCGACAGGCTCATGATCCGGAAGCGGAGGTCCAGGTTGCGGTGCTTCTCCACCTCCAGGATCCAGCGGGAGGTGATCCACGCGAACGGGCAGATCGGGTCGAAGTAGAAATCGACCTTCGTGGGCTGCTCGGCAGCGGTCATCTGGGTACTCCTGAGTCACGTCTCGGTGTGGGCGGACCCCCACACGACGGGCCAACACCGGGAAACGCGGGGTTGTTCCCTTATCGCCCGCCACCCCGTCCCCATGATTGGATGCGGGGAGTTGAAAACCGATACCAACGACCAGAGGTGCCTGTGCCCGCCCCCAACCTGACCCGCGACCAAGCCAAGCTGCGCGCGGATCTGCTCGACGTCACCGGTTACGACATCGAGCTCGATCTGACCGACGGCCACGGCGGACCCGGGGAGAAGACCTTCGCGTCGACGACGACCGTCCGGTTCTCGAGCGACCGGGCCGGCGAATCGACGTGGGTCGACATCGTCGCCGACCGCGTGCACTCGGCCACCCTGAACGGCGCGGACGTCGACGTCAGCGCGTATGTCGAGGACAAGGGCATCGCGCTGGCCGGGCTGGCCGCGTCCAACGAGCTCACGGTGACCGCCGACTGCCGGTACATGAACACCGGCGAAGGCCTGCACCGGTTCGTCGACCCGGTCGACGACGGCGTCTACCTGTACACGCAGTTCGAGACGGCGGACGCCAAGCGCATGTTCGCCTGCTTCGACCAGCCGGACCTGAAGTCGGTCTACCGGCTCACGGTGATCGCGCCGAAGGACTGGAAGGTCGTCTCCAACGCCATCGTGGAGTCCGCCGAGGAGACGCCGGAAGGCGCCGTCCGCACGGTGTTCAAGGAGTCCGAGCGGATCTCCACCTACCTCGTCGCGCTGGTCGCCGGCCCGTACGCCGAATGGCGTGACGAGTACACCGACGACCACAAGACCATCCCGCTCGGCATCTACTGCCGCGCGTCGCTGGCCGAGCACATGGACGCCGACCGGCTGTTCACCGAGACCAAGCAGGGTTTCGGCTTCTACCACGAGAAGTTCGGCACGCCGTACCCGTTCTCCAAGTACGACCAGCTGTTCGTACCGGAGTTCAACGCGGGCGCGATGGAGAACGCCGGCGCGGTGACGTTCCTGGAGGACTACGTCTTCCGCAGCCGCGTCACCCGCTACGCCTACGAGCGGCGCGCCGAGACGCTGCTGCACGAGATGGCGCACATGTGGTTCGGCGACCTGGTCACCATGCGCTGGTGGGACGACCTGTGGCTGAACGAGTCGTTCGCGACCTTCGCGAGCGTCCTGGCCCAGGCCGAGGCGACCGAGTACAAGAACGCCTGGACCAGCTTCGCGAACATCGAGAAGTCGTGGGCCTACCGCCAGGACCAGCTGCCTTCGACGCACCCGATCGCGGCCGACATCGTCGACCTGCACGCGGTCGAGGTCAACTTCGACGGCATCACCTACGCCAAGGGCGCGAGCGTGCTCAAGCAGCTCGTCGCCTACGTCGGCCTGGACCACTTCCTCGACGGCCTGAAGGTGTACTTCGGCAAGCACGCCTGGGGCAACGCCACGCTGGCCGACCTGCTGGGGGCGCTGGAAGAGGCGTCCGGGCGCGACCTGTCGTGGTGGAGCGCGCAGTGGCTGGAGACGACCGGGCTGAACTCGCTGAGCCCCCGCTACGAGGTCGGCGCGGACGGCAAGTTCACGTCGTTCGCCGTCGTGCAGTCGGGCGCGAAGCCGGGCGCCGGTGAGCTGCGCACGCACCGCGTCGCCGTCGGCATCTACGACGAGGACGGCTCGGGCAAGATCGTCCGGACGCAGCGGGTGGAGCTGGACGTCGACGGCGAGCGCACCGAGGTGCCGGACCTGGTCGGCCTGCCCGCGGGCAAGCTGGTCCTGGTCAACGACGACGACCTGACGTACTGCACGATGCGCCTCGACCCGGCGTCGCTGACCACGCTGATCGACCGCGTCGCCGACATCACCGAGCCGCTGCCGCGCACGCTGTGCTGGTCGGCGGCGTGGGAGATGACCCGCGAAGCCGAGCTGAAGGCCCGCGACTTCGTCACGTTGGTGCAGCGCGGCATCCACACGGAGACCGAGGTCGGCGTGGTCCAGCGGCTGCTGCTGCAGGCCCAGACGGCGCTGAACTCGTACGCGGAGCAGGAGTGGGCGGCCTCGACGGGCTGGCCGGCCTTCACCGCGCGGCTGCTGGAGCTGGTCCGGGCCGCCGAGCCCGGTTCGGACCACCAGCTGGCGTTCGTCAACTCGCTGGCCGGGTCGGTGCTGGACGCCGCCACGCTGGACGTGCTGGCGGGCTGGCTCGACGAGTCGGCCCCGCTGCCGGGTCTCACGGTGGACACGGACCTGCGCTGGCGCCTGCTGCACGCGCTGGTGGCTCACGGAAAGGCGGCCGCGCCGGAGATCGACGCGGAGCTGGCCCGCGACAACACGGCCACGGGCCGCCGCCAGGCGGAGCGCGCCCGCGCATTGCGCCCGACAACGGAGGCCAAGACCGACGCGTGGCAGCGGGCGGTGTACGACGACGAGCTGCCGAACGCGGTCAGCGACTCGTTGATCTCGGGCTTCTCCCACCCGGGCCAGAAGGCCCTGCTGGGGTCGTATGTACCGCGCTATTTCGAGGTGATCGACGAGGTCTGGCAGCGGCGCTCGAGCGAGCGAGCCCAGCCGATCGCAATCGGGCTGTACCCGTCCTGGGCGGTCGCCCCGGAGACGGTGACGGCCTCGGACGAGTGGCTGGCGGGCGAGCACCCGCAAGCCCTGCGGCGGCTGGTCTCGGAGGGGCGCGCGGGCATCGTGCGCGCCCTGGCGGCGCGGGACTTCGACGCGCAGGCCTGATCCCAAGCACCCCAATGTGGCCTTCGGTGCGTCGAACGCACCGAAGGCCACATTGGGTGCGTTCAACGCAACCAAGGCCACATTGGGGCGCTTGAGGCTGGCCCTGGACACGAAAGAGCCCCGCACCTCGATCCGAGGCACGGGGCGCTTTCGAAGAACCTGGGAAGATCAGCGAGGCGCGGGACCGGCCTGGTCCGAAAGCATCCGCAGCGCGTTGACCAGCCCGTTGACCAGTCCGCGAACCAGGTCACCCTCCTTGAACGACGCCACCATGCTCGCCACGGCCAGCTTGGCACCGCGGTCCGGGAGCCGCAGGTACGCGGCCCTCCCTGTGACGATCTCGATCTTCCGCTCGCCCGGGGAGACCGCGATCAGCACCGAGTTCGACGGGTCCGTCGTCGTCGCGTGCAGCTTCTCCGCCGCCGCGCGGCTGTCCTCGCCCAGCTCACCCAGGTACAGGCTGAAGTCCAAGCCGGTCTCGCGGCTCGCGAACGTCAGGGCCTCGTCGAGGCGGGCCAGCTGGCGGGTGTTGAACGGCCCGGACGGCGCCTCCGGCTCGTACATCTTGGCCGCGGACACCCGCCCGGTGGCCATCAGGGCCTCTCCGTAGCCCAGCTCGGACTCGTCGACGCGCTTCGTCAGCTCACCAGTTGCCACGAGCGCCTCCTGCCGCGGTCGGGGCGCCCTCGGGCGCGCTGTTCTCGATACCGGCGTGCCGGTGTCCCGCCCCGTCGGGGTTGGCGCTCCACCACATGGCCGGGTACTCCCAGGCCTGGCCGCTCCGGTGCCGCGCGGCACCGCCGGACCTGCGCCGGAGCGTCAGCAGCCCGGCGAGGCCGTAGATGGCCAGCGGGATCACGGCGAAGACCACGATCGTCTCGACGATGTTCACGGCGCTGAGCGTATCGGATGACCTCCGCGCCCACCGCGCGCGGCGCACTCGACCGTTCGTCGTAAGCCGAGTGCCGTCCGCCGCTTGGCTCGCGGCCACTGGAACGTTGGGGCGAAGACCGTCGGGCCGAAAGGTTGCAACTCAACGTACAGGCGGCCGCACCCGCCGCTGTCGTCTTGTCCGGACCTTGAAATCCTCGTAGCTTTTTCACCTGTACGGGCCTTGCGCCCCGCTCTCCAGCCCCAGCAGGTAACGCACCGGTCCCAGGAGGCCCCGCCATGAACAGCGTCCACACGTCCGCACAGGCGATCACCGAGACCACCCCGTCACAGAGCGACATCGAATTCGCGCCCGGAACGCGTGTGACGGCGGGCACAAGGGTTACCCGGGGTACACGCGTCACTCGCGGTACACGGGTGACGGCCGGAACCCGCGTCACCATGGGCACCCGGGTGACGGCGGGCACGCGCGTCACCCGAGGGACCCGGGTCACGCGCGGCACTCGTGTCACGATGGGCACGCGTGTGACGGCCGGCACGCGGGTCACCTGCGGCACCCGCGTCACGCGAGGCACCCGGGTCACTCGGGGCACGCGCGTCACCATGGGCACCCGCGTCACCTGCCAGAGCGACTTCGCCCTCGCTGCCTGACAGACCTCCAGGGCCACGCGCTACCTGAGCACTTCGCGCAAACACCCGGCTCGCCCCGGCCGCCGCAAGGCAGCCGGGGCGCCGGCTTGTCCGGGCCCGTTTCGTCCGGGCTCCGCTCGCCTGGAGGAGCTAAGCGGCGGAGCCGAGATACGGCCGCCAGAGCGGGTCGGCCTCCTTGGAGTGCGCGAGCAGCCGCCAGTGCGGGCCGTGGGGCGCCCGCGGGACGATGCGCAGCCGCCAGCCGATCTCCGAGAGCAGCCGGTCCGCTTTGCGGTGGTTGCACTTGGCGCAGCAGGCGACGCAGTTGGTCCAGCTGTGGGGGCCGCCCCGGCTGCGCGGGATGACGTGGTCGATCGTCTCGGCCCGCCCCCCGCAGTAGGCGCAGCGGTACCGGTCGCGATGCATGAGTCCCGCACGGGTCAGCGGCACCTGCGCGCGATACGGTACGCGCACGTACGTGCTGAGGCGGATCACCGAGGGCACCGGCAGCGAAACCTTCGCCGAATGCAGCTCGATCCCGCCGGGGTCACCGTGGACCACTTCGGCCTTGCCGCACATCACGAGCACGACCGCGCGCCGCAGCGGCAACGCGGTCAGCGGCTCGAAAGTGGCGTTGAGCAGGAGCACCCGGCGTCGGCCCCAGCTCGGGGCGGCCGGATCCCGGCCTCTACTACGCTGTCCGGGCGGGCGGGTCACTCCCCCTGGGCGGGTCCCCGGCCCGGCCGGGACGGCTCCGCCGGATGCGGAACCCCCCGGATAGGCACGCAGAACCACCTCTGGCGTCTCGTCGGCCGTGGCTTGGCCGGAGACGCCGCGGGGGCTGGGTTGTCGGTCTGGCACTCGACCACCTCCAGGGGCGTAGGCATAGTCGACCACAGAACAGGCCCCCAGCGCACGTGTGTTACAAGACGTGTCACATCCCCGCGACCCAACATCCACTCGGCGTTGGGGCGGCCGACCCGATCGGAAGGATGAACGAACCGCCGTGCTCTCCCTGCTTCCCTCCGCCGACCCGCCTTGCGTGAAGGACCCCAGCACGTTCTGCTACACGGTGTACGACGTCACGAACAACCTGTGGCTGGCGGGCTCGGCGAACTGGCTGATCACCAAGCCGGTCAAGATCCTGATGATCATCGTGATCGCGTTCCTGGTGCGCCTGATCCTGAGAAGGCTGATCAACCGCGTCACGACCCTGCCGAAGACGGGCGGCAAGCTCCCGTCGATGCTGCGCCCGCTGCGCGAGCGTGCCCCGGAGGTGCTCGGCTCGGCCGTCATCGAACGGCGCCGCCAGCGCGCGATGACCATCGGCTCGGTGCTGAAGTCGATGGCGACGTTCCTGGTCTACGGCCTGGCGTTCATCCTCGTGCTGGGCGAACTCGGCATCAACCTGGGCCCGATCATCGCCTCGGCGGGCATCATCGGCGTCGCGATCGGGTTCGGCGCGCAGAACCTGGTCAAGGACTTCCTGTCCGGGATCTTCATGATGGTCGAGGACCAGTACGGCGTCGGCGACGTCGTGGACGTCGGCGAGGCGTCCGGCACGGTCGAGTCCGTCGGCCTCCGGATCACGACGCTGCGTGACGTCAAGGGCACGGTCTGGTACGTCCGCAACGGCGAGGTGCTGCGCGTCGGCAACTCGAGCCAGGGCTTCGCGGTGGCGCTCGTCGACGTCCCCCTCGGCTACACCGCCGACGTCGAGCGCGCGGCGGCCGTGCTCGCGGCCGCGGCCTCCACCGCCACCGAGAGCGACGCGCTGAAGGACAACATCCTCGAGCCGCCGGAGATGCTGGGTGTGGAAAGCGTCACACCGGAAGGCCTCCAGCTGCGCCTGACGGTGAAGGTGCGGCCGGGCAAGCAGTGGGCGGTGCAGCGCGCCTTGCGCGGCCAGCTGCTGGCGGCCCTGGAGGAGGCCGGCTTCGACCCGCCCCTCGGCCGGTTGTTCCCGCCGGCGGCCCCGGCGGGCGGGAAGTAGCGGCCGCGAGCGCCGTTACGCTGGGGAGCGGGTTCGCGACGAACCGGTATTGAGCGGACCGGCCGTCGGGAACCCGCACCCCAAGGGCAAAATGGAAGGCGTGTCTGCAGTGAGCGAACCGGCGAACCTCTACGAAGCGGTCGGCGGCGAACCGACGTTCCGCCGGATCGTCGGGCGGTTCTACGAGGAGGTCGCGCGCGACGAGATCCTCCGCCCCCTCTACCCCGAAGAAGACCTCGGTCCCGCCGAGGAGCGGTTCCGGCTGTTCCTCATGCAGTACTGGGGCGGCCCGCACACCTACTCCGACCAGCGCGGGCACCCGCGGCTGCGGATGCGGCACGCGCCGTTCAAGATCGGGCCGCTGGAGCGGGACGCCTGGCTGCGCTGCATCCGGATCGCCGTCGACGAGGAGAACCTGGACGAGCCGTACCGCGGCCAGCTCTGGGCCTACCTGGAGATGGCCGCGCACAGCATGATGAACAGCTTCGTATGAGAGCAGAAGCCTGGTGGCGCGACGCCGTCTTCTACCAGGTCTACGTACGCTCGTTCGCCGATTCGGACGGTGACGGCGTCGGAGACCTGGAAGGCATCCACTCCAGGCTCGGTTACCTGGAGCTGCTGGGCGTCGACGCGCTGTGGCTGACGCCGTTCTACCGCTCCCCCATGGCCGACCACGGCTACGACATCGCCGACCCGCGGGACGTCGACCCGATGTTCGGCACCCTCGGCGACTTCGACGTGCTGCTGACCGAGGCGCACAAGCGCAACATCAAGGTCACCGTCGACGTCGTGCCGAACCACACCAGCAACCAGCACGCCTGGTTCAAGTCGGCGATGGCCGCCGCGCCGGGCGGACCGGAGCGTGACCGCTACATCTTCCGCGACGGCGTCGGGCCGAAGGGCGAGGACCCGCCGAACAACTGGGTCAGCGCGTTCGGCGGCCCGGCCTGGACCCGGGTGCCGGACGGGCAGTGGTACCTGCACCTGTTCGCGCCGCAGCAGCCGGACCTGAACTGGGCCAACCCGGAGGTCGCCGCCGACCTCGAACGCACCCTGCGGTTCTGGCTCGAACGCGGCGTCGACGGCTTCCGCATCGACGTCGCGCACGGCATGGCCAAACCGCCCGGCCTGCCGGACATGGATCCGCGCGCCGGCGGCCAGGGGCCGAGCCACTACTACGACCCGCGCTGGGACCACGACGGCGTCCACGAGATCCACCAGATGATCCGCAAGGTGCTCGACGAGTTCCCGGACGCGATGGCGGTCGGCGAGATCTGGGTGACCGACGAGGAACGCCTGTCGCGCTACCTGCGGCCCGACGAGCTGCACCTGGCGTTCAACTTCCGGCTGGTGCTGACCCACTTCGACGCCGACGCCATGCGCACGGCCATCGAGCGCTCCCTGACGGTCCCGGCCCGCACGAGCGCCCCGGCGACCTGGACGCTGGGCAACCACGACGTCTGGCGGCAGGTCAGCCGCTACGGCGGCGGTGCGGTGGGCGTGCGGCGAGCGCGGGCCATGGCGCTGGTGGAGCTGGCGTTGCCGGGCACGGTGTACCTGTACAACGGCGAAGAGCTGGGGCTGGCGAACGTCGAGCTGTCCCCTTCGGAAATGGCCGACCCGCGCGCGAAGACCAGCGGGGCCGAGTTCGGGCGGGACGTCTCGCGGGTGCCCCTGCCGTGGGAGGGCGATCTGCCGCCGTTCGGGTTCTCGCGCAACCCGCGCACCTGGCTGCCGATGCCGTCGGAGTGGGCCGGGCTGACGGTCGAGAGGCAGATCGAGGACGCCGACTCGACGCTCTCGCTGTACCGGGCCGCGATCGAGCTGCGGAAGACGCATCCGGCGTTCAGCGGCGACGAACTGGAGTGGTACGGCGCGCCGGCCGGGTGTTTCGCCTTCCGGCGGCGCGGCGGTGGGCTGGTGTGCGCGCTGAACACTTCGGCCTCGCCCATCGCGTTGCCGCCGGGTGAGGTGCTGCTGTCGAGCAGCCCGCTGGTGGACGGGAAACTGCCCGCGGACTCGGCCGTCTGGCTCGTCTAGCCCTGGTCGCCCGGACCGGAACCGTCGTCGAAGGCGCCGCTCGCCAGCCACGCCACCAGCGCCGCGGCCTGGAGGTAGGGCGCCGCCTGGGCAGCCGCCCGGCCCGCCGCACGCGTGCGGCCCCACCTCTCAGGTCTTTCGGCGCGCTCCGGCGCCCGCTCGCCCGCCGGACGGTCGCGCCGCCACTGCGTTTCCCCGTCGGTGCGCACCGACTCCAGGAAGTCCGCGGTCGGGTCTTCGTCCGGGGTCATGCCTCCAGCGTGCCACCGCCCCGCGAGGAACGGTGGCCGCCGTAAGAACTCCGTCAGAACAAGTCAGAACAGGAGCGGCAGCAGCGCGTGCCGGCGCCGGACGATCGCGCCGTACCGGGCGTCCAGGCGCAGCCACGAGTCCGTCGCCGTCACGCGGACGACGTCACCCTCGACGTCCGAATCCACGAAACCCATGCCGGACATCGCGAACAGGCAGCGCATCTGCACCTTGACCTCGACCGAACCGCCGCTCACGGTCAGGACCGCCTGGTCCATCAGCGACGCCGGTGGCGTGCCGTGCGGGCCGGCGTTGTCCCTGGCCAGGGTCACGCCGCGGTCCGCCAGCTCCGACACCACCCGCGCCGGGAGCTCGTCGATCAGCGGCCAGCGGCCCGACGGGGGCAGCTCGCCGTGCCACAGCAGGTCGCGGGCCGGGCCCGGGTCCATCCGGGGTCCGCCCGCGACGGTCAGCGCCGCGAGCAGCTCGTTGCCGGACACCGTGACGTCGCCGGGGGTGACGTCACCGGCCACCGCGCGGGTGGCCAGGCACTCGAACGGCGTCGCCGTCCAGGCCTCGACCACGCCGTCGCCGCGCTGCCGCAGCCGGACGGCCGTCTGGCCGTCCAGCCGGACCGCACGGGCGACGAACGCCCCGAGGGTCTCCCGGTCGGCCGCGTCCGGCACGAACAACTCAGGCATCCGCGAACCCCTGCTTCAGAAACTCCGACTCGGCCGGGGTGAGCCTACGCGGCCGCAACTCGACGGTGTCGTACGGCGCCAGCAGCGTCTCGGCCGTGACCGCCACCGGGTCGTCCGCGGACGGCCCGGTGCGGACGCGGTAGGCCAGGGTGAAGCTCGCCGCGCGCAGCTCGGTCAGGTCGATCTCGATCCGCAGCTGCTGCCCGGACACCACGATCGGCGCCTTGTAGGCCACTTCCAGCCGCACCACGACGATGCCCTTGGGCAGCTGTTCGAGCCCGGCCTTGGCGGCCCCTTCGAACAGCAGCGGGATGCGCGCCTCTTCGAGCAGCGTCACCAGCTTCGCGTGGTTGATGTGGCCGTAGACGTCCATGTCCGTCCAGCGCGGGCGGACGTGCGAAACGTAGGTCACCGTACCGTGCTCCGGATCTGGCGGGCCGCCACCGAAAGCGTCGCCAGGTCGTGCCGGCCGGACTTGGTGATCTCGTCGAGCGCGACGCGCGCCCGCTGCAGCCGGGACGCGTTCGTCTTCTCCCACTGCGCGATCTTGGCGTCCCCGGACGAGCCGGGATCGCTGTGCCGCAACGCGTCCAGCGTGATCGCGCGCAGCGAGCTGTAGACGTCGTCGCGCAGGGACAGCCGGGCGAGCGCGTGCCAGCGGTTGCCGCGTTCGAGCTTGCTGATCTCGGTGAGCATCTGGTCGATGTCCAGGTGCGCCGAGAGCGCGTAGTACAGCTCCGCCGTCTCGGCCGGGCTGTGCGTGGCGTCCACGCCGATCTGCTGCTCGGCGAGCTCGGCCACCTCGGTGACGTCGAGCAGGCCGTAGGTGTGCAGCAGCAGCGAAACCCGGCGCGCCAGCCCCTCCGGCACGTCCGCGGCGATCAGCTCGTTCACGTGCTTCTCCACCGACTCGGCCTCGCGGCCGCGCAGCAGGTCGCCGAGCTTCGGCACGAGCTTGCCCAGCACCCGGCCGAAGCGCTTGATCTCCGAGAGCGGGGCCAGCGGCTGCGGCCGGTTGGTGAGGAACCAGCGCGCGGCCCGGTCGAGCAGCCGCCGCGTCTCCAGCACCATCGCGTCGGCGACGTCGGTGTGCACGACGTTGTCGAGCGCGTCGATCTCCTGCCACAGCGCGGGCAGGTCGAACACCTGCGTCACCACGGCGTACGCGCGCACCGCGTCCGTCGCCGTCGCGTTCATCTCCTCCATCAGCCGGTAGACGAACGAGATGCCGCCGCCGTCGACCACTTCGTTGGCGATCAGCGTGGTGATGATCTGCCGGCGCAGCGGGTGTTCACCGATCGCGGAGCCGAACCGCTCGCGCAGCGGCTTCGGGAAGTACTCGGGCAGCCGGGCCGCGAACACCTTCGAGTCGGGCAGGTCGCTGGCCAGCAGCTCGTCCTTCAGCTCCAGCTTGACGTGCGCGAGCAGGGTCGCCAGCTCCGGCGAGGTGAGGCCCTTGCCCGCCTTCTCCAGCTCGCGGAACTCCGAATTGCTCGGCAGCGCTTCGAGCTTGCGGTCGAAGGCGCCCGCGGACACCAGCGCCTGCACCTGGCGCGCGTGCACCGACAGCATCGGCGCGGCGTGCGCCCGGCTGACGCCGAGGACGGCGTTCTGCCGGTAGTTGTCCTCGAGGACCAGCGCGCCGACCTCGTCGGTCATCTCCTCGAGCAGCTCGTTGCGCTGTTCGCGCTCGAGCTTGCCGGTCTGGACGAGGTGGTCGAGCAGGATCTTGATGTTGACCTCGTGGTCGGAGCAGTCGACGCCGGCCGAGTTGTCGAGCGCGTCGGTGTTGATCTTGCCGCCTTCGCCGCCCGGCCCGCCGCGGCGGGCGAACTCGATCCGGCCCAGCTGCGTGAGGCCGAGGTTGCCGCCTTCGCCGAAGACCTGGACGCGCAGCTGGTGGCCGTCGACGCGGATGGCGTCGTTGGCCTTGTCACCGGCTGCCTGGTGGGATTCGCTCTCCGCCTTGACGTAGGTGCCGATGCCGCCGTTCCACAGCAGCTCGACCGGGGCCAGCAGGATCGCCTGGATGAGGTCCATCGGCGCCAGCGCGGTGACGCCCTCCTCGAGGCCCAGCGCCGTGCGGACCTGCGGGCTGATCGGGATCGACTTCGCCGTGCGCGGGTAGATCCCGCCGCCTTCGCTGATCAGCGAGCGGTCGTAGTCGTCCCACGAGCTGCGCGGCAGGTCGAACAGCCGGCGCCGCTCGGCGAACGACGTCGCGGCATCGGGATTCGGGTCGAGGAAGACGTGCATGTGGTTGAACGCCGCCACCAGGCGGATGTGCTCGGAGAGCAGCATGCCGTTGCCGAAGACGTCACCCATCATGTCGCCGATGCCGACCACGGTGAAGTCCTCGGTCTGGGTGTCCTTGCCCAGCTCGCGGAAGTGCCGCTTGACGCTCTCCCAAGCGCCCTTCGCCGTGATGCCCATGGCCTTGTGGTCGTAGCCGACCGAGCCGCCGGAGGCGAACGCGTCGCCCAGCCAGAAGCCGTACTGCGCGGACATCTCGTTCGCGATGTCGGAGAACTTCGCGGTGCCCTTGTCGGCCGCGACGACCAGGTAGGAGTCGTCGGCGTCGTGCCGGACGACCCCCGGGGCGGGCACGGTCTTGCCCTCGATGCGGTTGTCGGTCAGGTCGAGCAGGCCGGAGATGAACATGCGGTAGCAGGCGATGCCCTCGGTGAGCTGGGCGTCGCGGTCGATGCTCGCGTCCCCGCTCGGGGCCGGCGGGCGCTTGACGACGAAGCCGCCCTTCGCGCCCACCGGCACGATCACCGCGTTCTTCACCGCCTGCGCCTTGACCAGGCCGAGGATCTCGGTGCGGAAGTCTTCGCGCCGGTCCGACCAGCGCAGGCCACCGCGCGCGACCGGGCCGAAGCGCAGGTGCACGCCCTCGACGCGCGGGGAGTACACGAAGATCTCGAACTTCGGCCGCGGCTCGGGCAGGTCGGGCACGCCGGCCGGGTCGAGCTTGATCGACAGGTATTCGCGGGGAGTCCCGTCGGTGCCGGTGACGTGGTAGTTCGTCCGCAGCGTGGCCCGGATGACGGCCATCAGGCGCCGCAGGATCCGGTCCTCGTCGAGGCTGGTGACCTCGTCGATCATCGCGTTCAGCTCGCTCGCCAGCGCGTCGGTGGCGGCCTCGCGATCGGCGTCGGACAGTTCGGGCGCGAACCGGGCCTCGAACAGCCGCAGCAGCTTGGTCGCGACCGGCGTGTGGTTCAGCAGCGTGTTCTGGATGTAGTCCTGGGAAAACGCGCTGCCGGCCTGGCGCAGGTACCGCGAGTAGGCGCGCAGCACGGCGACCTGGCGCCAGGTGAGGCCGGCACGCAGGACGAGGCCGTTGAGGCCGTCGACCTCGGCGTCGCCCCGCCAGGCGGCCTCGAAGGCGTCCTGGAAGCGGCCGCGCAGCTCTTCGACGGCGTGCTCGTCGGACTCGTCGAGCATCTTCTGGTCGACGCGCAGGCCGAAGTCGTAGATCCAGCACGCGCCGCCGTCCTCGCGGTGCAGCTCGTACGGCCGTTCGTCGACCACCTCGACGCCCATGGCCTGCAGCACCGGGAGCACCTTCGAGAGCGTGACGCCCTCGCCACGCAGGTAGAGCTTGAAGCGCCGCTCACCCGGCCCGGCGTCGGCGGGCTGGTAGAACGACAGCGCGAGGTCGCCTTCGTCGGTGAGCGAGTCGAGCGAGCGGAGGTCGGCCAGCGCCTCTTCGGCGGTGAAGTCCTCCTTGTAGCCCTCGGGGAAGACGCTCGCGAAGCGCTGGCCCTGCTCGGTGGCCGATTCCTCGCCGACGATCCCCACCGCGACGCCGCCGTCGGCGCGCTCACGGCGTTCGTCGAGGACCGCCTCGACCATCCGGTCGTCCCAGGTGCGGACGGCGTCGTTCAGCCGGTCCTGGATGTTGAGCGTGTCCGGCTCGAGGCGGCGGGCCGGGTCGGTGTGCACGACGAAGTGGACCTGCGCCAGGACCGTCTCGCCGATCCGCGCGCTGTACTCGAGCTGGGTGCCTTCGAGCTCTTCGAGCAGGACTTCCTGCATCGCCAGCCGCGAGCGGGTCGTGTAGCGGTCGCGCGGGAGGTAGACGAGGCAGGAGTAGAAGCGGCCGTACGGGTCGCGGCGCAGGAACAGCCGCAGCCGGCGGCGGTCCGAGAGCGTGATCGCGCCGGTCGTCGTCGAGTACAGCGAGTCGGTGTCGGCGGAGAACAGGTCGGCGCGCGGCCAGTTCTGCAGGATCTCCAGCATCCGCTGGCCGGAGAACGACTCGATCGGGAAGCCCGCGCGGTGGATGACCTCGCGGACCCGCTTGCACACGACGGGGATGTCGAGGACGTTCTCGTGCAGCGCGGTGGTGGTGAACATGCCGAGGAAGCGGTGCTCGCCGGTGACGGTGCCTTCGGCGTCGAAGGTCTTCACGCCGACGTAGTACGGGTAGACCGGCCGGTGCACGGTCGAGGGCGCGCTGGCCTGGGTCAGCACGAGCAGCGTGGGCGCGAGCGCGGTGGCGGCGGTGTCCGGGCCGGCGGTGAGGCCGCGGGCGGCGAGGCTGTCCTGGCGCAGCACGCCGAGGCCGGAGGCCAGCACCGCGCGCAGGGCGGGTGCCGTGTGCTCTTCGGTGTCGGGGTGCGGGTTGTCGATCAGTTCGTAGCGGCGGTAGCCGAGGAAGGTGAAGTGGCCGTCGGCCAGCCAGCGCAGCAGGCGGGCGCCCTCGGCGACCTCGTCCCGGGGCAGCTGGGGCGGGGCCGTCTCCAGTTCGCTCGCCAGCTGGCACGCGGTCTGGGCCATCTTCTCGGCGTCCTCGACGACCTCGCGGACGTCACCCAGCACGCTGGAGAGCCGGTTGTCGAGCTCGCGGGCCCGGTTGCGATCGGTGACGAAGTCGATCTCGATGTACATCCACGACTCGGCGGCCGAGTTCGCGGGCGGCTCGGCCGGGTCCGCTTCGGGGTGAACCTCCTGCAGCTCACCGGTGAGGTCACGGGTGACCACCACGATCGGGTGAACGATCCGCTGCACCTGGACGCCGTCCCGGGCGAACTCGGCGGCGATCGAGTCGACCAGGTAGGGCATGTCATCGGTGACGACCTGCACCACGGTGGCTTCGCGAGCCCACCCGTCTTCGGCGACGGTCGGGTTCAGCAGCCGCACGGCCGGGCGGCCGGGCATCCGGTGCTTGGCCAGCTGCAGGTGCGAACGGACGGCGCCGACCAGGTTGACCGGCTCGTCGCCGACGATCTCTTCGGGCGGGATGTGCCGGTAGTAGAGCCGGATGAGCTCACCGATCTCCGGCGCCAGCCCGGCCGCGGCGTCGATCAGGTCGTCCCTGATCTGCTCCGGGCTGGCCGGGGAGCGCGAAGCGCCGAATTCGGGTTCGGCGTCGGCTCCGGTTCCGGGAAGGGACGAGACTCCGGTCGAGCTCATTTGAGGCAACTCTCCAGTTTGCGTGAGGTGGCACCGCGCCGGTTCCGCGTTGAGCCGGCCACCCCACACTAATGCGCGCGATCCGGGATCACATGAAGACCCGGAGGTTCCCGGAGCCCCGAAAACCCTTCCGGGGCTTGGGATTCGCGTGATCGGTCAAGCTACTGACGGGTTGTCTTCCCGGCTCCGGCGCGGCGCTGACCAGCCGCGGTCGGCGGACGTCACCCGGCGTGGAGCCAACGTGATCGGTTCAGTTGATCGGGCGTGCTGCCGTTCGGCGAACGCTGTCGGCCGGTCGGCGACGCCGGAGTGCGACGGATCCCACTGCGGTCACGGCGGGGCAGGTCGGCGACGGATCGGGGTGGCTCGGCGACCGGAACCTGGCCGGGGTGAACTGGCTGCTGTGCGGTCCCGTGGTCGTCGGCCGCGGCAAAACTGTCGGTGGCTGCCGGTAGCGTGGAAAACGGGGGCAGCGCCCAACGGCTCAGGCCGCGGCTCCCGATCGGCCGAGCCGGGGCGGTCCGGCGTTACGAGTCCTTCAGCAGGTCAGTCGCGCGAGCCGTGGCCGCGGGAGTCCGGCACCTCGGCGCCGTGGCCGTTGCGACCGTGGCCGTTGCGGCGGCCCGCGTTCTGGGAGTCGAGCTGCTTGACCAGCGCCGCCGCGCTGGCCGTGCCCGCCTGGTGCTCGGCGAGGGCGCGGGCGAGCAGGTCGGCGAGGCCGGCGTCCGGTGGGGGCTCGTCCTCCGCGATCGCGCGGGCGTAGCTCTCCGGGAACGGGGCCGTCGCCGGGGTCCAGTGGCCGAAGTCCTCCATCGGTTCCAGCGACGGTGGCATCCGCAGCCGCGGCAACCACGGCTCGGCTTCGTCGCGGTAGTCCGGCACGGACGGTGGTTCGTCCTCCGGCCGCGGCGGCGGAGCGAGCTCCGGCTCCGGACGCGCCGGTTCCTCGGCGCGCGGCCGATCGGCGTCTTCCGCCCGGCGACGGCCCCCGGCGCTCCCGGAGGCCGAGATGCCCAGGCGGTCCAGCACCGAACGCGCGGCCTCCGAACCGTGCTCGGCGTCGTGACGCGTCGACGGTGGCGGCTCCTGCCGCCGCCCCTCGGACCCCCACGGCTCCCGCTCGGCGGCGGGCTCGGGCGCGAGCGGCAACGCCGGCGTGACGCGCGTGGGCGCCGACTCCCGTTCGGCCGCGGTCTCCCGCAGCCGCGCTTCGGCCAGCGCGGCCCAGGAGAACTTGGTCTTGCCGAGTTCGGCGGGTGCCGCCTCGGGTGCCGGCTCGACGACCTCCCCGGCGGACCGCACGTCGGTCGGCTCGGGCCGCGCCTCGGCCGGCTCCGATGCGAAGTCCGGCTCACGCCGCACCTCACCGGGCTCCGGCCGCGACTCCGGCTCGCGGCCGGCCGGCTCGGACCGGTACTCCGGCCCCCGAGACTCGACAAGCTCGGACCGGTAGTCCGACCCAGGCGCCGGCCGGACCTCCGGCTCCGGCCGCAGCGCCGAAGGCTCCGACGCGAAGTCCGGCTCCCGGCCACGCTCGGCCAACCGCGGCTCAACGGGCTCGGGCCGCCGCCTACGCCCCGCCGACTCACCAGGCTCCGGCCGGTGCTCCGACCCCAGCCCAGCTCCACGCTCCGCCGAATCACCGAACTCCGGCCCCGACCGCTGCGCAGCTCCCCGCTCCGCCGGCCGGCCGGGCTCCGATCGGTGCTCGGACCCCAGCCCAACGCCACGACCCGCCGACTCACCAAACTCCGGGCGGCGCTCCGACCCCAGCCCAGCACCACGCTCGGCCGACTCGCCGAACTCCGGCCCGTACCCCGGCTCCTGCCCAGCTCCTCGCCCCGCCGACTCACCAAACTCCGGCCCGTGCCCCGACCGCTGCCCAACGCCACGACCCGCCGACTCGCCAAGCTCCGGCCGATACCCCGACCCCAGCCCAACTCCACGACCCGCCGACTGGCCGGGCTCCGATCGGTGCTCCGTCCCTGGTCCGACGCCACGCCCCGCCGACTCGCCAAGCTCCGGTCGGTACCCCGGCTCCTGCCCAGCTCCTCGCCCCGCCGACTCACCAAGCTCCGATCGGTGCTCCGACCCCAGCCCAGCACCACGCCCCGCCGACTCACCGAACTCCGGCCCGTGCCCCGAACCCAGCCCAGCCGCACGCGGTTCGGCAAGCTCGGGCGCCGACCTCGTCTCGACGGGTCCCGGTCGAACCACCGGCCGCGGCTCACCAGGCTCCGGCCGCTCCGCTCCTCGGCCCGGCCGCGAGGCGACCGGCTCCCGCGTCGCACCCGGCTCACCGGGCCGGCGCTCCGGCGCCCGCACCTCGATCGGCTCCGGCCGCACCCGGGATCCCGGCTCATCCCGCACCGCCGGCATCAACGTCGTCTCCGCCGCATCGGCGGTCACCCGCGGCCGTCCGAACGACCACGCCGGCGTCCGGGGCTCAGGCTGAGGAACCGGCTGGGGAACCGGCTCGGCCGCGACGACCGGGACCGGCCGCGACGGCACCGCCTTCAGCACCTCGTCCAGATCCACCGAGGCCGGCTGCCCCGTGCCGAACTCGCCGGCCAGCACGCTGCACGCCTGCCGCCGGGCCCGGGCGTGCAGCTGCTCCGCCGCCCGCGAGCGGTACAGGCACGCGATGGCCTCCTCCGCCTGCCCGAACCGCTCCTGCAGCTGCGCCAGCTCCAGCCACAACCGGGCGGTGATCGCCGACAGCCCGTGCCGGTCCGTGCTCGCCACGGCTTCGCGGACCAGCTCGATCGCCGCTTCGCCGGACCCCGCGGGCAAGTGGACGCGCGTCGCGACGGCCAGCCGCAGCCAGCCCATCGGTGCGACGCCCGCCGCGCGCACCGGCTCGGCCAGCACCGGCTCCGCGATCTCGTACGCCATTTCGGCGTCGCCGCGGTCGAGCAGCGTGCTGACCAGCAGCAGCACCAGCCGGATGCGGACGAGACCGCCGTCGTCGGCCGGGTTGTCGAGCTTCTCCAAAAAACCGAGCCCGGTCCGGGCGGCGTCGGCCGCCGCCGTCAAGTCGCCGTGGCGCCGCCGGTGGGCGGCCGTGCCGACGCGCAGCAGCGCCCGCACCAGCAGCTGGGTGTCCGCACCCAGCGAGTCGTCGCCGACGACGAGCTTGTCCGCCTCCACGAGCACGCGGTCCAGCTCCGACTTGCGTCCGAGCTGGCCGAGGCAACCCACCAGGTGGCACAACGCGGCCGCGCGGTGCACCGGTGAGACCACCGGATCGGTGAGCACCGGCCGCAACGCGGCGAGGCCGGTCAGCGGCACGCCCAGGCTGCGGGCGCAGACGGCGAGGTCGATGCGCAGGCGCGCGGCGATGTCGCCGTAGCCCGCGTGCTCGGCCGCGCGCAACGCCGCGACCGCGCGCCCGACGGTCCCCGGGCGGTCGCCGACCCGGACGCGCGCGGACACGACCAGGCTCTCGGCCCGGATCCACTGCTCGTCGGCGCTCGCGGCCTCGGCCAGCGCGGCCGCGCGCTCGCCGAGGACCAGCGCGAGCTCGGGCGCCCGCAGGTGCAGGGCGTCCGCCCGCTCGATCAGCCGGCCGACTGCGGAGAGGGTTCCCCCGGCATTGGCGGAGCGCCCGCTCTCAGTGCGCGAGAACGGGCCCGTCCGGTGCTGTTTGCTGGCTTCCACGGGGAAACCCGCCCCCTCAGTCGCGCTTCAGCTTGCGATGGGTGACGCGGTGCGGCCGGGCCGCTTCGGCGCCGAGCCGCTCGACCTTGTTCTTCTCGTACCCCTCGAAGTTGCCCTCGAACCAGAACCACTGCGCGGGGTTCTCGTCGGTGCCTTCCCAGGCCAGGATGTGCGTCGCGACCCGGTCCAGGAACCACCGGTCGTGGGAAATCACGACGGCGCAGCCGGGGAACTGCTCCAGCGCGTTCTCCAGCGAGCCCAGCGTCTCGACGTCCAGGTCGTTCGTCGGCTCGTCGAGCAGGATCAGGTTCCCGCCCTGCTTGAGCGTCAGCGCCAGGTTGAGCCGGTTGCGCTCACCACCGGAGAGCACGCCCGCCGGCTTCTGCTGGTCCGGGCCCTTGAAGCCGAACGCGCTGACGTACGCCCGCGACGGCATTTCGGTCTGCCCGACGTGGATGTAGTCCAGCTCGTCGGAGACGACCTGCCAGACGGTCTTCTTCGGGTCGATCCCGCCGCGGTTCTGGTCCACATAGGACAGTTTGACCGTCTCGCCGATCTTGACCTCGCCGCCGTCCGGCTCCTCGAGCCTGACGATGGTCTTGAACAGCGTGGTCTTGCCGACGCCGTTCGGGCCGATCACGCCGACGATGCCGTTGCGCGGCAGGTCGAACGACAGCCCGTCGATGAGGACGCGCTCGTCGAAGCCCTTGCGCAGCTTCTCGACCTCGACCACGACGTTGCCCAGCCGCGGGCCCGGCGGGATCTGGATCTCTTCGAAGTCGAGCTTGCGGTGCTTGTCCGCCTCCGCCGCCATCTCCTCGTAGCGGTCGAGGCGCGAGCGGGACTTGGTCTGCCGCGCCTTCGCGTTGGACCGCACCCACTCGAGCTCGGTCTTCAGGCGCTTCGCGAGCTTCTGGTCCTTCTTGCCCTGGACCTCGAGGCGCTCGCGCTTCTTCTCCAGGTACGTCGAGTAGTTGCCCTCGTAGCCGACGACGCGGCCGCGGTCGATCTCCATGATCCACTGGGCCACGTTGTCCAGGAAGTACCGGTCGTGGGTGACGGCGAGGACGGCGCCGGCGTAGCGGGAGAGGAACTGCTCCAGCCACAGGACACTTTCGGCGTCCAGGTGGTTGGTGGGCTCGTCGAGCAGCAGCAGGTCGGGCGCCGACAGCAGCAGCTTGCACAGCGCGACCCGGCGGCGCTCACCACCGGAGAGGTGGGAGACGCCTTCGTCCGGCGGCGGGCAGCGCAGCGCGTCCATCGCCTGCTCGACGGTCGAGTCGAGCTCCCAGGCGTCGGCGTGGTCCAGCTCCTCCTGGAGCTGGCCCATCTCCTCCATCAGCTCTTCGGTGTACTCGGTCTCCATGAGCTTGAGGACCTCGTTGTACCGGTCGAGCTTGACCTTGACTTCGCCGAGGCCCTCCTCGACGTTCTGCCGGACGGTCTTCTCCTCGTTGAGCACCGGCTCCTGCATGAGGATGCCGACGGAGGCGCCGGGCTGGAGGAACGCTTCGCCGTTGCTGGCCTGCTCGATCCCCGCCATGATCTTGAGAACGGTGGACTTACCGGCACCGTTCGGCCCCACCACGCCGATCTTGGCGCCGGGGTAGAACGCGGTGCTGACGTCGTCGAGGATGACCTTGTCCCCGACGGTCTTGCGCACCTTCTTCATGGTGTAGATGAACTCGGCCATACCCACGATCGTAGAGCGCGCTTGATCGCGGCTCGACGCCGGTCACCACCGCACTACCGAAAGTCAGCCCGAGATCACGGCGAGACTACCGAAACGGCCGTTTTCCCGGCAGCCGGACAGCGGCTCAAGCTCAACCGGACGTCGAGACTCAGTCGGCCCGCTTGCCCTCGGCGAGGTTCTTCAGCATCGCGTTGTAGGCGTTCAGCTCTTCGTCGCCCGTCACCGCTTCGCGCCGGTCACGCCGCTTCGCCTCGCGCTCGTCCTGACGCGACCACTGCACCAGCAGCGCGATCAGCACCAGCAGCACCGGGACCTCGCCGGCCGCCCAGGCGATGCCGCCGCCGAGCCGCTGGTCGGCGAGCAGGTCGGTGACCCACGGCAGGTGCAGCTGGCCGTAGAAGACCTGCCCGATGACCGTCTGCTTGCTCATCAGGATCACGCCGAAGAACGCGTGGAACGGCATCGCGGCGAACATCATCCCGAGCCGGCCGAGGTACGGGATCCGCCGCGGCGCCGGGTCGACGCCGATCACCGGCCAGTAGAAGACGTACCCGGCGAGCAGGAAGTGCCCGTTCATCGCCAGGTGCGCCCAGTGGTAGTTCAGGGCGGTGTCGAACAGGCCGGAGAAGTAGAGCGCGTAGAACGAGCCGACGAACAGCAGCAGCGCGACCACCGGGTGGGTCAGGAACCGCGACACCGGCGAATGGACGAAGGCGACGAGCCACTCGCGCGGCCCGGGCGGGGTGTCCTTGCCCGCGGCCGGCAGGGCACGCAGCGCGAGCGTCACCGGCCCGCCGAGCACGAACAGCACCGGCGCCACCATCGACAGCAGCATGTGGTTGCCCATGTGCACGCTGAACATCGCGGGCGCGTACCGGCCGACGCCCGACGACGTCGCGATCAGCAGCACCACGCAGCCGGCGATCCAGGCGACCGTGCGGCCCACCGGCCAGGTGTCGCCGCGGCGCAGCAGCCGCCGGACCCCGGCGAGGTACAGGCCGCCCAGCACCAGTGCGAGCGTTCCGTACACCAGGTCGAAGCGGGTGTCGAAGAGCAGCCGCCACACCGTCGGCGCGCCGTCGAGGTTGTAGCCGATCAGCAGCTCGGTGGTGGACGGCTGGGTGATCGCGTCCGCCGGCGGCGGTGTCCTGGCCAGCCCGGAGGCGATGCCGATGGTGACGAACATGATCAGGATCTCGACCGAGGCCAGGCGCAGCAGCTGGGCGCCGCCCTTGCCGTCGACGAGGTTCGCGACACCCTTTTCGCGCTGCTGGTGACCGAACACCCCGAGCAGCAGCAGTGCCACCGTCTTGGCCACCACGAGCAGGCCGTAGTCGGTGGTGAACAGGTCGTTCAGGCCGATCCGGACCAGCGCGTTGACCGCGCCGGAGAGCGCCATCACGATCCAGCAGACCAGGGCCAGCTTGGAGAACCGCTGCGCGGCCAGGCTCAGGTGGCCCCCGCGCCGGTAACCCAGCGCCAGCAGGGCGACCAGGCCGCCAACCCACAACGCCGCGGCGACCAGGTGGAACAGCAGGCTGTTGGTGGCGACGTCGTGCGAGCCGCCGCTGGCGGAGTGCCCGGTGACGGCGACCGGGACCAGCCCGCCGACGGCGGCGAAGAACAGCACCGCCGTCCAGCCCCAGGACAGCGCGAGCCGGCAGCCGAGCGCGATGAGGATCGCGATCAGCGCCGTCCACAGCCACGCCTTCGGCTGTTCGATGGCGCCGACGAGGTCGAGCAGCGTCTGCGGGTCCAGGACGTCACCGAAGGGCTTTCCGGCGGTGTCGGCGGCGGTGAAGGCGACCGAGAGCAGGGCCGCGGCGAACCACACCCAGGCGGCGATCCCCGCCGCGCGCAGGGCGCCGTAGCCCTCGGGCCCGAGCGTCCCGGACTTCTGCGGCGGCACCAGGAAGGCGGCCAGCAGCAGCGACCCGACGCAGATCACCGACGCGGATTCGGACACCACGCGCATGACGGTGATGCCGTACTTGGTGACCAGCCCCGGATCGGGCAGGCCGGCGATGGCGTAACCGGCCCCGCCGGTGAGCGCGATCAGGCCGATCGCGACCACGGCGGCCAGCAGGACACCGACCACGAGCAGGGGCAGCACGCTGGCCCGGCGCTGGGTGGGGACGTCGGATTTCGTCGCGGACACGCCCCTGAGCGTATGCCCAGCCCCGGTCAGGCCCGTGTGACGGGCAGGATGGGAGCCGTGAAGATGATCCTGCTGCGGCACGCCGAGTCGCTCGGCAACGTCGACGAGCTCGCCTACACGCGGATCCCCGACCACGCGCTGCCGCTGACCGCCGAGGGAGAGCAGGAGGCCCGCGCGGTGGCGCCGGAGATCGCGCGGCTGCTCGACGGCTCGCGGCCCGCGGTGTACGTCAGCCCGTACCTGCGCACCCGGGAGACGTTGCGGCTGCTGGACATCCACGCGTCGTGCGAGCGGCTGGTCCAGGAGCCGCGGCTGCGCGAGCAGGACTGGGGCAACCTGCAGGACCCGGCCGAGCAGGAGGTCCAGAAGGCGCGGCGCCACGAGTTCGGGCACTTCTTCTACCGGCTGCCGTTCGGCGAGTCGGGCGCGGACGTCGACGACCGCGTCGCGGCGTTCCTCTCGGACCTGCGGGTGCGCGAGGAAAGTCACCCGGAGACGGTCCTGATCGTCTCCCACGGGCTCACGCTGCGGCTGCTGTGCCGGCGGCTCTTCGGCTGGAGCATCGAGCTGTTCGAGTCCCTGTCCAACCCGGCGACCTGCGAGTACCGCGTCCTAGAAGAGCAGGACGGCAAGTGGGCGCTGGACCGCCCGTTCGCCCAGTGGCGGGACTCACCCGACGGGGAAACCCAGCTTTAGCGGCGCGGTCAGCACGACGCGGGTGCCGTGGCCGGGCGCCGAGTCGATGCGCGCGGCGCCCTCGATCTCGGCCATCCGCGCGTGGATCGAGTTCTCGATGCCGAACCCCACGTGGCTCGCGGCGAGGTCGAAGCCGGTGCCGTGATCGCGCACGGACACCGTGACGACGTCTTCGCGCTCTTCGAGGCACACCACGGCCTTCGCCGTTCTCGCGTGCTTCAAGGTGTTTCGCAGGGCTTCGCGGGTGGCGTCGTGAAGAGCGTTGACGACGGCTTCGGGGACGTCCGTGGGCTTCGCGAGGACCACGAGGTCGACACGGAGACCGTCGGCCGTCATCTCGACCGCCAGCGCGCCGAGGCGGTGTTCGAGCCCGCCCGGCTCGGCGGGCGCGTCGCCGTCGAGGCTCAGCCGCAGCCGCAGGGCCTGCGCGCGGGCGGTGCGGCGGACCTGGTCGAGGCTGCCTCGCGGGTCGAGCGCGTCCCCGGGCGCGGGCAGCGCGAGGGACTCCATCACCTGCAGGACGGTGTCGTGGACGTCGCGGCGGTGCCGCTCCCGCTCGGCAGCGCGGCCACGCTGCTCGCCCAGCCCGAGCGCGAACCGCATCGACCCGGCGACCAGCAGCACGATGGCCAGGGCCGTCGCGGCGGCCGCGACCAGGGCCAGCAGGATCCACGTCGCGGGGGCCGAGGTGCCCGACACCGCGGCCATGCCGTAGCGCAGGAGCACGGCGCCGAGGACGGCGACCGCCCCGGACGGCGCGCCGCGCAGCAGGGTCCAGACCATGACCGTGCCCATGATGTTGGGCCAGGTCAGGGTGAGCAGGCCGGGCGCGAACGCCGCCGCCGCCAGGCTCGTGACGAGGGTGTACGCGGTGTCGGCGGCGAGAACCGGCCGGATGCCGGTCGCGCGGCGGAAGACCCAGGCCACCTCCAGGAGGTTGGGCACGACGAAGAACACGACGGTGAGCCAGAGCGCCGGCGCGCCAAGCGCGCCGGTGGACCAGACCGCCTGCAGGAACAGCGCCAGCCGGAACGCGGCGGGCACCAGAACGAGCCGCGGCACGGCGCTCTGGACGAGCGACAGCCCGCCCCACCGCCCGCTTCCGCCGGCGAGCGCCCCCGCTCCGCCGAGCAGCACAACCCTCACGACGTCCTCCCCGGTCAAGGCGCCCCCGCCTTGATCAGCCGACCTGAAATTGAAACGTCGCCGTATTCATTTCAGTTTACCGACCCGGATCAGCTTGCCCCGAGCGGTTCCGCACTGTCAACGGGTCGGGCGGCCTTCGAGGTGACGTCCCGGGTGCGGCGGTCCCTCCCGCCTTCATCCGGACGTCTGCCGCGCTTCCTCGCGGCGGCGCGACCGCCGGGCGGCGACCGCGGCGGGCAGGATCAGCGCGGCGATCAGCGTGACGAACAGGAACGCCACGCCGAAACCCGCCGCCTGCGCGATCCCGCCGATGAGCGGCGGACCACCGAGGAACCCGGTGTAGGCGATCGCCGTGACGAAGCCGATTTCGCGTTCCCCGCCGGTGCCGTCGGCGCGTTTCCCGGCGTCCCCGGCCAGGCTGAGCGCGAGCGGGAACGACGCGGCGAGCCCCGCGCCGGCCAGCGCGAAGCCGGCGAAGCCGACGGCGGCGACCGGGACGGCGGCCGCGGCGAGCAGCCCGGCCGCGGCCAGCGTCGCACCCCCGGTGAGGCAGCGGGTCAGCCCGAACCGCCGCTGCAGCCACGGACCGCCGAGCCGGGTCAGGGTCATGACCAGCTGGAACCCCGCGAACGCCAGTGCGGCGGCGCCCGGGCCCGCCCCGCGTTCGGCCGTCATCAGCAGCGCGGACCAGTCCCCCACCGCGCCCTCGGCGACGGCCGAGCACAGCGCGACGGCGGCGAGCAGCCACAGCGCCGGACGGCGCACCGGGGCCCGGCGGCCGGTGGTCGCCACGGGCCCGGTGGTGTGCGCGGGGTGGATGCCGGGGACCGCGCGGACCACCGACAGCAGCACCACGACGGTGGCCACGCCGGCGACGGTGAGATGGCGCGCCGGGGACCAGCCGTGCGCGGCGGCGAGGCCCGCGGCCAGCGAACCGGCGAGCGCGCCGAAGCTGAAACCCGCGTGGAACACCGGCATGAGCGGACGGCCGGACCGGCGTTCGACAGCCACCGCGGCGACGTTCATCGCGACATCGAGCATCCCGATGCTCACGCCCATCACGAACAGCGCCCCGGCCAGGAGCGGGACGTCGGGCGCGAACCCGATCAGCACCAGCGAGACGGCGGCCAGGCCGGTGCTCCCCGCCACGGCCGCCCTGGCCCCGGCGCGTTCGACGAGCCGCCCGGACAACGAGGCGGCGGCCAGCAGGCCGGCGCTGGCACCGAAGAGGGCGAGCCCGAAAACCCCCGGTGAGGCGTGCACCTGCGCGGTCAACGCGGGCGTCCGCGTCGCCCACGAGCCCACCGCGAGGCCGTTGAGGGCGAAGACGGTGAACACCGCGACCCGGTCTCGCATCGCTGCCCCCTCTCGATCGTGCCAGCTTGGCACGGCCGCGCGTAACACTGGAACTCCCCGGCCGCAAGACCCATTCGCGGACCTGTGGACAACCGGTCACCCACCGGCGACTTGTCCACAGAAAGGAAATCACGGGCTGACAACTGGCCGGCAACCCGCCAATCTGGAATTACACGTTCACCGCGGCCCGCAATCGGGCCGCGACTCCGGAGGGGAAATCCACAATGTCTTCACGTCGTCTTCGCACCCGCCTGCCGCACCTGCTCGTCTTGGCGGTGGTCGGGCTCTTGACCAGTGCCGGAGTGGCACAGGCCGCGTCGGCCCCGGCGGATCCGAGCTGCCGGAAGGGTGAGTTCTGCCTGTGGTCCGCGGACGGTTATGGCGGCGAGGCCCAGCGTTTCGACCTGCGCACCGCGAATCCGGGGGAATGCATTTCCCTGCCCGGAGGATTCGACGGATCGTCGTTCGTGAACCGGATGAGCCGGGACGTCACGGTGTACCAGAGCGAGGAATGCTCGACCGAGGGTGATTTCGTCACCTATCCGGGGGGCGGCACCTTCGTGCCGGACGCGCCGTTCCTGGTCCGCGGGATCCAGATCTGGGAGTGACGTCATGAGCTGGGCCCACACCGCCGTCCGCCCCAAGGGGGAGCCGGCTCGCGGCGGCGGACGGGCCCGTCCGGGGCCGCTCCCCCGACAGCGGCCCCAACCCGTGGGCGCGCCTCTCCGGCGTGGCGCGCCCACGGGCCCCGCTCCCGCGGGTCTTCGCCCGTGCGGGCTCCGGTGGCTCTCGCTCGCCGGTGCCCGCCCAGGCGGGCTCCGTGGTCCCTGGCTCGCCGATCTTCGCCGGGCGGCTCCGGTGGGACCCCTCGCAACGTAGGGGGTCATGGCGGCCCCGTGGGGCACCCCGGGCCGACCACGCACAGCGACCGGCCACACACGACCAGCCTCCAGCCGTCGCCCGCGACTCAGCCGCCCGCGGGCCCACCCCAGCAACCGTTTCGGAAAGCGAGGAAGCCATGCCCTTCGTCACACCACCAGGCACGCGAGCAGCAGGCACGCGGCCACCCGACCGAGTGTCGCCCGCAGGTCGGCACCATCGTCGTTCCGGGCGAGCCGGCGGCGTGCGGGCTCGGTACGTTGCCCCGCCGTGACATCGGGGCCGACGAGTTCTCGAATTAAGTCGAACGAGACCTGAAACGATTCGCCGGTGTCGAACGATCGAGAGGTTGGCGACGACTAAGCTGCCGATGCCGGGCGACCGGCACGGCCGGTACAGGTCGTCGGCGCGGGCCCTCGTAGCTCAGCTGGATAGAGCAAGAGCCTTCTAATCTCTAGGTCGCAGGTTCGAGTCCTGCCGGGGGCGCCACCAGGGAAGACGCCGTGCGCGGGCCGCGCACGGTGCGCCCTGGCCGGAAAATCGGTTTCGTCGCTGGGCAGCGGTCCGCGCCCACAATGGACGGCCGCGCCTTGTCAAGCGCAGGTCCGGAAGACGCAACACGTCAGCGGCCGAGTGGCGCAGTGCCCCGATCGGACTTCCTTTCGAGACGACCTTGTTATCACCTCCTTGCGCAACCACACGATCACCCCAAGCGACGAGCACCAGACCCGCTCCCGGCACCGTGCGGGCGGGAGCACACCCGAAGGACGACCACGATGGTTCACCGGCAACCCACCCCACGGGAGCAGCGCAGGCGTGCGAACCGCGCTGCCCGCCTGGTCTTCGAGGAAGCCCGCCGGGCCGGCCTGGTCCGGCGGCACCTGGTGAAGCTGCGCCACCTCGACGAACGAGACCGGTCAGTGCGGCCGGACGCCACAGCCGGGGCAGCAGCCTCCGCGCCCACGGCCGGCCACGCATCCCGCGCCGCGACGGCACCCGGCACCGCGGCGACCCCCGGCGGCACGGCCGGCCGCCCGTCGGCCACCGGCCACGCCACGGCGACGGACTTCCGACACCCGGACAGCTGCCCGCCGGGAACCGGCCAGGCAACGGCCGCCGGCCGCGAAACCGCGGGTTCGGCGGACACACCGAATCCGCCACCCGGCGGCGGCAACCGGGACGGCACAACGGATACGTCACCGTCCATATCGGAGGCCGCTTGACGGAAGAGGCCGGTGCGAAAGCCGGCGGCCGGAACGTCCACGCCACATCGGCGAGCTCGCCGCTCATCCGCAGTTCGCTTGCGCCTCCGGCCGTCCCGGCCGGGTCAATCGAGGAGAAGGCAAGCGGCGGATCGGCGATAGCGTGGTCGGCGTCGAGTCAGCGAGGCGGGAGTGGCCGTGCGCATTCTGTTCACCACCATCGGTTTGCCGGGTCACTTCTTCCCTCTGGTGCCGCTCGCCTGGGCGTGCCGGGCTCGCGGTCACGACGTCTTGGTGGCGACGACGAACGACTTCCGCGCCACCGTCCTGCGCACCGGTCTGCCGGTCTGCTCGTGGAGCGCTTCCGGCGGGGCGGCCGACGTTGCCGCGACAGACCTGTTCCCGCACGAAAACCAGCGGTTCGCGCACGGGCTCGCCTTCGCGAGGATCGCGCGCCGCAGTCTTTCCGGAGCCGACGAGCTCGTCCGGGATTGGCGTCCCGACCTGGTCGTCAGCGAACGGGCGGAACTGGCCGGTCCCCTGGTCGCCGAGGATCACGGGCTGCCTCGTGTCGAACTGCACTGGGGCGCCGCGCAACTGACCGAGTACCGATCCGCCTGGGACGCCGAAGGGGGAAGCACCGCTCTCGGCGCCGCCGATGTCCTGCTCAACCCCTGGCCCCCGAGCTTGCGACCCGCCTACGCCGAAACCCACCACAGCATCCGGCACGTGCCGTACAACGGGGACGCGTCCGTCCCTCGCTGGCTGACCAGCCACCGGCACCTGCCACGGGTCTGCCTGACGTTCGGCACGCTGCTTCCCCACCTCGGCTCGCGGGACATCGCCGGATTCGTCGTCCCGCTGCTCCGGCGGCTCAGCTCGCTGGACGCCGAATTCGTGGTCGCGATCGACGACGAGGTGGCGGCGACCTGGCCGGACCTGCCCGACCGCGTCCGCCACGTGGGCCGGCTGCCCCTCGCCGAGGTGCTGCAAACCTGCGTGGCGACGATCAACCACGCCGGGCAGGGCACCGCGCTGACCGCCCTCGCCGCCGCGTGCCCGCAGGTGATGATTCCGCAGTTCGACGACCAGTTCGACAACGCGGAGGCCGCGGCCAAAGGCGGGGCCGGCATCATGCTCTTGCCCGACGAGACCACGATCGAAGCGGTCTACCGCGCCTGCCGTTCGGTACTCGAGCCGGCCGAGCACCGGACGGCCGCCGAGCAGATCGCCACGGAGATCGCCGCCCAGCCCAGCCCGGCCGACATCGCCGCGCGGCTGGAGAGCTGGTTCTGAGCACCGCGGCACCGCCGGAAAACCGACGTCACCGCCGGAAAACCGACGTCGAGCACGAGCATCACCACGCGAGCATGGCCACGCGGCCGAAGAACCGGCCCCGGGCATCGCCACGGAGCCGAGGAACTGGGCGCGCTGGAACTGGGCGCGCTCCGGCGGCCCCACCAGGCAGTGGGGCCGCCGGAGCGCGAACGCTATCGCCGCTGCCCTACGAACATCCCGCAGTACAACGCGTCCTCGACGTAACGCATCTCGAGACCGGCGTCGGAAAACGCCTTCAGGTACTGATCCTGTGACCACAGGCTGAAGACGTGCTTCTCGGTGAAGTGCTCCATTCCCTGCTCGTCCGCCACCACGTAGTGGATGTCCATGTGAGCGTGGTCGCCGCGACGTTCGGTGCGGGATACCCGGGACACCGTCCGGCCGTCGCCGCGGACCACGTCGCCCGCGATGTAGCCGTCGACGAACTTCTCGGTGAACCACCAGGGTTCGACGATCAGCACACCGTCCGGGGCGAGGTGTGCGACCATCCGCTCGATCGCCGCACCCAGTGCGTCGATCGACGGGAGGTAGCCCACCACCGTGTACAGCGACACCACCGCGTCGAAGGTTTGGCCGAGGTCGAAGTCGCACATGTCGCCGACGTGGAACGCCGCCTGCGGTACCTTCGCGCTCGCGATCGCCACCATGTGCGGCGAAAGGTCCATGCCCTCGACGTGGTCGAAAAGCTTCGCGAGCCGTTGGACGTGCTCGCCGGTGCCGCAGCCGACGTCGAGCAGTGTCGCCGCGTGCGGGTTGCGGGCGCGGACGACCTCGGCGATCATCTCCGCTTCGCCCCGGTACTCCTTGCCGCGGCCGGTACGGTAGATCAGGTCCCAGACCTCGGCCAGCTGTCGCTCGAACATGTCTCCCCTTCAGGCAGCGAGGTCGGCGGCGGACGACGAACGGCGGGAAAGCACGAACCCCTTGATCGAGGAGATGACGTAGTCGATCATCTCGTCGGTCAGGCCCGGGTACACGCCGATCCAGAACGTCCGCTCGGTGATGACGTCACTGTTGGTCAGTTCGCCGACGACGCGGTACGGCTGGTCGATGTACGCCGGTTGCCGCGTCAGGTTGCCGCCGAACAGCTTGCGGGTGCCGATCTTGCGGCTTTCGAGGAACGACACCAGCTGTGCGCGGGTGAACGGCGCATCCTGGGCGAGGGTGATCACGAAGCCGAACCAGCTCGGGTCCGCGCCGGGGGTCGCTTCCGGCAGCACCAGGTGGGGCAGCCCCTCCAGCCCGGCACGCAGCCGGCTCCAGTTGTGCTTGCGGGCCGCGCAGAAGCCGTCCAGTTTGGCCAGCTGGGTCAGGCCCAGCGCGGCTTGCAGGTCCGTCGTCTTGAGGTTGTAGCCGATGTGGGAATAGATGTACTTGTGGTCGTAGCCCGCCGGGAGCGAGCCCAGCTGCCATTCGAACCGCTTGAAACAGGTGTTGCTCTTGCCCGGCTCGCACCAGCAGTCGCGGCCCCAGTCCCGCAACGATTCCACGATGCGGGCCATGGCCACGCTCCCGGTCGCCACGCAGCCGCCCTCGCCCATGGTGATGTGGTGGGCCGGGTAGAAGCTGATCGTGGCGAGATCGCCGAAACTGCCGGTGGGGCGCCCCTCGTAAGTGGACCCCAGCGCGTCGCAGTTGTCCTCGATCAGGAAGAGATCGTGCTCTTTCGCCAGCCGGGCCATCTCGGTGACCTCGTACGGGTTGCCGAGCGTGTGCGCGATGATGATCGCGCGGGTCTTCGGCCCGATCGCCCGCTTCACCAGGTCCACCGTCGTGTTGTAGGTCTTCAGCTCCACGTCGACGAACACCGGGGTGAGGCCGTTCTGCAGCAGGGGGTTCACCGTCGTCGGGAACGCCGCCGCCGGGGTGATCACCTCGTCCCCGGGGCGGAGCCGCCGCTCTTCGAGGTGAGGCGACGTCAGCGCGGACACCGCCAGGAGGTTGGCCGACGAGCCGGAGTTGGTCAGGTGGGCCTTGCGCAGGTTCAGCTTGCGCGCGATCGCCTTCTGGAACTCGCGGACGGACTTCCCCGCGGCGATCCGCAGATCCAGTGCGGCCTCGACCAGCGCCACCCGGTCGTCGGCGTCGAGGACCGCTCCCGAGGGCCAGATTTCCGTGACACCCGGCTCGAACGTGGCGGCCTGGTCGACGGATTCGTGGTACTTGCGGACTTCCTCCAGCAGGTGCGCCTTCTGGTCGCTCATCTCGTCGGTCTCCTTCTCCTGGTCTGCGACCGGACGCTCAGCCGGCCAGTCCGGTGCGCGACGACGTCGCGCGATACCGGCGGGTCAGGCGCTCGAGGTCCGGCACGATCGCGGCCGGCGACGGCATTTCCAGCGTCTCCTTGCGCAACTGCTCGGCGTTGGTCTGGAAGGACGGGTCCGAAAGCACCCGGACGAGACCGTCGCGGAGCCGCTCGGGCGTCAGGTGCTCGGAATCGCTGATGTACCGGCCCGCACCGTGTTCCTGCAGCCCGTTCGCCATCGCGATCGGCCCGTACCAGCGTTCGCTCCACCAGCTGCTGGGCACGATCAGCTGCGGCACGGCGTGTTCGACCGCCGCGGCGAACGTGCCCGCGCCACCGTGGTGGACCAGTGCCGAGCAGGTCGGCAGGAGTTCGTTCAGGGGCACGAAGTCCACCGCGCGGACGTTGCCGGGCAACGTGGTCTCGCCCAGTTGCCGGGTGTCGAGGGTCGCGACGACTTCGACGTCCAGGTCGGCGACCGCGGACAGGAGATCGGCGGCCGACGCCTCACCCCGGCCGGCGTCCCGGTGGGAGTTGCCGAGCGTGACGCACACTCGCCGCCGGTCCCGTTCTTCGTAGACCCAGCTCGGTGCGAGAGCGGGGCCGTTGAACGGCACGTGCCGGACCGGGAGGTAGTCCACGCCGTCGGGGTGCCAGGTCCACGACGGCATCGGGTCGATGGTCCACTGGCCGAGCGACAGGTCCTCGGCGAATTCGCCGCAGTCGTACCGGTCGAGCCGCGGCTGGAACCACTCGCGCAGCGGGTCGTAGTCCGGGTTCGTCCGCTCGGCGAGGAAAGCGGTGCGCAGCTGGCCCATCCCGTCGGTGGCGAGGGTGAGCCGGGCGTGAGCCGCGCCGCAGGCCCGGGCCGCCAACGGGCCCGCGTAGGTCAGCATGTCCCAGATGACCAGATCGGGTTGCCAGCGGCGGGCGAAGGTCACCAGGTCGTCCAGCATAGCGTCCGGCGACATCACCGAATAGAGGTTGGTGATGAGGGATTCGTACTCGCCGATCCGGTCGTCCTTGGCGTAGTCGGTCTGGTGGGGATCCCGCCAGCCGTCCGGGTCCGCGGGTGGCTCCGGTTCGGCCTCGTTCATCCGCGCGGTCATGGTGGCGTCGTCGGGTGGACCGCAGGTCACGCCGATGAGGCCGGTCTGCTCGATGGTCTCCGCCAGGTCCGGCCTGCTGGCGACGCACACGTCGTGCCCGGCGCTGCGCAACGCCCACGCCAGTGGAGTCGCGATGTAGAGGTGTGACCTGTTGGCCGGGGTCAGGAACAGCACGCGCATGGACAAACCTCCAGTTCGCGCGAAACGGTGCCGGCGTCCCGCGATCTCAAGCGACCTTCGCACTGTTCGACGCGCCGGGGCTTCTCTTCGTCTGCCGCTTCCGGCTGCCGCTCACGCCGGGCCCGGCCACTCCCGCCCGCGTCGCCAGAGCAACCCTGAGGACGGCGGACCCGCTCCGCACCGTCGAGACTGAACCTCCGTCAAAGGTTTCAGGCGCCGGAAACCTCACGAGAGGAACGTGATGATCAACGTCTTCCAGCCGACCGTCGGTCAGGCGGAACTGGCCGCGGTCGCTGACGTCTTCGAGAGCAACTGGCTCGGCAAGGGCGGACGGACCGCGGAATTCGAGGCGATGTTCGCCGATCACCTGGGTATCACGCACGACCGGGTCACGACAGTCAGCTCCTGCACGGAGGCCTTGTTCATCTCGATGCAGCTCGCCGAGGTGGGCGAGGGGGACGAGGTCGTGCTGCCGACCGTCAGCTTCGTGGGCGCGGGCAACGCGGTCGCGGCGCACGGGGCGACCCCGGTCTTCTGCGACGTCGATCCCCGCACGCTCAACCCGACCGTCGACAACATCGAAGCCGTCCTCACCCCGCGGACGAAGGCCGTCATCCTGCTGCACTACGGCGGATATCCCGGTCAGATCACCGAAATCGCCGAGCTCTGCCGCCGCCGGCGGATCTTCCTCGTCGAGGACTCCGCCAACTCCATCGCCTCCCGGGTGGACGGCCAGGCGTGCGGCACGATCGGGGACGTCGGGACGTGGAGCTTCGACAGCGCGAAGATCGCGGTGGCCGGGGACGGCGGCATGCTGTCCGCCCGCGATCCCGAGCTGGTCCGGCGAGCCGCGAGGTTCGCCTACTTCGGGCTCGAACAGTTCAGCGGCTATTCCCAGGCCAAGAGCGCCAGCAAGCGCTGGTGGGACTTCCAGATCACGTCGTTCTCCCGGCGCTCGGTGATGAACGACATCCAGTCCGCCATCGGGCTCGTCCAGCTGGGAAAGCTGAAGGACTTCGTCGCGCGCCGGGAAGACGTCGTCGCCCGGTACGACGAGGAACTCTCCGGTGTAGCCGGCATTCTCACCCCGCCGGCCCTGCCGCCGGGGCACCGCACCTCGCACTACCTCTACTGGGTCCAGCTGGACGAGCGGATCCGCGACGAGGTGGCAAAGGACCTGCTGGAGAACGGCATCTACACCACGTTCCGCTACCGGGCCCTGCACCAGGTCGAAGCCTACGGGTCCGCGGCCCGGCTGCCCGACGCGGAGCGCGCCGTCGCGCGGACCCTGTGCCTGCCGCTGCACCAGGGGCTGACCGACGACGACGTCGAAACCGTCATCGCCGCGCTGCGCGCGTCGGTCGCCCGCCGCTCGGCCTCGGCGCCGGGCTTCGAGGAAGGCGGGAACCGATGACCACCGACGATCGGGTCAGCGCCGTCTACGACCAGGACGTCAGCGAGCTGTACGAACTCTTCTACGCGGGCCGCGGCCAGGACTTCGCCGCCGACGGCGGCATCCTCGCCGAGGTGATCCTCGACCGGTACCCCGGCGCGGACTCCGTGCTCGACGTCGGCTGCGGGACCGGCTCCCACCTGCAGTCGCTCGCGAAGCGCTTCGGCGAGGTCGCGGGAGTGGAGCTGTCCGAGTCGATGTGCGCACTGGCCCGGGCCAGGCTCGGCGGCGCGCCCGTTCACCAGGGCGACATGCGCGATTTCGACCTCGGCCGCACGTTCGGCGCGGTCTGCTGCCTGACCAGCACCATCGGCTACTCGCGGGACACGGCCGAACTCGAGGGCGCGGTCAGGACCATGGCCCGGCACCTCGAGCCGGGCGGCGTGCTCGTCATCGATCCCTATTGGACACCGGGGAACTTCCTCGACGGGCACGTCGGGCACGACGTGGTCCGCGACGAATCCCGGACGGTGGCCCGGCTCTCGACGTCGACGCGCACCGGAACCTCGGTGCGGCACGAAGCGCACTACCTCGTGGCGGACGCCGGCGGCATCCGCCACCTCACCCACGTACAGCCGCTCACCCTGTTCACCCACGAGGAGTACCTCACCGCACTCGAACACGCGGGCTGCGCAGCGGAACACCTGCGGCGCGACGGCGGGTTCGTCCACCGTGGGCTGTTCGTCGGAGTGCGCCGAGGCTGAGCACCACCACCGAAAGCCAATCAGCAAGCGGGCGCCGGGTGCCGGAAGAAGACTTCCGGCACCCGCCGCGCCCAGGATGTCGGAATGAGGTAGCCGGTGCACAAGTTTCACGCCGACCTTACACACCATCCGGACGGCCGGGCCGGCACGCGGAACGAGCCGTCGTCATGAGCCGCGAACCGGCGATCCTGGTCCTCGAGGACGGCCGGTGCTTCGCCGGCGACGCCTTCGGCGCCCGGGGCGAGACGTTCGGCGAAGCCGTCTTCAACACCGGGATGACCGGCTACCAGGAAGTGCTGACCGACCCCTCCTACCACCGTCAGATCGTCGCGATGACCGCGCCGCAGATCGGCAACACCGGCGTCAACGGCGAAGACGACGAATCGGCGCGGATCTGGGTTTCCGGCTACGTCGTGCGCGAACCGGCAAGGCTCCGGTCGAACTGGCGCGCCCGCGGCGGCCTCGAAGACCGCCTGACCGCCGAGGGGGTCGTCGGCATCTCCGGTGTCGACACCCGGGCGTTGACCCGGCACCTGCGCGAGCGGGGCACCATGCGCGCCGGTATATCCACTGTGGACACCGAGCCGCGGTCACTGCTGGACCGGGTGCGGGAGCAGCCGTCGATGTCCGGCGCCGACCTGGCCGGCGAAGTGGCGACCGCGAGCGCTTACACGGTGCCCAGCGAGGGTGCGACCCGGTACACCGTGGCCGCGATCGACTTCGGCATCAAGCGGAACACCCCGCGGCGGCTCGCCGCCAGAGGGATCACCACCCATGTGCTCCCGCCGGATTCGGGGGTGGAGCAGGTGCTGGCGGTGGGTGCCGACGCGGTCTTCCTGTCCAACGGCCCGGGCGACCCCGGCACCGCGGACACCGCCGTCGCACTGACCAGGGCGGTCCTCGACCGTCGGATCCCGGTGTTCGGCATCTGCTTCGGGAACCAGATCCTCGGGCGGGCGCTCGGGTTCGGCACCTACAAGCTCGGGTACGGCCACCGCGGGCTGAACCAGCCGGTGCTGGATCGGTCGAGCGGCAAGGTCGAGGTGACCGCGCACAACCACGGTTTCGCGGTCGACGCGCCACCGCACCGGCGCTCGCCGACCCCGTACGGCACGGTCGAGGTGAGCCACGTGTGCCTCAACGACCAGGTCGTCGAGGGGCTGCGGTGCCGTGACACCCGGGCCTTTTCGGTGCAGTACCACCCCGAAGCGGCGGCCGGCCCGCACGATGCCGACCCGCTGTTCGACCGCTTCGCCGCGCTTTTGGAGGGACGGTATGCCTAGGCGGACCGACCTGCGTCACGTCCTCATCATCGGGTCCGGCCCGATCGTCATCGGCCAGGCGTGCGAATTCGACTACTCGGGCACCCAGGCGTGCCGCGCACTGCGTCAGGAGGGCCTGCGGGTCAGCCTCATCAACTCCAACCCGGCGACCATCATGACGGACCCGGAGTTCGCCGACGCGACCTACGTGGAGCCGGTCACCCCGGAGTTCGTCGAGAAGGTGATCGACCGGGAACGACCGGACGCGCTGCTGGCCACGCTCGGCGGGCAGACCGCGCTCAACACGGCGGTGACACTGGCCGAGACGGGCGTGCTCGCCCGGTACGGTGTGGAGCTCATCGGCGCCGACCTCGACGCGATCCGCCGCGGCGAAGACCGCCAGCTGTTCAAGGACGTCGTCGCGAAAGCCGGGGCCCGCATCGGTTTCGCGGCCGCGTCCTCGCCGTGCGGTGAGGACATCGTGCTGCGGTCGCGGGTGTGCCGGTCGATGGCGGAAGTCGTTTCGACCGTCGAAGAGCTCGGCCTGCCGGTCGTGGTCCGGCCCAGCTACACGCTGGGCGGCCTCGGTTCGGGCCTGGCCCGCACCGACGAGGAGCTCGAACGCCTGGCGGGCGGCGGGCTGACCGCGAGCCCGGTCGGCGAGGTGCTGATCGAAGAAAGCGTGCTGGGCTGGAAGGAGTACGAGCTCGAACTGATGCGCGACCGCGACGACAACGTCGTGGTGGTCTGCTGCATCGAGAACGTCGACCCGATGGGCGTGCACACCGGCGACTCCGTCACCGTGGCCCCGGCGATGACCCTCACCGACCGCGAATACCAGGCCATGCGCGACCTCGGGATCGCCGTGCTCCGTGAGGTCGGCGTCGACACCGGTGGCTGCAACATCCAGTTCGCCGTCGAGCCGGAGACCGGCCGGATGGTCGTCATCGAGATGAACCCGCGGGTGTCGCGGAGCTCCGCGCTGGCGTCGAAGGCGACCGGGTTCCCGATCGCCGAGATCGCGGCGAAGCTCGCCATCGGTTACACGCTCGCCGAGATCCCGAACGACATCACGCGATCCACCCCCGCCGCGTTCGAGCCCGCGCTCGACTACGTCGTGGTGAAGATGCCCCGGTTCGCCTTCGAGAAGTTCCCCGACGCCGACACCGAGCTGTCCACCACGATGAAGTCGGTCGGTGAAGCGATGGCGATCGGCCGAACCTTCGCCGAAGCCCTCACCAAGGCCATGCGGTCGCTGGAAACACCCGCTACGGGCTTCTGGACCACCGGGGAACCCGAGCCGGAGACCGCCGGTTCGCTGCTCGCCGCCCTGCGCGTCCCGCACGACGGGCGTCTCCACACCGTCGAGCGGGCGCTGCGGGCCGGCGTCACGGTCACGCAGGTGGCCGAGGCCTCCGGCATCGACGCCTGGTTCGTCGACCAGATCGCCGTCCTCGTCGAGCTGCGGGCCCGGATCGTCACCGCGCCCGAGCTCGATCCCGCCCTGCTGCGGGACGCGAAGCGCGCCGGTCTGTCGGACGAGCAGCTCGGCGCGCTCCGGCCGGAGCTGGACGGCGAAGGCGGCGTCCGCGCGCTGCGAGAGCGGCTGGGCGTGTTCCCGGTGTACAAGACCGTCGACACGTGCGCCGCGGAGTTCGCCGCGAGCACGCCCTACCACTACTCGTGCTACGAGGAGGAGACCGAAGTCGCGCTCTCGGCCCGCGCCAAGGTGCTGATCCTCGGCTCCGGTCCGAACCGGATCGGGCAGGGCATCGAGTTCGACTATTCCTGCGTGCACGCGGCGATGTCGCTGCGCGAGGCCGGCTACGAGACGGTCATGGTCAACTGCAACCCCGAAACCGTGTCGACCGACTACCGGACGGCCGACCGGCTCTACTTCGAGCCGCTGACGTTCGAGGACGTCTTCGAGGTGTACCGGGCCGAGCACGAGTCCGGCCTCGCCGCCGGCGGTCCCGGCGTGGCCGGCGTGGTCGTCCAGCTGGGCGGGCAGACGCCGGTGGGGCTCGCCAGGGAGCTGGCCGCGGCCGGGCTGCCCGTCGTCGGGACGACCCCGGACGCGATCCACTCGGTGGAGGACCGCGGGGTCTTCGGCGAGCTGGTGACCCGCGCCGGGCTGCTGGCACCGAGGTACGGCATGGCGCGCAGTTTCGCCGAAGCCGAGCGGATCGCCGACGAGATCGGGTATCCCGTGCTCGTCCGGCCGTCGTACGTGCTCGGCGGCCGCGGCATGGAACTGGCTCACGACCGGCACACGCTCGAGCGCTACATCGCCCGCGCGACGGACATCTCGCCGCGCCACCCGGTCCTCGTCGACCGGTTCCTGGCCGGCGCGGTCGAGATCGACGTCGACGCGCTCGCCGACGCCACCGGTGAGGTGTACCTCGGCGGCGTGATGGAACACCTCGAAGAGGCCGGCATCCATTCCGGCGATTCGGCGTGCGTGCTCCCGCCGGTGACCCTCACGCCGGAGCACTTGGCGGAGGTGCGCCGGTACACCACGGCGCTCGCGCGGCACATCGGCGTGTGCGGACTGTTCAACGTCCAGTACGCACTCCAAGGCGACGACCTGTACGTCCTGGAGGTCAACCCGCGGGCTTCCCGCACGGTGCCGTTCGTGTGCAAGGTGACCGGGACACCGCTGGCGAAGGCCGCGGCCCGGATCATGTTCGGCGCCACCATCGCGGAACTGCGCGCCGAGGGCTTGCTGGCCCGCAGCGGCGACGGCGGCCTCCCGCCCGCCTCCGCTCCCTTCGCGGTCAAGGAAGCCATCCTGCCCTTCGGCCGGTTCCGCACCCCGCGCGGGGAACCGGTGAACGACCGGCTGGGCCCGGAGATGAAGTCCACCGGCGAAGTGATGGCCACCGGGCCCCGGTTCGCCGACGCCTACCTCAAGGCGCAGACGGCGGCCCGTGGGTCGGTCAACCACGCGAAGGTGGTCGTCACCGTCCTCGGCGCCGACGGCGGGCTCCCCGCGATCGAACGCCTGGCCCACCTCGGGTTCACGTTCACGGCTACGCCGGGGACCGCCGAGCTGCTGCGGGCCGCGGGCATCGCCTGCGCCGAGGAACCGGCCGCGGACGGCGTGGAACAGGCCGTCGCCCGCACCGGGACCGGCGCGGCCGGGCTGGTCCTGACTCCGCGCGTGGACCCGCACGACGGGCAGCTCCGGTTCGACGTCCGCACCCTCGCCGTGACGGGAACTCCCGGCACCGCGCCGGAACCGGGGGCGGAGGCGGAGCGCGGTGTGCCGGTGCGGTCCCTGCAGGAAGTGCACGCGGCGCTCCGCTCGGAGGCCGCCGCCACACCCACGCCCCGGGCCGCCTGAGCCCGGCGCGGCCGATCCGGACCGGTGGGGCACCGGTCCGGATCGGCCGCGCGCCCGGACCGGGACGGGCCACGCGCTGTCGTGCCCCTTGAGCGGGCACCACGACGGGCACCCCGGCGGTGACGGTGCGGGACGAACCCGCCCGTCACCACCGGGGTGCCCGGGTCGTTGCGGACCGGAGCAGGCGCTAGTCCGATTCCAGCAGCTTGGTCAGCGATTCGGTGAGACCCGCGTACGCCTCGGCGGCGTTCGTGTACCGGTCACCGAAGCGGTCCAGGCACCAGGGTCCCAGCTCCGCGAGTTCGCTCGTGCCGTGCACGATGTGGTCGGCCAGCACCTTGCCGAGGCCGGGGCCCTGCGTCACGCCGAGCTCGTTGTCGCCGCCGAGCGCGTGCAGCCCCTCGATGCCGGGCACCGGGCCCACGAGCGCGAGGTTGTCCGGCGTGTAGCACGGCGCGCCGTGCTTGACCCGGATGCTCGCCGGACGGCTCAGCACGGGCATGAAACCCGCCGCTCCCCTGGCCATCCGCTGGTCCTCGAGGATGCCGTCGGTGGGCAGTTCGTCGAGCCGGTCCGGGATCGGCGCGTCCGCCAGCACGTCACGCGGGTAGGTCCCGTACATGCCGCCCCACAGCAGCCCCCCGTCGTGCCACCGCACCCACAGCGGCGTACCGCCGCCCGGCTCGTCCGGGGCCAGGCCGAGCATGAAGAGCATCGGCAGGGTCTCGGGAATTCCGAGGTCCTCGGTGATGATGCGCGAAGTGATCTGGGGAACCGCCGGCAGGAACGCGCCCAGCGGCTCGAGCAGCTGGTTGCTCCACGCACCGGCCGCCAGCACGACGTGGTCGCTGTCGATGCGCCCGAAGGCGGTGTCCACCCCGGTCACGCGGCCACCGGACACCCGGATCGCCTCCGCCGGACGGCGGGTCTCGACGACACCGCCGAGTTCACGGATGCGCGCGGCGAGTGCGGTGCCGACCTTGGTCGTGCTGATCTGCGCGCCGGAAGGCACGTAGTAACCGCCGTACACCCCATCGCCCGACACCACACCGGCGCTGAACTCCGCCATGCGGCCGGGTTCCACGGCCACGGCGGCGGCGTCGGCGACGTCCCAGGCGAGGCTCTGCGCCAGTGCCCAGGTGCCTTCGCTGGCGGTCACCCACAACACGCCGTTCTGCCGGTAGTCGATGTCGTGGCCCGCGGCGTTCAGCTTGGCGTAGAACTCCATTCCGTACCGCTCGAGCGGTCCGGCGGGCGAATCGGGGCCGTGCAGATGGGAAATGACCGTCCAGGGCGCCAGGAAACCGCCACCGGCACCGGTTGTGCCCTCGCACAGGCCGTCTCGCTCGATCAGGTGAACCTTCTCGACGCCGGCCTCGAGCAGGTGCACGGCATGGGTGAGCCCCATGATCCCGCCACCTACCACGACGACATCGGCAGTGTCGCTCATATCCGTCTCCTCCGGGTGGAAGCCACAGTCAAAATCAGTCGCCGCGTGCCGGACACGCCGCGCCGGCAGCCGCCGGTTGTCACCGCTTGCGATCCTCGCGGTTCACCCCGGCTTGCGGCATCCTCTGAAGTGCGCCCCGGTGCGAACGGGAATTCACCGGGCACGGAGAGAGCATTCTCGAAGTTGCGACGTGATCGGCCTCACAGAAGGATGGGGGACTGGATCTGCATACCTTCGCGTGAAACCCGATCCGGTTGGCGCTGTACCGAACGAAGGAGGGACGTCCGATGGAAACGAGCGCGGGAGCAGACACCGCCGCACGGGCCGGGCGGCGGGAATGGCTGGGGCTGGCGGTTTTGGCGCTGCCGACCCTGCTGCTGTCACTGGACCTGAGCGTGCTCTACCTCGCGTTGCCCCGGTTGACCGTCGCACTGCAGGCCAGCAGTGTCCAGCAGCTGTGGATCACCGACATCTACGGCTTCATGATCGCGGGCTTCCTCGTCACCATGGGCACCGTGGGTGACCGCATCGGCCGGCGGCGCCTGCTGCTGATCGGTGGCGCGTCGTTCGGCGCCTTCTCGGTGCTGGCCGCGTTTTCCACCAGCCCCGAAATGCTCATCATCGCCCGTGCGCTGCTCGGCATCGCGGGCGCGACGCTGATGCCTTCGACGCTGGCCCTGATTTCCACCATGTTCAAGAACCCGAAGCAGCTCGCCACGGCGATGGCCGCGTGGATGAGCTGCCTCGTCGGCGGGAACGCGCTCGGCCCGGTGCTGGGTGGCCTGCTGCTGCAGTCGTTCTGGTGGGGTTCGGTCTTCCTGATCGGCGTGCCGGTCATGGTGCTGCTGCTCGTCGCCGGCCCGCTCGTGCTCCCGGAGTTCCGCGCCCCGCACCCGGGACGGCTGGACCTGATCAGTGTCGCGCTGTCGATGGCGGCGATCCTGCCCGCGGTCTACGGCCTCAAGGAAATCGCCCGGCACGGGCTCGAACCGGCCGCGGTGATCGCGCTCGTCGTCGGTCTCGCGATCGGCGTGGTGTTCGCGCGACGCCAGCGAAAGCTCGACGACCCCCTGCTCGACCTGCGGATGTTCAGCAACCGGACCTTCAGCTCCGGTCTGACGATCATGCTCGGTGGTGGCGTCTTCCTCGGTGGCACGACTTTGCTGGTGACGCAGTACATGCAGGTCGGCGCGCGGCTCGATCCGCTGCACGCCGGTCTGTGGCTGCTGCCCGCGATCGTCGCGATGATCATCGGCTCGATGGTGGGCGGCCCGGTGCTGGCCAGGAAGTTCCGCCCGGCGTACGTGGTCGCCGCGGGAATGGTGATCGCGGCGATCGGGTACCTCGTCCTCGCCCTGGTCGGGTTCGACGTCGTGTTCGCCCGTGGCGGCCATGACACGGTCCTGCTGCACGGCGACACCCTGGCCCTGGTGGTGGTCGGCTGGGCACTGGCGCTCGGCGGCAACGGCCTGCCCGCCGGGCTGCTCGTCGGCATGATCATCGGCTCCGCACCGCCGGAGAAGGCCGGATCCGCTTCGGCGATCCAGCAGACCGGGACCGAGCTCGGCCTCGCGTTGGGCATCGCCCTGCTCGGCAGCCTGGGAACGGCGGTGTACCGCAGCGGGATTTCGGGCAACATCCCCGCCGACGTCCCCCCGGATGCGGCCGCCGCGGCCAGTGAAAGCGTCAACGGCGCTTTGGTGGCCGGGGAACGGTTCCCGCAGCTGCTCGCACCGGCGCACGACGCGTACACGGCCGGGCTCAACGTCGCCTGCGCCGTCAGCGCGGTCGTCTTCCTCGCGCTCGCGGTGCTCTCGGCGAGGGCGCTGGGACGTGCCGGCGCCCAGCAGGCCGACCAGGCGGACCAGCAGAAAGGCGAAGACTCCGAGTCCAGCGACGAAAAAAGCCGCATGGCGGCGTGACCCGGCGACCGAGAAACGCGAGGATGGCATCATGACCGAAGAAACCCCGAACACTCTCCCCGAAATCGTCGGGCCGAAGGAATGGCTGACCGCCCGGCGCGAACTTCTGGTCAAGGAGAAGGAACTGACCCGTGCTCGCGACGCCGTGACCGCGTTGCGCCGGGCCTCACCGATGATCGAGGTCGAGAAGGAATACGTCTTCGAAGGCCCCGACGGCAAGGTCACGCTCCTCGACCTGTTCGAGGGGCGTCAGCAGCTGATCCTGCAGCACGCCATGTTCGCCCCCGAGTGGGACGACGGCTGCCTGAGCTGCCGGCACGCCATCCGGGACCACGGCTACCTTCCGCACCTGCACGAGAAGAACACGACACTGGCCGTCGAGTCGCGGGCGCCGTTCCCGAAGATCCAGGCGTACAAGGAACGGATGGGGTGGACGCTGCCGTACTACTCCTCCTTCGGCAACGATTTCAACTACGACTTCCACTTCACCCTCGATGAGGAAAAGGCCCCGATCCTGATCAACTGGCGGACGAAGGAAGAACACGAAGCAGAGGTCGGTCCCTGGGACATGTGGGGTACCGAACTGCCGGGGATGGCCGTTTTCATCCGCGACGGCGAGGACATCTACCACTCGTACTCGACGTTCGCCCGTGGCACGGACAATCTCTTGTGGACACTCAACCACCTCGACCTGACGCCGTTGGGCCGCCAGGTGTAGCGGACCGAGGACCCCACCAGCCCACCCCTTTCGCGGACGGCCCGGCAGCACGCTGCCGGGCCGTCCTTCGTTTTCCCCGCAATCGACAAGACGTGTCCGGGACACCGAAGTGCGAGAGTCGACCCACGGCGCATGGGAAGGACTGGTTAGGGATGTTGATACTCGGGCTGAACGGGAACTTCGGCACCGCGGCCGCGGATCTGGTGCCGGGAATGCCGGACTACTATTTCCACGACGCGGCCGCATGCCTCATCAAGGACGGCAAGCTCGTCGCCGCCGTCGAAGAGGAACGGCTCAACCGCATCAAGAAGACCACCAAGTTCCCGGTCAACGCGGTTCGCGCCTGCCTCGACGTCGCGAAGGCGGCGCCGTCCGACATCGACGCGGTCGGCTACTACTTCGACGAGGAGTTCACCGATCACGCCCTGAACTCCTGGTACCTCGACCACCCTCGGGTGCCGAACCGCGGCTCGCGCCAGCTGATCGACGACCTGCTGCGCGCGGAGCTGGACTGGGCGCCGGCGGAGGACAAGCTCCTCTACACGCCCCACCACCTTTCGCACGCCTACTCCTCCTTCGTCCGGTCCGGATTCGACGAAGCGCTGGTCGTGGTGCTCGACGCCCGCGGCGAAGAGGACTCCGGCACGATCTACCGCGGCCACGCCGGCGGGCTCGAACCACTGTCCACCTACCCGATCGCCCAGTCGCTCGGCACGTTGTACGAGGCCGCCATCCACCTGGTCGGCTACCGCTTCGGTGACGAGTACAAGGTGATGGGCCTCGCTCCGTACGGCAACCCCGAGACCTACCGCGAACTCTTCAAGAGCCTGTACACCCTCGGGGAGAACGGCGAATACACGCTGAACCCGGCCGCACCGGAGATCAACATGGTGGGCCCGGTCTTCTTCTCCAGCGGCTTCCTGCCCCGCCGCAAGGGTGAGGAGCTCACCCAGGCGCACATGGACTTCGCCGCCGGCCTCCAGGAGACGTTGGAGACCATCGTCCTGCACGTGCTCGGGCACTGGGCGAAGACCGCCGGCCTCCCGAAGCTCTGCTTCACCGGCGGGGTAGCGCACAACAGCACGCTCAACGGGCTCATCCTCAAGTCCGGGCTGTTCGAAGAAGTGTTCATCCACCCCAGCTCCCACGACGCCGGTGCCGCCGAAGGCGCGGCTCTCGCGGCCGGTCATCGGCTCGGCGAGAACCCCTTCGGGCAGCCGCAGCTGCGGTGCGCCAGTCTCGGCCCGGCGCTGGGCGACAGCTACGGCATCGAGAAGACGCTGAAGGCCTGGAGCGCGCTGATCGACTTCGAGCGGCCCGCGGACATCGTCGACACCGCCGCGGACCTCCTCGCGAAGGACGCCGTCCTCGGCTGGACCCACGGTGGCTCCGAGTTCGGCCCGCGTGCGCTGGGAAACCGCAGCATCATCGCCGACGCGCGGCCCGCCGAGAACCGGCACAAGATCAACGCGATGGTCAAGAAGCGCGAGGGCTACCGGCCGTTCGCGCCCGTCGTCACGCGGGAGGCCGCCGGGGAGTACTTCGACCTCCCGGCCACCACCGCGAACTACGACTTCATGTCCTACGTGATCGACGTGCGGGAGGAGCACCGCGAGCACCTCGGTGCGATCACCCACGTCGACGGCTCGGCACGGCTGCAGATCGTGGACCCGGTGTCCAACCGGAGGTTCCACGACCTGGTCGAGCGGTTCGGCGCCATCACCGGGACACCGGTGCTGCTCAACACCTCGTTCAACAACAACGCGGAGCCGATCGTCCAGAGTGTCGAGGACGCGCTGACCTCGTTCCTCACGACCGATCTCGACTACCTGGTCGTCGAGGACTACCTGATCAGCCGCCGGCCGGGCGGTACCCGGGCGTTCGACGACTTCGTCGTCGGGTTCCGGCCGGTCACCCGGCTCGCCCGGAACGTCCACCGAGGCGCGGCCGGCGAACGCGAGGTCGTCCACGAGATCTTCCTCGACTACGCGACCGGGCCGCGAGCCGAGGTCTCCCCCGAGCTGTTCTCCTTGCTCGAGGGGACCGACGGGCAGAAGACGCTGGCGACGCTCGCACAGGACAGCGGTGTCGCGTTGTCCGACGAGATCCGCGAGGAGATCTTCGCCTTGTGGCACATCCGTTACTTCACGCTCACGCCCAGCGCCACCTGATCCCGGGTCTGCCCGCCGTCCCGCGGCGAGGCCCTTGAACGGCCTCGCCGCGCGGGATCGGGCGGAGTAGCGCTGCTCCGCCCGGAACCACGGTGGAGCACGGAGAGCTTCAGCCGCACAGGAGGTGGCGACCATGTCCCAGAATCTCGACAGCCGGGCCCCGGCCGTACCCGGGGAACGCGCCCCGGGCAGTCCCCCACGACCGGCACGCGGGGCCGGGCGGAAGCCGTTCTGGCGGCGGCCGTGGCTCTTGCCGCTGGCGTTGCTGCTCGGCGCGTTCCTCCTCTGGCGGGTGCCCGCCGTGGTGACGTTGAACCCGCGCGCGTTCCCCCCGGTGACCCTGAACCCCACCGAGCCCCTGCACCACTCGGTGATGCTGCTGCACGTCGCGTGCGGAACGATCGCCTGGATCACCGTGTGCCTGCAGCTGTCGCCGTGGCTGCGCCGCAAGTACCCCGCGGTCCACCGGACCAGCGGCCGGATCTACGTCTTCGGCGGGATGATCCCCGCCGCGCTGCTGGCGATCATGCTGATCCCGCTGAGCTCGTGGGGGCCGATCGCCAAGGCCGGGATGGCTTGCTGGGCGGTCCTTTCGCTCGGCACCACCATCACCGGGCTGGTGATGGCGCGGCAGCGCCGCTACGGCGAACACCGCCGGTGGATGCTCTACAGCTTCGCGATGGCGATGAGCGTCATCACCGGACGGCTCATCGCGATCCTGGTGCTGCAGATCCCCGGCGCCGGCCCGCAGATCATCGCCGCGACCCACGGCGAGCTCGAGGGTTTCTGGCTCGGCTGGCTGGTCAACGCGGCGTTGGTCTTCTGGTGGCTGAGGAGGACGCGGAAGCCCCGGAAGACGCCGGCCCCGCAGCCAGCCAACGCCGGCTGAGCGACTGCAGGAGGAGCACGCCCATGCGCGCACGCGAGCTGACGATCGACGGAGCCGCCGAGTTCTCGATCCCGTGTTTTCCCGACGACCGGGGGATGTTCGCCTCCCCCTACCTCGGCAGCGCTTTCACCGGTGAGTTCGGTGGCCGGCCGTTTTCGCTGGCACAGAACAGTCTCAGCGTTTCGCACCGGGACGTCGCCCGCGGGATGCACTACACGGCCGCACCACCGGGCAACGCGAAGTACGTCTACTGCGTGCACGGAAAGGCGACCGACATCATCCTCGACGTGCGTGCCGGGTCCCCCACCTTCGGCCGGTGGGAAACGATCGAACTGGACCCGGCCGACTTCCGCGCGGTGTACGTCCCGGTCGGGGTGGCCCACGGTTTCGTGTCGCACACCGACGGAACGATCATGAATTACCTGATGTCCACGGAGTACGTCCGGGAGGACGAGCGCGCGGTGCACCCGCTGGATCCCGCGCTCGGGCTGCCGATCCCGGCCGCGTCGATCCCGCTGCTGTCCGATCGGGACCGGCTCGCGCCGACACTGGCCGAAGCCGGTTCGGCCGGTCTGCTGCCCCGCTACGAACACTGTCTCGCGATCGAAGCGGCACAGTGCGCCGGCACCGCCACCCGCTGAAAACCGGCACACCGCAACCGGGGAGATGAACGTCGCGGCAGCGGGTGCGACAGTCGGACCAGGGCTCGGTCGTCCTTGCCTCGCGGAAGGCGAGCCGGCGCCGCCCGCCGCTCCCCGTCCGCACACCACCACGGAGGAACCGATGGAACACACCGAAACACCTTCGCGGGCGGAACTGCTCCGCCGCGCGAAGGAACTGGTACCGCTGCTCCAGAAGAACGCCCTGCGCACCGAAGAGGAACGCCGCCTTCCCGAGGACACCGTCGAGGCGCTGACGAAGTCCGGCCTGCTGAAGATGCGCATCCCCAAGCGCTACGGCGGCTACGAGTCGGACATGGGCACCGTCATGGACGTGCTCGCGGAGCTGGCCAAGGGCGACGGCTCGACGTCGTGGACCGTCGCGGTGTGGGCGATCAGCTCCTGGATGCTCGGCCTGTTCCCCGACGAGGTCCAGGACGAGGTCCACAGCACGCCGGACGTCCGGGTGTGCGGGATCCTGAGCCCCACCGCGATGGCGAAGTCCGTCGACGGCGGGCTGGTCGTCAACGGGAAGTGGTCGTTCAACACCGGCGCGCAGCAGAGCCACTGGAACACGAACGCCGCCGTGCTCGCCCACCCGAACGGCGAGTTCGAGCCGATCATGATCGCGATCCCGTCCTCGGACCTGATGATCGTGGACGACTGGCACACGGCGGGCCTGCGCGGCTCCGGCAGCGTCACGTCGATCGCGCAGGACGTCTTCGTCCCCCAGGAGCGGGTGCTGTCGATGGGCCCGGTGCTGGCCGGCCAGCACCGCTCGGTGCTCAACGCGGATTCGCCGATCTTCAAGGCGCCCTTCATGCCGACCGCGTGCGCCACGGTCAGCGCCACCGCGCTGGGACTGGCGAAGGCCGCCAAGGACGCGTTCTTCGAGCGCCTCCCCGGCCGCAAGATCACCTACACCTCCTACGAGAACCAGGCCGAGGCGCCGCTGACCCACCTGCAGGTGGCCGAGGCGACCACCAAGATCGACGAGGCCGAGTTCCACGCCAACCGCATGGCGGACCTGATCGACACGCTGGGCCCGACCGACCACGAGTGGACGATCGAGGAGCGGGCCCGGGTGCGCCTGGACATGGGTGCGGTGGCCCAGCGGGCCAAGGAGGCCGTCGACATCCTCAACACCGCGAGCGGCGGCTCGTCGATCTACCAGAGCGTGCCGATCCAGCGCATCGAGCGTGACGTCCAGACGCTGAACCTGCACGCGATCATGCACCCGAACACGAACCTCGAGCTGTACGGCCGGATCCTGTGCGGCCTCGAGCCCAACACGCACTACATCTGATCCCTTCGACAGAACGGACGAAAGCCATGACGAGCACCCCAGTGCCCGCGCCGAGCCCCGAGGACGTGGCGGCCGTGCAGCAGGTCCCGCAGCGCATCGTCGCGGCATGGGCGGACAACGACGCCGACGCGTTCGCGGACGTCTTCGCCGTCGACGGCAGCCTGATCCTGCCCAACGACGTGTACCTCAAGAGCCGCGAAGAAGTCCGGCTGTTCATGAAGCAGGCCTTCGCGGGACCGTACGCCGGTACCCGGGTCTACGGGCAGCCCCTCGCCGCCAAGTTCCTCGCCGACGGCGTCGCGCTGGTGATCACCCAGGGCGGCGTCCTCCAGCCGGGCGAAGAAGAAGTCGCGCCGGAACGCGCGATCAGGGCGAGCTGGCTGCTGGTCAAGCAGGACGAGGAGTGGCTCCTCACCGCGTACCAGAACACCCCCGTGCAAGCGGGCTGAACGGAACCAGACCAGGGGAGATGGCCACGGTGGAAAATCAAGTAGGCAACCGCGCCGTGGTGCTGGGCGGAAGCATGGGCGGCCTGCTGGCCGCCCGTGTCCTGGCCGGCGCCTTCCGCGAAGTGCTCGTCGTCGATCGCGACCAGCTGATCGGCGTCGAAGGTCCACGTCGCGGCGTCCCGCACGGGCGGCACGCGCACGGACTGGTCGCGCGCGGGCACCAGATCCTCGAAGCCCAGTTCCCCGGTCTGACCGACGAACTGGTGGCCGCGGGCGTCCGCCCCGGCGACTTCAACGGCGACATCCGCTGGTACGTCAACGGGCAGCGGCTCCGCCCGTCCCGCTCCGGTCTCATCTCGGTCCCGGCGACGAGGCCGGTGCTGGAATACCACGTCCGGAACCGGGTTCAGGCCATCCCGAACGTGACGTTCCTGGAGCGGCACGACATCCTCGGCCTGAGCGCGTCGCCGGACGGAGCCCGCGTCACCGGTGCGCGGGTCCGCGCCCCCGGCTCGGAGGAGGAGCGGGTGCTGACGGCCGACCTGGTCGTCGACACCACGGGGCGCGGCTCGCGCACCCCGGCGTGGCTGGAGGAACTCGGCTACGCGCGGCCGGAAGAAGAGAAGATCAAGATCGGGCTGGCCTACACCACCCGGCACTACCGGCTGGACCACGACCCGTTCGCCCCGGACCTGGCGTTCATCCCGGCGCCGACGCCGGACTTCCCGCGAGGGGCGTTCTTCTACCGGCTCCCCGGCGACGACAACCGGGTCGAGCTTTCGCTGACCGGCATGCTCGGCGACCACCCGCCGACCGATCCGGAGGGTTTCACCGAGTTCGCCCGCAGCCTGCCCGTCCCGGAGATCTACGAGACCATCAAGGACGCCCCGGCGATCGACGAGCCGGTGAAGCACCAGTACCCCGCCAGTGTGCGGCGGCACTACGAGCGGCTGAGCCGGTTCCCGGCGGGCCTGCTGGTGCTGGGGGACGCCGTCTGCAGCTTCAACCCGCTTTACGCACAGGGAATGACCGTCACCGCGCTCGAATCCCTGGTGCTGGAACGGCACCTCGAGCCGGGCGGGATCCCGGACGCGCGGGCCTACTTCCGGGACATCTCCCGGGAAATCGACTCGCCGTGGGACTTCTCGGCCGGTGCCGACCTCGGCTACGCCGGGGTTGAAGGCAAGCGCACCGCCAAGATCCGCTTCGCCAACGCCTACGTGGCGCGGCTGCAGCGTGCGGCGGTCGACGACGCCGAGCTCACCAACGCCTTCATCCGGGTGGCCGGCCTGATCGACCAGCCGCCGGCCCTCATGCGGCCGCGCAACATCCTCCGGGTGCTGCGTGGCGGCAAGGCACACCCCGCGGCCGGGACTCCGAGCGTCCCCGCCGCCGAACCGGACCACGACCTGGGCAAGGCGGCCTGACGCGGCCCGCCGGAAAGAAAGTGCGATGACGCAAATCCGTCCCTTCCGCATCGACATCCCCCAGGCCGACATCGACGACCTCAACCGCCGCATCGACGCGACCCGCTGGCCGGTCGAACTGCCCGGTGTCGGCTGGAGCCGGGGGGTGCCCGTCGGCTATCTGCGCGAGCTGGCCCGCTATTGGCGTGAATCCTACAAATGGCGGGCCGCCGAGGAGCAGCTCAACAAATTTCCGCAATTCACAACAGAAATCGACGGCGCCAATGTGCATTTCTGGCACGTGCGTTCACCGGAGCCGGACGCCACACCGCTGATTCTCACCCACGGCTGGCCGGGGTCGTTCGCGGAGTTCTCGGCCGTGCTCGAGCCGCTCACCAATCCCGCCGCGTACGGCGGCGATCCCGCGGACGCTTTCCACGTGGTGGTCCCGTCCATTCCCGGCTACGGTTTCTCCGGACCCACCGGCGAAACCGGCTGGGACGTGCCGCGGGTGGCCAGGGCGTGGGCCGAGCTCATGCGACGGCTCGGGTACGACCGCTACGTCGCGCAGGGCGGTGACTGGGGCATGCCGATCTCGCTCCAGCTCGGTCTCGCCGACCCCGAGCACGTCGCCGCGGTGCACCTCAACATGTTCGTCACCTTCCCGCCCCCCGACCCGGAGGCGCTGAGCGCGCTCGACGACGCCGACCGCGCGCGCCTGGAGTTCACCGTCGACTTCGCCCAGCACGCGGCCGGCTGGCAGAAGATCCAGGGGACCCGGCCGCAGACCCTGGCCTACGGGCTGACCGACTCCCCCGTCGGGCAGCTCGCCTGGATCGTCGAGAAGTTCAAGGAGTGGACCGACTCCGGGGAGGTCCCCGAGGAGGCGGTCGACCGCGACGCCCTGCTCACCAACGTCACCATCTACTGGCTCACCGCCACCGCGGGCCCGAGCGCACAGCTGTACTTCGAATCCGCGCACGACGACCAGCAGTTCGCCCAGACCTGGGGTGGCCCGTGGCCGCTGGAGATGCCCGTCGGGGTCGCGTTCTTCCCCCACGACGCGGTCCGGCCCATCCGCCGCTTCGCCGAGGGCCTGCTCCCCAGCCTCGTCCGCTGGACGGAATTCGACCGCGGTGGCCACTTCGCGGCGCTGGAACAGCCGGAGCTGCTGGTCGGCGACATCGCCGAGTTCACCAGGAACGTGCTGCAAGGACGACACTGAAGCCGCGACGATCCAGCGAGGAGAACACAGATGACCGAAGCGGCACGATGGGAACTGCTGGTCAAGCGCGACGATCTCGCGGTGACCGAGACGCGGGCGGCCGAAGCCGCGCCGCTCGGCGCGGGTGAGGTCGAGCTCGCCTTCGAGCGGATCGGCCTGACCATGAACAACGTGACCTACGCGCGGTGGGGCGGCGTCGCGCCGATGAACTTCTGGGACGCGTTCCCCTCGCCGGACCCGGCGTGGGGCCGGCTCCCGGTGTGGGGCTTCGCCCGGGTGACGCGGTCGAACCACCCCGGCTACCCGGCCGGCGACCGGTTCTTCGGCTACCTGCCGTCGTCGAGCCACCACGTGGTCCGGCCGGAGCCGGCCTCCCGCGGGTTCCGGGACACCACGCCGGGCCGGCACTTCGCGCACCCCTGGTACCAGACGTTCCAGCCGGCCGGTGCGGCCGACCACCGCGACGACCGGCGCACCCTGCTCCGGCCCGTCTACCCGGCGGCGTTCCACGTCGCCGACTTCGTCACCGGCAAGGCGGGGGACGGCGAGGTCACCGTCGTCATCACCTCGGCCTCGAGCAAGGTGGGCATCGGGATCGCCCACCGCCTGCGCGGCCACGCGAACGTGCGCACCATCGGCCTCACGGCGGCCGGCCACTCCGCGTTCCTCGCCGGCCTGGCCGTCTACGACGAGGTGACCACCTACGACGCCCTGCCGGCGGCCGCCGGCGGCCCGGTCGTGTGCGTCGACATCGCCGGCGACGCCGACGTCCTGACCGCGCTCCACACCGCGTTCCGCCCCCACCTCGGGCACCTCGTGCTGCTGGGGTGGACGCACGGCGGGAGCACCCCGCCGGAGCTCACCGACCCCGAACCGGAGATGTTCTTCACCCCCGCGGTCGAAGACGAGGCCATCGCGGCCGAAGGCGAGGACGCGTTCTTCGCCCGCTACCACGCGGCCGAGGACGAGTACATCGACTTCACCGAGTCGTGGCTGGCCGTCGCCACCGGCCGCGGTCCCGAGGCGATCGCGACGGTCTTCCGGCACCTGGTCGACGGAACGCACGCGGCTGACAGCAGCACCGTCATCACGCCCTGAGGACGGCAGCCGGGCGCCGGTCAGAGCCAGCCGGAGTCCTTCGCGATCCTGATCGCGTCGACCCGGTTGCGGGCGTTGAGCTTCGCGACCACCGTCGTCAGGTAGTTGCGTACCGTGCCGGCCGAGAGGTGCAGCCGCGCCGCGACTTCGACCGTCTCGTATCCCTCGGCGGTCAGCCGCAGCACGTCGATCTCGCGTCCGGTGAGCGGGCAGTCGGCCGCGTCCCACGCCGCGAGCGCGAGGTCGCCGTCGACCATGCGGCGGCCCGCCACCACCCCGCGCACGGCGTTGGCGAGCCGATCCGGCGGCGCGTCCTTGAGCAGGAAGCCACTGACCTTGGCGGCCAGTGCCCGGCGCAGGGTGCCCGGTCTGCCCAAGCTGGTGAGGATCAGCGTCCGGCACTCGGGCAGGTACTCGTGCAGCTCGCCGGCGGCGGTCAGCCCGTCCTTGCCCGGCAGGTCGATGTCGATGACCGCCACCTGGGCGCCGGTCGCCTTGGCCGCCGGCAATATTTCGTCACCCGAAGCAACTTCGGCGACTATCTCGATATCCGGTTCCAAACTCAGCAACGCGATAAGCGCGCCTCGGACGATATTCATGTCCTCGGCGACCAAGACCTTGATCACCCGTCGGCCCCCATTCACCGCCGCCCCAGTGATATCAGTTAAACACCCGCCGGGGTTTTTCGCCGCGTCATTCGGGTAACCCGTCTCCGGCCGCACCGTGCGTCACGAATCAGGCGCCCTGCGTGGCCGGCGGACTCGTTTCCGCATTCACACGAACACTTTTGGTGACCTGGGGACACGGAGCACAAAATCGAGTTCTGCTCCGGCGGGGAATGAAAAACGGCCGGCGGGCGCGTGCTCCGCCGGCCGGCCGGAAGTGGATCAGGCTTCGGCGAGCAGCCCCGCGAGACCCGCGTACCCGACTTCTCTCAGCCGTTTCCCCGATTCGGCCGTGTACGCCGCGTCCGCTCGGATGCCGACGCCCTCGACCATCCGGTTCATGAAGTTGAACAGCGCGCAGACCAGCACGGCGTCGTGCAGCGCACGCTCGTCCCACCCGGCCGCGAACACCGCTTCGGCGTCGGCCTCGGTCATCCGGGCCGGGGTACGGGTCAGCTTGCCGACGTAGGCCAGCACCGGCTTGAGCCGGGCGTCCACGGGGGACGAAGCGAGATCCGCGACGGCCGCGGAGAGCAGGCCTTCCGGGACCCCGAACGCCTCGGCGGTCACGGTGTGGATCCCGTGGCAGTAGTCGCAGCCGTTCAGCCCGGACACGTAGGCCGCGATCAGCTCCCGTTCGCCCGGTGTGAACGGCGATTCGCCGCGAAGCACCTCCTCGTGGAAGGCCAGCAGGTGCTTCGCCGGGCCGGGGTAGGCGCGGAAGACCTGGAGCAGCGTCGTCTCAGCCGGCAGGGACTTCAGGTAGGACATCGAAGGGATCCTCCGTCTCGATCGGTGCGTCGGCGAGCTCGTCGACGTCACCGCGGCGCAGGGCGCAGGCGGTCAGGTAGGCGATCGTGGCCGGGCCGGCGTCCGGGAGCGCGGCGGCGACCCGCTCGGCGGCTCGCGTCCACTCCTGCCGGTGCGACCCGGGGTTCGGGCGGGCCGGGAATTCGAGTGCCCGGCGCAGCGAGCGCCAGTGCTCGGCGCCCCCGGCGACCAGGCCGGACAGGGTGAAGCCGGCGACGCCGTGGCGGGCCTGGTCGACCGCTTGGGTGACCAGCGCGGGGTCGTCGGCCAGCCGGGCCAGGCCGAGGCCGGCGAGCAGCCGGTCGGCCTCGAGGCCGAGCAGGATGACCCCGACCTCGGTGCCCGCCGGGGCGTCGACTTCGGGCAGGGCGAACCGGCTGTCCACGTACTCAGACACCGACGGCCTCCCGGTGCACGGCGGCGGGCCGCTCGGCGCGGACCGCGGCCGCGACGGCGGCGGCGACCCGGGCCGTCGCGACCCGGTGCCCGTCGATGTTCCGGGCCGCCGGGCCGAGGACCATCCCCGCGGCCGCGCCGATCACCGAAACGCGTGGAGCCCGCTCGAAGGCCATGGTCCGTTCGTCCAGCGCCGGCCAGCCGTCGCGCGCGCCGACCACCTCGTCCGGCAGCAGCCCGGTGCCGATCGACGGCGTGGTGCCCAGCGCGAGCACCGCGTGGTCGCCGGTGGCGGCCTGGCCGCCACCGAGCCGCACGGCCACCGTGCCGCCGGTGCCGGTGGTGATCCGTTCGACAGCCTGCCCGCGGTGCACGACGAGCTGCCCGGCGGCCTCGGCGCGCTCGAAAAGGGGGCGGAACTCGAACATGATCGACGCGCGGCGGAACCGGCCCATCAGGCCGAGCCGGTCGGCCCAGCCGACGCTGTCGAACCTCTTCCGGCCCTCGGGCCGGAAGAACGACGAATTGACGTCGGCGCACTGGTAGTGCTCGCCGGACCCGCGGATCACCCAGTGCACCTCGCGGCCGGCGTCCAGCGCACCGCTGATCAGGTGCGCCGCGGTGAGCCCCGCCCCGACGACGATCCGCCGCTCGCCCGCCGGCACCGGCTCGTCCCAGTACGACACGCCGGCGGGCGGCCGCCCGCCGCCCCACCACGAGGGCGGGGCGTCCTGGCGTTCCTCGCCGAGGCAGAGCACGGCGTGGGCCGCGGTGACGGTGAACCGGTCGGCGCGGACGGTCACCGCGTCGGCGGTCGGCAGGACTTCGCGGACCGTGCCGCGCCAGGTCTTCTCCGTGACGTGGTGGCTCGCCACCAGGTGCGCGCAGTACGCCTCGAACACGTCGACCGGGACCACCGAACGGTGGCCGGCCTGCGCCATCCGGATCTCACGCCGTTCGACGGCGGTCAGGCGCGCCCAGTGCAGCCGGGCGAAGTCGAGCAGCTCGCAGTCGCGGTAGCCCTCCACACCGGGGTGGTGCTCGTAGGGCGAGCGCAGCACCCGTTGCCCGAGCCGGTCGATCCGCTCGAAGAACCGGCCGCACGGCCGGCCGTCGCGGTCGACGACCACGACGTCGTCGACACCGTGGTGCCACAACGCCGACGCGACCGCGAGCCCGGCGGGCCCGGCCCCGACAACCACGACATCGGCCGTGGCTCGGGGCGTCGTGGCCGACGTCGTCACCGGCGGCGCGGGCAGCCGTGGCCAGGGGCGGCCCCGCGGTGAGCCCAGCAGGTGGGGTCCGGGCACGAACGTGATCACGTACTCCCCCGTCCTCCGGCCACCGGCACCTGGGCGCGGTTCAGCCGAGCACCGTGACGGGCACGATCAGCTCGATGACCGGCCGCTGGGTCATCCCGTTGGTGACCAGTTCCTCGAGGGTCTGGCTGGACTGCTCGGTGCTGTCGGTCGCGATCGGGCTGTAGCGCGAGTAGAAGTAGGTCGGCTTGTCGCCGCCGGCTTCCATCGAATACGTCTTGAGCACGGCCTCGCCGGGCCGGACCTCGCCGTCGTAGAAGGTGAGGCGCCGCTGGTCCGGCGTCATGAAGCTCTTCGCGAACTGGGGCGACATCAGCGGCTCGTCGTCGAGGAACACGGAGTCCTCGTCGAGGACGGCCTGCATCGCCACCCACGTCTGGTCGGTGAGGTTGGTCTCGGACTTGATGACCTGCCAGCGGCCCGCCGCGGGCAGGGAAACGCTGACCGAGACGTCGTGGTCGGTCGTGTCGATCGCACCGGTGATCATGAGCACCCGGCGGGCGACATCGGCGACGCCGGTCATCTGGATGTCCCGGGCACGTACCCGGCTGGAAACGTCGAGTCCTGGCAATTCAGGCGAAGACACGCTGGAGCCTCCTCGCTATCCCCCATGAATAACGTTTCGATTCATGAACGCCCAAAGGCTTACACACCACGAGAGACGCTGTCAAGGTGAGAAATGCATGCTCGGCACCGGTATTCCTCATGGGTGGGCGCGGGGCGGACCCGTTGGCCCATTCGGCCCACAGTGGCTGGTCCGGCGGTCACTCCCGGTTGCGGCGCTTCGTCCGGGTGGACGCCTGGGCGTCGTCTTCGTGCGCACCGACGTAACAAATCGAGAATGCCGATTCCGCGCGCTGGACCATGACCTTGAGCACCAGTTGCGGTTTCACCAGAATAACGAAATTTCCAGGATTTCGAGGGTCGCCGAAAACGTCGTACACGAGAAAAGCGGAACCGTCCGCGATGGCGAACAACGCTTCGTAGACAAGGTTCAGCTCCGTCTGTGTCGCCGTCTCGGCCCATTCGTCGAGCACGTTCACGCCCGCGGTGAGCTGGAGGCGCATCGCCATCCTCCGGCCTCCCAACCGAACCTCCGCCGGGTGTCCGGCATCCCGGCGGGTCTGGCCCCGCCGGCGGTCTGCCGACACGCCGGCCCCGAGAAGCTCAAGTGTCCCGCCGGCCCGGCGGGCCGGACATCTCCGTACGTGCGGTCCGGCGCGGGCGGGCACGCGCGGTGCCCGCCCGGAGCCGTCAGTTGTACCCGAGCACGATGTGCTCGCGCAGGTACTCGCGCACCGCGGGGGCCCGCCGGGCCCGGGGCCGGCCACGACCCTCCGCCGCCCGCCCGTGCGCTTCCGCCCGGCGGTTCGCGCCGGCCGGTCCCGCTTCCGCCCGGCGCCGTGCGCTGGATGATCCTGCTGCTGCCATGGCGTTTCCTCCGTTTCCCAGTGGTTGCGACTCCCCGCCATGCCCGCGGGGGCTCGAGGACCGGCCGGACCGCGGTCCGGCGGTGAGGGGGCAGGTCACGAGCGGCCGCGGTCCGCGCACCCCGGCAGGCCGGACCGCCGCCACGCGCCGGGGCGGCCGGGGACCGCGGCCGCCCGGTCGGCCCAGACCGGCCCGGGCGGGTCCGCCGGCCCGGCGCGGCCCAGCACGCCCCACAGGACCACCACCAGCGCCGCCAGCTCCTCGGCGGACGGCTCGCCGCGCAGCACTCGCAGTTCCGCCATCGCGCCTCCCTCAGATCGGCTGGTTGCCGTGTTTGCGAGCCGGTCCCGGCTTGCGCTTGTCCTGCAGCATCTCCAGGCCGCGGGCCAGGGCGGCCCGGGTCTCCGCGGGATCGACGATGTCGTCGACCAGCCCGCGTTCGGCGGCGTACTGCGGGTGGAGGAACTCCTCGGTGTACTCAGCGACCAGCTCGGCGCGCACCGCGTCCGGGTCGTCCGCGTCCGCCAGCTCCCGCCGGTGCAGCACGTTCACCGCGCCCTCGGCACCCATCACCGCGATCTGGTTGGTCGGCCAGGCCAGCGACAGGTCGCAGCCGATCGAGCGCGAGTCCATCACGATGTAGGCCCCGCCGTAGGCCTTGCGCAGGACGACCTGGATCCGCGGCACCGTGGCTTCGCAGTAGGCGTGCAGCAGCTGCGCGCCCTGGCGGATGATCCCGCCGCGCTCCTGCTCCACGCCGGGCAGGAACCCGGGCACGTCGACCAGGCTCACCAGCGGGATGCCGAACGCGTCGCAGAACCGCACGAACCGGGCGGCCTTCTGCGACGCCGGCCCGTCGAGCACCCCGGCGAACACCACCGGCTGGTTGCCCACCAGGCCGACGACCCGGCCGTCGATCCGCGTCAGGGCGCACAGCACGTTTTTGGCCCAGCCCTCGTGCAGCTCGAAGAACTCGCCCTCGTCGGCCAGCTCGGCGAACACGTCCCGCATGTCGTACGGCTGGTTGGGCTCCACCGGGACGAGCTCGGCCAGCTTCGGCCGGTGGTCGTCCTTCGCGCCGGTCGGCGCCGCCGCCGGGGCCGGCTCGAGGTAGTTCGAGGGCAGCAGGGAGACGAGGTACCGGACGTCCTCGAGGCACGTCTCCTCGTCGTCGTGCACGACGGTGGCGACGCCGGAGTGCACGCCGTGCACGTCGGCACCGCCGAGGTCCTCGTGGCTCACCCGCTCCCCGCTCACCGCGGCCACGACGTCCGGCCCGGTGAGGTACATCCGCGCGGTGTCGCGGACCATGAACGTGAAGTCCGCCAGTGCCGGCGAGTACGCCGCGCCACCGGCGCACGGCCCGACGATCACGCTGATCTGGGGGATCACCCCGGACGCGTCGACCTGGCGGCGGAAGATCCCGCCGTAGCCGTTCAGCGCCAGCACGCCTTCCTGGATCCGCGCGCCCCCGCTGTCGTTGAGCCCGATCACCGGCGCGCCGGCGGCCACCGCGAGGTCGAGCACCTTGTGGATCTTCGCCGCGTGCGCTTCGCCGAGCGAACCCCCGAAGAGCGTGAAGTCCTGCGCGTAGACGAACACCCGGCGCCCGTCGATGGTGCCGGATCCGGCGACGACGCCGTCGGTGTGCGGACCGGCCGCCGTGGCACCGGCCGGGCGGCGGTAGGGCTCGAGTTCGACGAACGAGTCGTCGTCGAGCAGCAGCGCGAGCCGCTCACGAGCGGTGAGCTTGCCGAGGGAGTGCTGCCGGTGGACCCCCTCGGGCCGTCCGCCGACGATCCGCGCACGCAGTTCGTCGCGCCGCTGCCGGAGCACGCGCATGGTCGGCGGGCCGGGTGGTGCCTGCTCGGCCGCCCTGGCGAATTCGATCACCTTGGCGTCGCCGGACCCGGCCGGCGGCCCGTCCGCGCGGCGGCGGACGGGCCGGACCGGCCCGTCGGCCGGCGGCACGTCCGCCCGCCGCGCGCCGGAATCCCGGGCTCCGCTCACGCGGCATCCCTCATCCCGGGTTCGTCGGCGTCCCGGGCGATCTCGGCGACGATGTCGGACCACACGATGCCGCGGCCGAGCCGGGGCACCGGGCGGATCGGCACCTCGGCCGGCGGCTCGCTCGGCACGGGGCCGGGCATCGGCCGGACGACTCCGAAGGCACCGGTGGCTTCGCTGTTCGCGGTCATCGCGGGAACTCCTTCCGTCACTGCGTTCGCGGTTGCGCGGGGATCCGCGCCGCGGTTTCCGGCCGCGCGGCGGCACCAGCCTGCCGCGCGGTGAGCCGTCCGGTGGCGTGCAGCCAGGCCACCGTGTCGCGCACGGTGTCGCCGGCGGGCCGCGCCCGGACGCCTTGGGTGGGTGCGTCCCCGTCGACGGGGACGGCGGTGGCGCAGACGTAGATCGCGCCGTACTCGGCCGGGATGTGCCACGGCCAGGCGTGCTGCACCAGGTCGGCCAGCCGCCCGACCGGCGCCATCGCCGCCGGCGGCAGGAAGACCGCCGGCAGGCGCCGCCCGGTCGCCGACCGCGCCGCGGCGAGGTACTCGCGCGTGGTCAGGAAGCGGCCCGGCCCGAACGCCGCGGGCGCGGCCGCCGCGGGTTCCCCGAGCAGCCTCGCGTGCAGCTCGGCGGAGTCCCGGACGTCGCCGATGGGCAGGCCACCGGACGGCCAGATCGGCATCAGCCCGCGCAGCAGGTCCCGCAGCCGCGCGTTCTGGTCGCCGAGGTGCGGGTCGTGGGGCCCGAGCAGCGCCGGCGGGTAGGTGATGGTGACGGGCGCGCCGCCGGCCCGGTGCTGCCGCGCGATCCGCTCGGCCGCGGCCTTCGACGCGAGGTAGGGCTCCCGCGGCTCGCCGGCCGGGCTCGCCGGCCCGATCGTCGGCCGGTCCGTCGGGTAGAGCGCCCCGACCGTCGAGACGTGCACGATCCGGCCGGTCCCCGCCCGCCGGGCGGCGCCGAGGACGACCTCGGTGCCTTCGGCGTTCACCCGCCACAGCTCGGCCTTCCGCCTGCTGTCGAAGGTGTAGACGCCCGCCGCGTGCAGCAGCGCGTCCGCCCCGGCCACCAGCCGTCCGGCCGCCGCGGGGTCCGTGACGTCGCCGACCTGGACGTCCACAGTGGACGAATCGGCGCCGGGCCCGGCCAGTGCGCGGGCCACGCCGCTCGCGTCCCGGGCGAGCAGCCGGACCCGGTGCCCCCGCCGCAGCAGCGCCGCGACCGTGTGGGCACCGAGGAAGCCGGTGCCGCCGGTGACCGCGATCAGCATGACCTTCACTCCCCTCAGGCCGCGCGGGCGTGGCCGTCGATCCGGTGGTAACCGCCGCCGTAGAAGACGAGCGCCTGCTCGCCGGTGCCGCGGCTGGTGGCGACGACCTGCCCGAGGAAAATCGAATGGTCGCCGCCTTCCAGCACCTCGGCCAGCTCGCACTCCAGCCACGCCAGTGCGCCGGTGAGCAGGGGCGACCCCGTTTTCCGGCCCGTCGTGTACCCGACCGCTTCGAACTGCGCCATCCCGCCGGGACGCCGCCAGTCGGCGAAGTACTTCGAGACGTCCTCCTGCTCGGCGGCCAGGATGTTCACCCCGAACGAGCCGGCCGTGACGATCGACGAGTGCATCCGGGCCGCCTTCGACACGCAGCACAGCACCATCGGCGGTTCGAGCGACACCGACGTGAACGCGTTCGCGGTCATCCCGTGCGCGTCCTCGCCGCCCGCCGTCAGCACGGTCACCCCGGTCGCGAACTGCCCCAGGGCCTGGCGCAGCCCGGACTGGGCCGAGATCCCGCGGCGCGACGAGGACGTCGGCACCCGCTTCAGCACGTGGGCCCGTTCGGCGGCCTCCGTTTCGTGGCCCACGTCAGGCTCCCTTGCCGTTGACCGCCGCCGTCGAATAGGGCTCCAGCGCCTCCTGCAGCTGCTCGGGGACCCGCGACGGCACGGTGTTCGTGTTGGGCCCGCGCATGCAGGCGATGCGCTGCCGTCCCCTCGCCACCAGCCGCTCCTCGCCGTCTTCGGTGAGGTGGACGTAGTCGAAGGCGAACTGGATCTGCGTCGAGGTCTGCTCCTCCAGCCGCATCCGGATGGACAGCTCGTCGAACGCCGTGATCTCGGCGAAGAACTCGCATTCCACCTTGAGGGTGAACAGCTTGAGGTCGTGCCGGACCTCTTCGAGCACCGCGGGTGCCTTGTCCTTCAGGAACATCTCGCGGCACCGGCCCTGCCAGCGCACGTAGTTGACGTAGTAGACGTTGCCCACCAGGTTGGTCTCTTCGAAGCCGACCGTGTGGCGGATCTCGTAGTAACCGGTCATCTTCAGTTCCCCTCCGCGTGGAGCACGGCGAACACGATCGGGTCGGTCCGGTCGTTGACGGTGGTCGACCAGGTGGCGATCAGGGCGTTGCCGCAGGCGAGCAGCGCCCAGCCGTCGGCGTCGACATGGCGCACGGTCAGTGCCTGGGTCATCGAGCCGGTCTTGCGCACGCACTCCACCGCACTCCAGACCCGCGTGTTGGCCACGCTGATCGGCTCGCCGGTGTCCGCGGCCAGCAGCCGGCCGAGGGCGATGAGCTCCTCACCCAGCAACCCGGCCCAGTCCTCTTCGGTGCGTTCGACCGCCGTCTCGATGTCACAGGCGACCTGGTCGGCGCCGGCGACCACGAGGGTCAGCTGCGAGGTGTGCGACGCGGTGACGTTCCCCTCGTCGCACTCCGGCTTGCCGTCGGGGCGGTAGCGGACCTCGACCGGGTGATCGACCGCACGGCCCGCGGCCAGCGCGGTCTGCGCCCGGCGTTCGGCGACGCCCTCCGCCGGCTGGCCGGCGGGGTCGGGCTCGAGGACCACCGACCGTGTCCCGCCGAGCAGCCGCTCGCAGGCACGCTCCACGTGGGACCCGAGCATCGACGGGACCCACGGCCCCGCGCCGTCACGCTTGCGGACCGCGCGCAGCTGCAGCCCTTCCCACCGCTCGACCAGCGTCCCGTCCGGGTTGCGCACGTCGAGGTCGTAGACGTAGCTGTCGCCGTCCTGGGAGCGTTCCTTCGCGTCCAGCAGGACGAATTCGTCGTGCTGGCGGCCGGGTTCGGCCAGGTACAGCTTCTCGATGCCCTGCGGCAACAGCGTCGCGTCCGGGACGCAGCACTGGATCGCGTGCATCATCGCGTCCCGGGTGCCGGGGTCGGCCAGCAACTGCTCCTGGGGCAGGAACGGCGCGAACCAGCTGACGTTCGCGGTCGTCGCGATCTCGGCGACGGCGTGCCGGGCGCTCGCCCGCCGGTAGCCGAGGACGCGCTGGAACCGCTTGCCCTGGAACAGGACCGAGCCGTACAGCTCGCTGATCGGCTCCACCGGGACCGGCGGCAGGGCGACGTCACGAGCGGCCCGCTCACCGAGCTCCTCCGGCCGCGCGAAGCTCAGCCGCGCCCGGAAGTGGTCGGCGCTGAAGCCGGTCTCGTCACTGCGGATGACGACGTCCACGGTGTCCGCGTCCCGGGCCAGCGTGGCCAGCCGGATCGTGGTCGACCCGCCCGGGGAGACGATGATCGGCCGGAGGAACTCGACGTCGGAGAGCACCGGGGTGCCGGTGCGGTTCAGCGTCGCCGCCGCGGCCTGCGTCATGGCCTCCATGCCGAGCACCGCCGGGAACAGCAGCTTCCCGTCGAGCAGGTGGTCGGTCAGGTACGGGTCGCTGCCGTCGGAGAGGTCGGCCTCGGTGATCAGCTCGACACCCGGGTAGTGCACGACCGCGCGGTCGACGAAACGAGTCAGCGGCAGCTCGCGCCGCTGGATCGGCAGCGTGACCAGTCCCGACGTGCGGCCGCAGACCACCAGCACCGACGGTGTGGCCGGGTCGGCCAGCACCTGGCGGAGGATGGTGATGCCCTCCTCGGTCGGGATCGGCGTGATGCCGTCGCGCATCAGGGCGGACACGACGCCGAGCTTCTCGCCCATGCCGGTGCCCGACCAGACCGACCACTCCAGCGCGATCGCCCGCGCCTGCGGGTGCTCCTGGCCGAAGCGCACGGTCAGCTCGGTCATCCAGTCGTTGGCCGTGGCGTAGTGCGCTTCACCGCGCAGGCCCGCCCGGCCGATGATGCTGCCGAAGGTGACCAGGAGCTTGATCCGGTCGGGGTCCACCGCGGCGAGTACGGCTTTGAGGCCGTCGATCTTCGGCGCGAGGGTCTTGCGGAAGGTGTCCTCGGTGAGGCTGAAGAGGGCAGCCGGTTCGTTGCGGCCGGCGCCGTGCAGCACCGCGGTGACCGGGCCGAGGTCGGTGTCGATCCGGGCGACCGCCTCCGCGACCTGCGCCGCGTCGGTGACGTCGGCGCGCTCGTAGCGGTAGCGGATGCCCGCCGCCTCCATCCGGTCGAGGTTCTCCGCCAGCTCGGTGTCGGACTCCGGGTCGCTGCGCCCGAGCAGGGCCAGCCTGGCGCCGGAGTCCTCGGCCAGCGCCAGCGCGCTCTCCGCCGTGATGCCCTTGCCGCCGCCGGTGACGAGCAGGACGTCGGAGGCGTCCAGCGAGTCGCGAATCGGCCCGGCTTCCGGCGCGGGCAGCGCGGACAGCCGCGGCACCGTGCGCTTTCCGTCGGCGCTGTAGTGGGCTTCGGTGAAGTCCGAGGTCGCGGCAACCTCGGCCACCACGGTGCGGACGGCTTCGGAAACCGCGTCCCCACCGGAGGGAGCCGGGTCGGCGAGGTCCACGATCGTCGTCTTGGCCGAGGGGTCCTCGAGCCGCAACGTCCTGGCCAGGCCGGCGGCGCCGTAGCCGTGGTGCACGACCACGAACCGCGTGCCGTTGGGGGCGGCCATGACGGCACGGGCGGCCTCGAGGAACAGGCCCACGTGCTCGGAGTCGCAGTCCGCCGGCAGGCAGAGCAGCACGCCGTCGCCGGTGCCGGCCGCGGCGAGCGCGGCCTTCAGCGGCTCGGACAGCGGGTGCCCCGGCGTCGAGAAGGCCTGCCATTCGTCGCGGGCGTCCCCCGGCGTGCGGTCCGCGACCGGCCGCGGGGCCGGCACGTGCTCGACCGCGAACGGCCGGACCCACGGCCCGACGCCCGGGGCCTCTTCCGAGCCGGAGGAATCGCTCGGCTTCTCCGTCTCCGCCAGCTCGTCGATCATCTCGGCGAGCTCGCCGAGGCAGACCGTCGCGAAGTTCGGCATCCCCTCCAGCGCGGGCCGGCCCAGCGCCCGGGTGACGTCGTTGACCAGCTGCCCGACCGTGATCGACGACAGGTGCAGGTCGTCGAGCGGGTGCGTGTCGGCGGTGACCGTCTCCAGCGGCAGCTCGACGTGCTCGGCGGCGAGCTTGCGCAGCAGGTCCAGCGTCGAGGTGCCGTCGCCTTCGGTCGCGGCGCCGTCCTCGGCGTCCTGCGCGTTTTCCGCCGCCAGCTCGGCAGCGAGTTCGCTGTCGATCGAGGGGGCGGCTTCGCACGGGCTGGCGAGGAAGCGGAATTCGCCGTCGACCGGCAGCGGCCGGACGACGCGGTCCGTGAACAGGGCGTCCAGGGAAACCCGCGCGCCGAGCGCGTAGGCCGCGCCGAGGACCCCGAGCAGGCCGGCCAGCGACGCGTTGTCCGTGTCGATCGCCAGCACCGGCGTTTCCGGCACGGTCTCCTCGAACAGGCCGCTCAGCACCCGGCCGGGGCCGACCTCGACCACCAGGTCGCTGCGCTCGGCGACCTTCGCGGCGGCCTCGCGGAAGCGGACCGGCAGCACGATCTGTTCGCGCAGCAGCTCGGGCAGGTTCTCCGCGGCGTGCAGGACGTCACCGCTGACGGTGGACACGACCGGTCGTTCCAGCCGGGAGAAGTCGAACTCGCCCAGCCGCTCGGTCATCGCGTTCGCGGCCGGTTCGACGGCCGGCGAGTGGAAGGCGTGCGAGACCTTGAGCCGGGTCGCGCCGACGCCCTGGGCCTTGGCCTGCTCGACGATGCGGTCGATTGCCTCGGCGGGCCCGGAGATCACGGTCTGCCCGGGCGCGTTGTACCCGGCGATGACGACGTCGTCGCCGAGGCCCAGTGCTTCGACGCGGCCGGGCGAAGCGACGATCCCGGCCATCGCGCCGGTGCCCTCGCCCGCCGTCGTGGCCATCACCTTGCCGCGGATCTTCGCCAGGTCGATCAGCGCCCGCTCGTCGAGCGCGCCGGCCCAGTGCAGCGCGGTCAGCTCGCCGAGGCTGTGCCCGGTGGCGGTCGAGGCCTCGATGCCGAACGAGCGCAGCACGCGCAGCCCGGCCAGCGAGCCGGTGACGATCCGGGGCTGGGCCACCTCGGTGGCGATCTGGTCGCCGGTGACCGGCAGCGCGGCGACGTGGTGGATCTCGTCGGCCACGGTGAACCGGCGGCGCAGCGCGCTGTCCCCGCCCTGTCCGGACCCCTGGCCCGGGAACAGGTAGCCGATCTTCGGCGCGGAGGTGCGGCTGCTCGCGAAGATGCCGTCGGCACCGTCGAAGACCGCGTCGCCCGACTCGAGCTCTTCGAGGAGCTTGGTCAGCTTCCGCTCGGCCTGCTCCGGGTTGCCCGCGACGACCGCGGCGCGCACCGGCTTGCCCGACAGCTCCCCGGCCAGCGAGCCGGCGAGGTCGGTCAGCTCGGCGAACGACAGCTTCGGCACGATTTCCAGCGTCGCGACGATGCTCCCGCGCAGGGTCGCGACGTCGTCGGCGTCGAACAGCAGCAGCTCGGCGTCCTGGCGGCCGGCGACCAGTGCGCGGGCCCGCTCGTCGAGTTCGCGGCGGCGGGACGCGGTCGGCGCCTCGGTGACCGTGATGTGCGAGTTGATCCCGCCGAAGCCCATCGCGGACACCCCGGCGCGGACCGGCTGGTCTTCGGGCCACAGTGCCGCGGCACCCGGGACGTACATCCGGGCCGAGGATCCGGTGAGCGACTCGTGCGGCTCGAAGTGCCCGGTGGCCGGCGGGATGACCTGGTGGTACACCGCCAGCGTCGCCTTGATGAGGCCGGCCACCCCGGCCGCGGCCTTGGTGTGCCCGATGTTGCCCTTGATCGTCGACAGCGCGGCCTGCGCGGCCAGCGGGTCGGCGTCCCGGCGGGCGGTGGACAGCGCCTCGATCTCGGTGGCGTCGCCCAGGGCGGTGCCGGTGCCGTGGCCCTCGAAGTAGGAGACGGTCTCGACGCCGTAGCCGGCGCGGTCGTAGGCGCGCTTGAGCGCCAGCCGGTGCCCGGCCGCCTCGGGCCGCGTGATGCCGCCCTTGCCGTCGGAAGAAACGCCCCAGCCGCCGATCGACGCGTAGATCCGCTTGCCCTGCTCGACCGCGTCGCTCTCGCGCATCAGGACCAGCATGCCCGAGCCCTCGCCGGGCCAGAAGCCGTTGGAGCCGGCGTCGTAGACCTTCATTTCGGTCTTGGCCAGCGCGCCGGTCTTCGCGAACCCGATCACCTCGAACGGGTCGATCGAGAGGTCGACACCGCCGGCGACGGCGAGGTCGAGATCGCCCTGGACGAGCGCGTTGGCCGCGGTCACCACCGAAAGCAGCGAAGACGAGCAGGCGCCGTCGACGGTGTACCCGCCGCCGGCGAAGTCGAAGTGGTTGCACACGCGGCCGGCGATGGTGTTCGCCAGGCCGCCGGCGAGGCTGTCCTCGTTGATCTCGGGGAACGGCTCCTTGTACTGGACCTCGAGCTGCCGCAGGAAGTCCACCGTGTCGTCGTCCTCCCAGCCGCGCTCGGCCAGCGCCGCGGCGATCGTGCGGCGGACGTACGGCCAGCGCAGCCGCATGATGTTCGCACGGGAGAACTCCCCGGTCAGGCTGTTGCCGATGACGACACCGGTGCTCTGCCGCGGGGCGCCTTCGCCCTCGGCGAACCCGGCGTCGGCCAGGGCCTGTGCCGCGACGTCGAGCGCCAGCCAGTGCGTCGTGTCGGTCGACCGGAAGGTGCTGCCGGCGACCTTGTGCGCCACCCGGTCGAACTCGTAGTCCCGCAGCACGGCCGCCTTCTGCGCGTAGAAGCGGTCAGGCGCCTTGGGGTCGGACGAGTAGTAGTCCGCCCGGTTCATCCGTTCGTCCGGCAGCCTGCGGAACGCCCGGCGCCCGGCCAGGACGTTCTCCCAGAGGTCCTCCGGAGAACTCGCGTCGGGATATCGGAGGCCGATACCGACGATCGAAATCCGCTCTACGCTCATGCCACCGCACTCCCACTGGCTCTCGAGCCCCGTATCACGGGGACTTTCGGGTCCCCGCTGTCCGCCGGCGCGGGACCCGAAGTCCCGTCGCCGGCCTGTCTCCGTCTGGCGGCGCCGCCGCTGCCCGGTAGCCCGGGCTGCCGGGCCGTTCAGTCCAGCATCCCCGGGCGATGCGGACCGTCTTCTTCTGTTCCTGCCGGTGGCCGGATCAACAGCACGACCGGACAAGGATCCGCATTGTCCACAATGGATTCAGGCGTCGAACTGGCCGGGCCGGCGTCCTTCGCCCGCCGCCCCGCGGTAGGCCTGGGCGATGTCGAGCCACTGGTCGGCCAGCGTGCCCGTCGCGTGCAGGTCGAGGTCGAAGCGGTGCCGCCGCCGGGTCACGAGCAGGCAGAAGTCCTCTGCGCTGCCGATGATCCGCTGGGTCGCGTCCGCGGGCCCGAACGTCCACTCCGCGCCCGAAGGGGCGGTGAGCTCGAACCGGAACTCCTCGTCCGGCGGCGTCAGGTTCCGCGCCTCGTAGCCGAAGTCCCGGACCCGCACGGCGAACCCGGCCAGGTGCTTGATCCGGTCCGTCCGCTTCGGCCGGACACCCAGCGCGTCGGCGATGTCCTGGCCGTGCCCGAACACCTCCATCATCCCGGCGCACGCCAGCACGTACGGCGGCAGCGGGTTGACCAGCCACGGCACCAGCTGGTCGCCGGGCACGGCCGCGAGGGCCTTGATCGCCGTGTCGCGCTCGGCCCGCCAGCGGCCCAGGAGCACCTCCGCCGGGTCGTGGATGTATTCCTGCAGCGCGCCTTCGACCGCTTTCTCGAACCCGACCGCGGCGGAAGCCTTCGCCATCTCGACGAAGGCGTCCGGCTGCGCGGCCGAAAGGCCGGCGATCCGGAAGATGAACGCGAGGTGCCCGATCTGGTGCCGGACGTGCCAGCCCGGCGCCGGGGTGGGCGTGTCCCACTCCTCTTCGCTCAGGCCGGCGACGAGTGCGTCGACTTCGGCGGCCTCCGCGGTCAGATCCGCGATCACGCCAGTGGTGTCCTTCACCTGTCTGTCCTCTCCCCGATACGTCGTCTTCCCGTGGGCCCGCAGATCGGCTGCGTGCGGGCGATCTGTCCTTCCGATCATCACCCGCGCCGGACGGCGGGGTCTTCTCTTGGCGGGCGGACCGGCAGCCGGTCACCGGCCGCCACGGCCGCGGTGAGACTCGCCCACGACACCAGCTCCACCAGCGCGCGATCGTCCGTCCCCTCCGGACCGAACGCCGCGACGTCGGCGGCGTCGACCTGGTACGGCGCTTGGGCCGCGAGCAGGGCGAGCCGGCCCGCCGGCCGGTCGGCGGCGGGGAGTTCGGCGAGCACCGGTTCGGTCCAGGCCCGGCTGAGCCCGGGCGGTTTTCCGTCCCAGGCCTTGATTTCCCGGCGGACGAGGTCCCGCACGCCGGCCGGCACCGAGCGTTCGCCCGCCGCCCCGATCGCCGCCGAGGCGCGCGCGAAGGCCTCGCTCAGCACACCGCCCGGCGACGCCGGGTCCGGGCCGTCGGCGGAAGCGGCGGGCAGCAGCTCGAGTGACTCGCCGGGCGGCGGCGCCTCCCCCGGCTTGAGCAGGAAACCCAGTACCGCCTTGGCTTTCGCCCGCGCCGACGGCGGCACAGAGGCCGGCAGCGGCGACGGGCCGAGGAACACGTTCACCATGCGGTTGAGGTAGTGGAACGTCACGGCCACGGCGGCCAGCTCGGCCGCGGCGGGCGCGGAGACGTCCGCGGGCAGCGGGCCCTCACCCCGCGCCCACGCCGCGAGCTCGCGCGTGTCCCGGTCCCGGATCGCCGTGACGGTGTCCGCTTCGATGGCGGCCGCCGCGTCCGGATCGCCCAGGGAGCCGAGCGCCATCGCGTGCACCTCGACGCAGTACGGGCACGAGTTCGCCGCCGACACCGCGGCCGCGACGACCTCCTTGTCGGCCCGGCGGGCCGCCCCGCCCGCGACCAGCGACTCCCGCAGCATCAGCCACGCCGCGGCGAGCGCGTCCGGCGACGCCGAGTGCAGCGCGATCGGCGGGGCGAGCATCCCGAAGTCCCGCTCGACCTGCCGGTAAACGTCCTTCACGAGCCCGCGCGCCCGCCGCGGCCGCACGGCCTCGACGTACTTGACCTCCCGCAGCGTCCGCCGCAACGCGACCCGCACCACTCCCGGCGCCATTCGTCCTCCCGGATCCGCGTGATCAGAGCGCCGGCACCCGTGATGGGAAGGTCGACTCACGTGATTGAAGGGTCGACACGGCCGGCGTTCCCCGCCGCGGTGTGTCGGCTTCTCCATCACGCGTGTCGGCTTTCCCGTCACGCGTGTCGACGGTTTCGTACCTCAGTTCCCGGCGACCAGGTCCAGTTTGGACACCGCACGCCGCCCGGTGATCGAGCCGTCGGGCGCCGGGGCGCCGTACTTGACGTCGACGCCGCGGTCCTGCAGTGCCCGGACGATGCCCGGGATCGAGCGCTCGGCGAGCGCCGCGACGGTCATCGCCGGGTTCACGGTCAGCGCGCCCGGCACCGACGCGCTGTCGGTGACGAAGATGCCCGGGTGGTTGCGCAGCTCGTGGTTCGGGTGCAGCGCGGACGTCGCCGGGTCGTCCCCGATCCGGCACGAAGCCAGCGGGTGCACGGTGTACGCGCCCACGACGTCGTTGGTCCACGGCGCGACCTTCGCCAGGCCGTCCTTCTCGATGATCGCCTTGCAGTCGGCGTCCGCCAGCGCCCAGCCGTGCTTGGTGTTCTCCGTCGGGTCGTAGCGCAGCGAACCGCGGCCGAGCATCTGCTGCGAGATCCGGTAGGCGTTCCCGGTCGGCGGCGGGGTGCCGAAGACGCCTTCGTTGTCGTCCTCGGTCATCAGGAAGATCGTGAGCCAGTTGGCCCACTGCTTCAGGATTTCCTTCTTCTCCGCCCCGAACCAGCGCGGCTCCTCGCCGCCGGGCACCTGGGCGAGAATGGTGCCCAGGCCCGGCGGGAAGTACAGCTGCTCCAGCGAGTACCGCTCGTACTCCGGCAGCGACCCGTCGAGCTTGTCCCAGTTCGCGACGGTCGGGCCCTTGCCGATGTGGTTGGCCGAGTACACCGGACCGTCCTCGCGGGACAGCCCGAGCACCTCGCGGACGCGGTCCTCGTCGATGATCGCGGTGTTGAGCCGCTCGCCGTTGCCGGAGAAGTACCGGCCGACGCCGTGCGGCATCTCCCCGAGCGTGGCTTCCGAGCGCTGCAGGATCACCGGGGTGGCCCCGGCGCCGGCGGCGATGATGACGACCTTCGCCTCGAGCACGCCGCTGCCGGTGTGGACTCGGTAGTCCTCGTCGTCGACGATGTCGAAGTGGACGCGGTAGCCGCCGTCCTCGGTCCGCTCGAGGCGCTGGACCTCGTGCAGCGGCCGGATCTGCGCGCCGTGCGCCAACGCCGCCGGCAGGTAGTTCGTCAGCATCGACCGCTTCGCGTCGAACTTGCAGCCGGCCATCATGAAGTTGCAGTTCACGCACTTGGTGTTGTCCACCGCGACCGGAGCCGGGTTCGCCGTGCGCCCGGAGTGGTTGCAGGCGGCGGCCCACAGACCACCCGCGTAGGAGACGTCGTTCCAGTCCTGTGTGGACACCGGCATCGACTCGTCGACGCGGTCGTACCACGGCTCGAGCGAGTCGCGCGAGATGGCCTGCGGCCACATGCGGTGCCCGACGCTGCCGTGCCGCTCGAAGACGAACTTCGGCGCCCGCGGCATCGCGGCGAAGTACACCACGCTGCCGCCGCCGACGCAGTTGCCGCCGAGCACGCTCATCCCGTCGCCGACGGTGAAGTCGAACACCCGGGTGTAGGACGAACCGAGCAGGTAGTCGTGCTCGTAGTCGTCCGCGGCCAGCCACGGCCCGCGTTCCAGCACGGTCACCTTCGCCCCGCCCGCGGCGAGGTGGTACGCGGGGATGGACCCGCCGAATCCGCTGCCGACGATGACGACGTCGGTCTTCTCGACCGTGCTCATGCGGGACTCCCCGATTCCGTCGTGTCCGGGTGGATTTCGGCCAGCTTCCGGCCGTAGCCGTACCGCGGGAACCGCCAGAAGCCGTCGGCGTCGGGCTCGGTGTACCCGAGGGCCAGCAGGCCCGGGTGCCCGTCGCGGATGGCCTCGGCGGTGTGCCGGTGTGCGGCGCTGTCGTAGGCCATGTTGCAGAACAGCGCGAGGCTGACCCAGCCGTCCTTCTCCGGGTGCCCCGGCGCGGTCAGCCGCCGCACCAGCTCGCGGCGGTGCTCGTACGGCAGCGCGACGAACGGCGGGACGTCGTCGTCCAGTTCGAGCCCGGCCTCGCCCGCGTAGGACTTCGCGTGGTCGTTGACCGACTGCGCGAGGTAGGGCAGGCCGGCCGTGACGCCGGTCGCGTCGAAGTTCAGCAGCTCGAGCGCGCCCGCCGCCACCGAACCCGGGCCGGGGGCGGCCCCGGCGATCGCGCGGTCGCCCGGGAACCGCTTCTCCCCCGGCACGATCGTGTCCGCGAAGGCCTCGAGGGTCAGGTTCATGACGCGTTCTTCTTCGGTGGCCTCGGGTGGCACGGGCCTACCTCCTCATCGCAGTTCCAGTGGACGTCACGCGGCCCGGCGCAGCTCCGCCGCCCGCTCGTGCACGGTCATCGGCAGCCCGCCGCGCACCCGCAGCGAGAGCATGGCTTCGGGCTCGACGCGGTACCCGGGCAGCTTGCGCAAGCGCAGGTCGCGGGCCACGGTCGCCAGCACGAACACCGCCTCCATCACCCCGAGGCTGTTGCCGATGCAGAACCTCGGCCCGGCGCCGAACGGGAGGTAGGCGTAGCGCGGCGGCCGCTCGGCCGCGGTGAACCGGCCCGGGTCGAAGCGCTCGGGGTCGTTCCAGAACTCCGGGTGGCGGTGCAGCGTGTAGGGCACGACGACGACGTCGGACCCGGCGGGCACGTGGTACCCGCCGATCTCGTCGTCGGCCTGCGCGACCCGCGGCAGCAGCCACACCGGCGGGTACAGCCGCATGACCTCTTCGACGACCGACATCGTGTACGTCAGCTTCCGCAGGTCTTCGTGCCCGGGCAGCCGGTCGCCGAGCACCTCGACGGCCTCGGCGTGCAGCCGCTCGCCAACCTCCGGGTGCTCGTCGATCAGGTGGAACGCCCAGCCGAGCGTGCTCGCCGTCGTCTCGTGCCCGGCCAGCAGCAACGTGATCAGCTCGTCGCGCATGCGCTCCCGCGAGGCGCCGTCCCCGGAGCCGGTGGCGATCAGCCGCGACAGCACGTCTTCGCCGTTCTCGACCGGGTTCGCGAGCCGTTGGTCGACCAGCTGATCGGCGATCCGGCGCAGGTCGTCGCGCGCGGTCCGGAAGTCCAGCTGCTTCTTCAGCGGCACCCACTGCGGGATCATGCTCAGCGTGACCGCCTCGAACATGGCCTGGTCCTGCACGGCCTCGAACGAGTGGCTCAGGGTGTCGAAGCCGCCGAGCTCGGCGTCGAGCAGGGTCTTGCCCAGCACGCCGAGCGTCAGCCCGGTCATCTCGTGCAGGATCTCGACCGGCCCGTCGTGCGCGGCCAGCCGTTTCACCAGGCTGTCCACTTCGGACGCGATGGCCGTGGCCTGGCTCGCGATCCGCTTGGGCTGGAACACCGGCTGGATGGTCCGGCGCTGCCGGCGCCAGGTCTCGCCGTCGCTGGTGAGCAGGCCGTCGCCGAGGGCCCGGCGGGCCTCCTGCAGGCCGATGCCCTTGTGGTAGTTCGCGGCGTTGTCCGCGAGGACGTGCTTCGCCAGGTCCGGGTGGTTGACGAGGTACATCGCCTTCGGTCCGATGGCGATGCGGACGACGTCGCCGTAGTCCTCGGCGTTGTCGCCCATGAGCGCGAGCCGGTCGGTGAACAACTGCTTCAGCAACCGGAAGGTCGCCCGGCGCGGGGGCCCGGGCGGCGCGGTGCGCGCCGCCCGGGCGTCGTTCGATGAGCCGGTCATGCCGCAACAGCTCCCGGCTTCTCTTCATCGACGGCCGGCTCGGGCGCGGTGAGTTCGAGCTGGGCCTTCTGTTCGGCCTGGTCGGCCTCGAACTTGATCCGCGCCTTGTTCGAGAAGTGCAGCGCCCACAGGAAGGCGCCGCGGATCAGGCACACGGTCGCGGTCGCCAGGAAGAGCCCGTACGCCACGTGCACGGCGGTGAAGAAGCCGTACGCGAGCGCCACCCCGGCTCCGAACGCGAACTGCGAAACCGGTTTGGACGGCGATGTGCCCGGGTCGGTGACCATGTAGTTCGTGTAGAGCACGAACGCGATCCCGGTGGCCATCCCCAGCGCGCCGGGGATGGCGGTGCCCCAGATGACACCACGCAGGACGGCCTGGACCACGAAGAAGATCAGCCAGCCCGCGACCAGGAACATCCGGCCGGTGAGCATCGCGTTGAGCATCGTCCCCGAGAACAGGATGATGCCGACGATCAGCCAGCCGACCCAGGTGTCCACCTTCTCGCTGAAGTGGTACGGCGGGGCGATGCTGGCCCACGGGAACACCAGCAGGATGATCGTGATGCCGAAGTTCGACGGGTTCATGTAGTGCCGCATCCGGCCGTACACCGGGGCCTGCAGGACCCACTTGGCACCGACCGCGACGACCACGCCGAACACCAGGACCTGCCAGCGGTCGTTGACGTAGGTGAGCATGTTGAGCGCGAGTCCGGTGATGTGGGCCGGGAACAGGAACTCCACCAGGCCCTTGAACCCGTTGCCCCGGAACCGCACGTCGCGGTGGGTCACCCGGGCGTTGATGATCTCGAGCACGATCTCCGTGGTGTACGCGGTCGCCAGCGCGAGGAACGGGTACAGCCACGGCTGCTCGAAGCCGAGCACGGTGTAGCCCAGGATGTTGAAGATCGTGATGGAAATGGCGAAGCGGCGCAGTGCGGTGACGACCTTGTTCGTCCGCTTCGGTGGCGCGGTGTCCACTTTGGTCAGAGTCGGGCTGGTCATGATGTCACATCTCTTCCATCGCCGTGGTGCCGAGCTTGTACATGTGGCAGCCGGGCTGGAGCTTCAGGTCCTGCGTACGGACCTGCCCGGTCCGGTCCCGCCACTGCAGGTGCACGTCGAGCGGGCCGGTGACGTTCTGTCCGAGCCCGATCTGGACGTCGAAGCTGCGCCGGCCGCCCTCGCCGCTGCTGCCGTCGACCCGGCCGAGGTACTTCTTGCCGTCCGAGGTCGTGACCGTGGCCTGGGCGCCGATCGCGGGCGGGCCGGCCGCGGGCAGCGGGCCGGGCGCCACCGGGGCGTCGGTGGTCAGCTTCAGCTGGAGGAACTTGCCGGGTTTCGGGCTGTCGTTGTGGTAGAAGATCGGCTCCTCCCACTGCCGCGCCACCGCGAACTCGGGCAGGCCGTCCCCGTCGGTGTCGCCGACGGCGATGCCGCGGGTGGGCACCGGCACCGCGAGCCCGAGCTGCGGCGCGAGGTCGGTGTAGCGGCCGTCCGAGCTCTTCACGAAGAAGTGCAGGGTCTGGTCACCACCGATGTCGTCCCCGGCGCGCGCGTTCGGCCACCAGAACGGGTTGGACAGCAGGCCGTCGTTGGCCGTGGCCAGCTCCTGCAGGTTCGGCCAGCGGTTGACCTGGCCCTTGACGAACCCGGTCGCCTGCGCGATCTGGTTCTCGCCGCTGTTGTTGAAGTCCTCGATCTTGACGTCCCAGCCCCAGCCGGACCACGCCGTCCCGTTCGCGGCGCTGTCGTCGTGGAACGGCGCGACGCCGTCGTGCAGCTGCTTGCGCAGGTCCTCGGCGTTCTTCGCGGTGTTCATGAACTGGAAGTTCGACTCTTCGATGCCCCACGACGTGGTGATGTTGCTGACGAACAGGTCGTAGAGGCCGTCGTGGTTCAGGTCGCCGAAGTCGACGCCCATCCCCTTGAAGGAGTCGTTGCCCAGCACCTTCGACTTCGGATCCGTGATGCTCCGCACCCCGGTCACCTCGCCGAAGCTCACGTTCCCCGGCGTCGACTTGTTGTACAGCATGTGGTCGTGCCCGAAGTCGTTGGCGATGTAGAGCTCCGGCCGGCTGTCACCGTCGATGTCGGTCGCGCTGGACGCCAGTGTCCAGCCCGAGCGCGCGGTGTCCGGGATGCCCTGGGAGGCGTCGGCGAACTGCGCGCTCGGCTGTGCGCCCGAGGTGGCGCCGGTCCAGCGGTAGATGTACTTGCCGCCCGAGTTCTTCGCGTGCGACATCGACTGGTTCATCGTGATGCCGCCGTCGGCGTTCGGGTCGAGGACCTTGCTGTCCGGGAAGTAGTTCCCGATGAAGATGTCGGTGTGCCCGTCGCCGTCGAAGTCGCCGATGGTGGCGGAGTCGGTGTTCCACAGCGGACCGCTGTACTTGCCGTCCGGGCCGCGGTGGTCGCCGGGCACCAGCTCGGTCGGGGTGAACGCGGACGCGTCGAACTTGGTCGCGGTGGCCTTCTGCATGAACAGGACCGGGGTCCGGCCCCAGTAGTAGGCCAGCAGGTCGGTCCGGCCGTCTTCGTTGAAGTCACCGGGGACGCAGCCCATCGGCGCCATGTAGTCCCACGTCGGCAGCGCCGGCGCGGGGTCGAGCGCGAAGGGCGCGTAGCGCGGGCCGGAGTCCGGCGCGGGCGTGATGACGACCTGGTCGCTGCGCGGGTCGACCAGGCAGATGTCGTTGGGCTTGCCGCTGCCGCTGATGTCGTTGAGCGCGATCGCGGCGCCGACCGAGGAGATCCAGGCCGAGATGTTCTCGTACTCCTTGTTGACGGTGCGGATCGACTGCGATTTCTTGGCCGCGGGCAGCGCGAGCGACATCGGGGTGAAGTGGAACTTGCTCGCCATCGCGTCTTGCTCGGCAGCGGAGACGCTGGGTAGCCGCGCGACCAGGAACAGGCCGAGGATCAGCACCAGCGCCACGATGCCCGCCAGCTGCTTGCGCAACCAGCCGAAGGTCGTGGTCATTTCTTCTTCCCTCCGTGGGTCAGCACTTCTTCGGCGATCCGCTGCCGCCAGGTCTCGAACGCCGGGACGTCGTCACCGTCGACGACGACGGCCGGGCGGACCTCCTGCGTGATCGCGGCGGCCCGCTCGGCCGGGAGGCCGCAGATCGCGCGGGTGGCGACCTCGGTCTCCGGGATCAGCAGGCCCGCGCGCACGCGGGCTTCGGCGGCAAAAGCGCTTCCCTGCGCCAGCTGCCCGTCGTGGATCCCGGCCCGGTCGACCAGTTCCGTCAGTTCGTCGGCCGAGACACCGCACGCGTAGGTCGAGGCCAGCCCCACCCCGGCGTAGAGGTCGCCGTGGCGCGACTCGGGGAACTCCTCGATCGTCTTGGTCACCAGCGAAACGTCGGTGCCGCAGACGAACCACAGCGCCCGGCCGATCCCCTGGTCGATGGCCCGCAGCGCGTAGCCGTCGTACCGCCGGTCCGGCCAGGGGAAATCCTTTTCCTGGTACTGGTTCCGGACGTAGGAGTCGGTCTTGAAGTACGCCTGGTGGAAGCCGTAGCCGTCGAGGACCAGCCAGCGCAGCAGCGGGTCGAAGTCCGTCGCCTTCGGCCAGGTGAACCGCGGGATGCGGGCCATCGCCCAGCCGACCCCGACGTAGACGATGTAGTCGTGCTTCGCGGCCGGGCCGGCCAGGAACTCGGCGATGTTGGTGCTCTTGCCGAAGGGCAGCCCGTCTAGCACGCCGTACCCCATTCCGGCGCCTTCGTAGGCGAAGCCGCGGAACTGCGGGGGAATGCGCTCCAGCCATTCCTCGGCCTGCTCGGGCGAACGGGCCTCGACCGCGTGCGCGTAACCGAGGAGGAACTTTTCGCCGACCGTCTCGAGCAGTTCTTGAGCGGCCGGGCTCTTCCGGTGGAAACCACGCTTCGCCAGCGACGTCTCCGAGATGTCCGGTGTCAGGATGCGACGTCTGAACGCGCGCCAACCATTGCCCAACGCACTCTCCCCCTTCGGGTCGAATAAGGTTTGGTCCTGCTCTTCACTTCTACCGTCACAGATTCGCCGTTCGGCGGTCTACTCCACGGTTGCGTGCGAGCGCTGTTCAGCTCGCACGGCGGTGGGCTTCCGGGCGGAACTCCGCGCGGATGCGCTCCCGCCACAGTTCGTAGGGCGGCTGTGGCCCGTCGTCGCCGTCGGCCTGTTCGGTGCTGTCGGCGAGGTTTTGCGCGCCCTGCACGGTCAAGTCGGTGAGCACACCGGCCGCGAGGTGGGTGTGGGTGGGAATGTGACCGGCGTACGTCCGTGCTTTCACCGCGAACACGACGCCGAGGGCCAGCTCGTCGAAGTACTCCCCGGCCCCCTGGCGCAGCCGGCCCAGCCCGTGCTGGTCGGCCCCGCCGGCGAACGTCGCGGCGAGCCCGACCCCGCTCCACAGGTCGGCCCGGCGGTGTTCGGCGAAGCGCCCGACCGCGGCGGCGACGGCGTCCGGGTTCCCGCCGTGGATGAACCACAACGCGCGGCCCACGCCCTGGTCGAAGGCCCGGGCGAAGTATTCGGGACGGCCCGCCCACGGGTAGGGCACCGGCTCCGCCTGCTCACCGATCCACTTGTCCGTGTCGAAGTAGGCGCGGTCGAAGCCGTAGCCGTCGACGGCGAGCCAGCTCATCACGGGGTGGTGGGCCACCCCGGTCAGCTCGGGCAGGACGTTCTTCCACAGTGGACGGGGCAGCCGCGCCATCGCGAAGCCGATCCCGATGTAGGTCAGGAAGATGTGCGGGCGCCCCGGTCCTTCCAACAGCGCCCGGGTGCGGTCGCGGCCGCCGCCCGGCATGGCGTCGAGGATGGTGTAGCCCATCGTCGCGCCCTCGTAAGCGAACCCGCGCTGCTCAGGCTCGATGAGCGCGAGACGGCGCTCGATCTCCCACAGCGGGGCACCTTCGACGGCCCATTCGAACCCGCACACCACCGCTTGCGGAACCGCCTCCAGCCGGGCCGTCGCGTCGGTGTGCGTGACCGGGAAGCCGCGTTCGGCGAAACCGACGGAGGCCAATGGCGGCGCCAGGACGCGTTTGCGCAGGACACCCAGGAAAGTCGACATCGGAATCCTTCTGGTTGTCGGTTGTCGGGACGATCAGGCGACCGCGTGCAGGTGCGACCGCTGGACCGGCAGGGCCCGCTCTCCCGCCGGCGACTGGTGCGAGGCCAAGGTGACGGCGACCGGCGGGTCGGTCAGGGACGGCGGGTGCAGCCGCATCGTGACTTCGGCCGGTTCGAACCCGGTCACGGTCACCGGCGCCGAGGCGATGGTGAAGGCCGGGCCGGAGTGGGCGTCGCGGACCGCGCCGTGGTCGGCGACCGCGTTCACCGTCCAGGTGCCTTCGGGCACGCCGTCGATGGTCAGGTCGGTGGACAGCGCGTCCGCCACACCCCCGAAGGCCACCGGGCTGCTCTGCGGTACCGCGTCGGCGAAGACACCGACGAGCACGTTGGCCCGCGCGGCCTCCGGCGGCATCCGCAGCCGCACGGTGAGCCGCCCGCCGCCGGCCGGCAGGGACGGCCGCATGCTGCCGGCCTCGCGCAGGGACCGCAGCGACGGCAACCGCTGGAAGTGGGCGGAGTGCGCCACCAGCAGCTCGCCGACTTCCGGCTCCCGGTACGCGGTCGGGGTCATCCCGACCGAGCGCAGGAAGCGGCTGGTGAACGTGCCCACGCTGCTGTACCCGACGCTGCAGACGATGTCCGACACCGTGAGCGATGTCGTCAGGAGCAGCCGCTTCGCTTCGAACAACCGCACCGCGGTGAGGAACCGGCCCGGCGTCACCCCCGTCGCCTTGGCGAAGATCCGGGAGAAGTGGAACGGGCTCACGTACACCTCGGACGCCAGGGCCGACAGCGTGATGGGCTCGAAGTACCGCTCGAGGATCAGTTCGATCGCGCGGAGCACGGCGGGCGGAACGGCCTTGCCCCGGGCCGGTTCCGCCTCCCGGCCAGTTCGCTCCGCACCTGCCGACGACGCGATCTCGGCACTCATGGACGCAACCGATCGCAAGATCATCAGAACTACCTCGAATTCGCAACGACGTCAATTTCCTACTTAGCCAGGTAAGACGCCGTGCCTCGCAGTCCGGTCGATCTCCGATGGAGGGCCGGCGGGGCCGCTCCGGGCCCCTGTGCGGAGGTCCCGGACGGCAATGTGTGAAACGCATACCCGCCGCGTGACCGCCGAATACCGCGGTACGACGCACCTGTGCGCGCGGCGCGTGATAGCGACCACATCCGGCGTTCTCACGGCTATGGGGAAGATCAGGACCTGCGGTTTACCTCGGCGTTCCCGGTCGGCGGGCGTGCGCGGCGCCCCCCTCAGGAAGTGCGGGGCGCACGGGACCGCCCGGAGAAACGCATCTCGACTCTGGTGGACGGGTCACTGGCTGGGCACCGCCACGTCTGACACTGTCGAAAACAGAAAGACCCGCGGCCGGTACGGCTTCACTGGGGAGCTTGGGAAACGCGACGGGTCTTACTGGAGGCGCCCGACATGTACTCAACGAAAAATCTAGCGGACGGCACAGTCATGGTTCCGGACCGCCCCGAGCAAGCGTCCGGGATCGACACCGGGTTCACCGTGCTCGGCCCGCTGGCCCTGGTCCGCGACGGCGTCGACTACGCCCCGACCACGCCGAAACTCCTGCAGCTGCTGGCCTTGCTGGTGCTTCGGCCCGGCAAGATGGTGCACGCCGACGCGATCGCCCAGGAGCTGTGGGCCGGCAAGCCGCCGCGCACCATGCGGACCACCATGCACACCTACGTCTACCACCTGCGCCGCTGCCTCGACGAGCACGGCCTCGGCTCGTTGCTGGAAACCAAGGCACCCGGGTACGTCTTCCGGATCGACCCGGCCCAGGTCGACGTCTTCCGGTTCGGGCAGCTGCACCAGGAAGGCCAGGAGCTGCTCCGCGAGGAGCAGTACGCCGCGGCCGTGGAGCGGTTCCGCTCCGCGCTCGACGTGTGGAACGGGCCGCCGCTGGCCAACGTCCCCTCGGGTCCGATGCTCCTCCCGTACACCGTCGAACTGCTGGAGCAGCGGCGCACGACGATGCACATGCTCTTCGAGGCCGAGATCGCCAGCGGGCACCACCGCGAGCTGATCGGGGAACTGCGCGCGGTGACGGCGGGGAACCCCCTCGACGAAGCGCTGCACGGCCAGCTCATGCGGGTACTGGGCCGCAGCGGCCGCCGGTCCGACGCGATGCTCGTCTACCGCACGCTGCGGAAGCGGCTGAGCGAGGAGCTCGGCGTCGAGCCGTGCGCGGATCTGCAGATCCTGCACCACGACCTCATCTCCGAAGGCGACCACAGCTGACGCCTCGCCGCCCGGACCGACCACCTGCCCGAAGTGAGGCCTCGTGACCGCACCCACCCGGACTTACGGCCAGTTCTGCGGACTGGCCCGCGCACTGGAGCTCGTCGGCGAACGCTGGGCCCTGCTCATCGTGCGCGACCTCGTTCTCGGCGCGAAGCGCTACACCCAGTTGAAGGCGGGCCTGCCCCGGATCCCGCCGAGCATGCTCTCCACCCGGCTCAACGAGCTGGAGGCGTCCGGGGTGGTCCGCCGCCGCGTCCGCTCCGACCTCGACGCCGGTCTGGTCTACGAGCTCACCGAGTACGGGAGCGAGCTCGACCGCATCCTGCTGGACCTCGGCCTGTGGGGCGCGAGGTCGCTCGGCCGGCCCGCCTCCGGCGACGTCTTCACGCTGGACGCGGCCATCCTCTCGCTCTACACGACCTTCCGGGGCGAGGCCGCGGCCGGCGTCCGGGTCGCCTACGAGATCCAGTACCCCGGCAAGATGGTCCTGCGGGTCATCGTCGACGACGGCGCGCTCGAGGTGTCCGAAGGCCGCCACGCCGACGCCGACCTGGTCATCCGGTGCGACCAGGGCCCGGCGCTGCTGGACGTCATCAGCGGCCAGGCGAGCCCGGCGGAAGCGGTGCGCTCCGGCCGGCTTTCGATCGAGGGCGACCTCGGCGACCTCGAGCTGTTCACCCGGCTGTTCCGCCTGAAAACGGCGCCCGAACCCGCGGCGGGGATCGCCCTGCGCTGAGTCCGCGCCGGGTCCCGCGCCGAGTCCCGCGCTGACCCCGGGGCGGGGACTCAGCATTCGCTCGAGGACGACCTCGGCGACCTCGAGCTGTTCACCCGGCCGCTCCAGCTCAAACGGCACCCGAACACACGGCGGGCATCAGCCCGCACTGAACCCCGCGCCGACCCCGGGGCGCGAACTCAGCATTCGCTCGAGGACGACCTCGGCAACCTCGAGCTGTTCACCCGGCCGCTCCAGCTCAAACGGCACCCGAACACACGGCGGGCATCAGCCCGCACTGAACCCCGCGCCGACCCCGGGGCGCGAAC
>NZ_JBFAZA010000025.1:4859-25072 GCF_040681595.1 Amycolatopsis sp. NPDC051716 | reverse complement strand
GCGAACTCAGCTTTCGATCGAGGGCGACCTCGGCAACCTCGAGCTGTTCACCCGGCTGTTCCGCCTGAAAACGGCGCCCGAACCCGCAGCGGGGATCGCCCTGCGCTGAGTCCGCGCTGGGTCCCGCGCTGGGTCCCGCGCTGGGTCCCGCGCTGGGTCCCGCGCTGACCCCGGGGCGCCGACCCCAGGGCGCGGACTCAGCATTCGCTCGAGGACAACCTCGGCAACCTCAAGCTGTTCACCCGGCTCTTCCAGCTCAAAAAGGCACCCGAACCCACGGCGGGCATCGCCCTGCGCTGAGTCCGCCCTGAATCCCGCGCCGAGTCCCGCGCTGACCCCGGGGCGGGACTCAGCCGAGGTGTTCGGCGCGCTCCTCGAGGTACCGCCGCTCGGGCAGGCTCGCCGTGCGCCGCGCCGCGCGGCGGTAGTGCTCGCGGGCGGCTTCGGGCTCGCCGGCCTGCTCCAGCAGGTGCGCGCGCACGGCGTCGAAGCGGTGGCTCTGCTTCATCCGGCCGTCGTCGGCGATGGAGTCCAGCAGCTCCAGCCCGCGGGCCGGGCCTTCGACCATGGCCACCGCGATCGCCTGGTTCAACGTGATCACGGCACTGGACGCCAGTTCCTGCAGCACCTCGTAGAGCTGCGTGATCTGCACCCAGTCGGTTCTCTCCGCGCTCGGCGCCGCGTCGTGCAGCGCCGCGATCGCCGCCTGGACCTGGTACGCCCCGACCGGACCGCGCCCCAGCACCCGGCCGATGAGCGCGGCGCCTTCGGCGATCATCGCGCGATCCCAGCGGCCGCGGTCCTGCCCGGCCAGCGGCACCAGCGTCCCGTCCGGCCCGTCCCGGGCGTCCCGGCGGGCGTCGGTGAGCAGCATGAGCGCGAGCAGCCCGGCCACCTCGCCGTCGTCCGGGCGCAGCGCGTGCACCGCCCGGGTCAGCCGGATCGCCTCCCGCGCGAGCGCCGGCACCCGCAGGTCCGTCCCGGACGTCGCGGTGTACCCCTCGTTGAAGATCAGGTAGAGCACCTGGAGCACGACCGACAGCCGCTCGGCGTATTCCGCGGGTGCCGGTTCGCCGAACGTCGACCCGGCGGCCGCGATGCTTTCCTTGGCGCGCGTGATGCGCCGGGTCATCGTGGCTTCCGGCACGAGGAACGCCTTGGCGACCTGGGCGGTCGTCAGGCCGCCCACCGCGCGGAGGGTGAGCGCCACCTGCGACGGCGGCGAAACCGCGGGGTGGCAGCACAGGAACAGCAGCGTCAGCGTGTCGTCGCGGTCGGGCGCGGGCTGGTCCCCGGGGCCGGCGACCGCGGCGGCGTCCGCGGGTTCCCGCGCCGCGACGGACTCTTCCCGGCGGCGGCGCGCGCTTTCGCTGCGCCAGTGGTCGGTGAGCCGGCGGGCCGCGACGGCGACGAGCCAGCCGTGCGGGTTGTCCGGCACGCCTTCGCTCGGCCACTGCTCGGACGCGGCGAGCAGCGCCTCCTGCACCGCGTCCTCGCACGCGTCGAACTGGCCGTAGCGGCGCACGAGGACGCCCAGCACCCGCGGCACCAGCGGCCGGAGCAGCTCGCCGACGTCCGCCGGCCGGCTCACCCGCCGGCGAATTCGGATTCGGTCTCCGAGTCGGCGAAGAACACCACCGGGCGGACTTCGATGCCGAGCCCGTCGATCTTCGCGTCCGGGATCATCGCGGCCACCTCGTACGCCCGCTCCTGGCTGGCGCACTCGACGAGGTAGTAGCCCGCGAGGAACTCCTTCGACTCGACGAACGGGCCGTCGGTGATCGCCGGCATCCCGTTCTTCACCCGCACCACGGCGCTCTTGGCCGGCGCGTCGAGCGCCTGGGTGCTGATCATCTCGCCGGACTCGCGGATGCGGCGGATGAACTCGCCGTGGCCGGTCATGACGTCGTCCTTGTCCTGCTCGGACAAGGACTCCCAGACTTCCGGGTTCATGTACATCGCCAAGAGGTACTTCAAAATACGGCTCCCCGCGTTCGGCCGGCCCTGGTGGCAACATAGCCGATCCGGCACCGCAACCTGTGAGTGGTCGGCGGGCGCGCCCCGGCGGGAGCATCGAGATCCGGGCATTCGATCATCGTCCGGAGGGAGGCCTCATGCAGGACGTGCACGCCGACCTCGGTACCGAGGCGGACACCCTCGCGGAACTCGTCCGCGAACACGAGGAGAAGGTGCTGCTGCCCGCCGGCCGGGTGATCACCGGCCACCTCGCCGAGCTCACCGTCGTGGCCAGGCGGGTGGTGCTGAGCGTCGAAGGCGAGGACAGCGCCTCGGCCCCGTCCATCACCGGCTCGGGGACACTCGCGGACGCCGTCCTGGGCTGGCGTTCGGAGCACCGGAAGGCGACCGAGCTGCTGGCCGCCGCGGACGGGGAAATCGACTGGCCGGGCGGCCCGGTGCGGCCGTCCGTGCTCGCGGCCGCCCTGCTCACCGCGGTGTTCGCCCGCGGTCAGGACATCGCCGACGTCCTCGGCGTCCGCCTGCCCCGCAACGACAGCGTCGGCCACGTCGCCTACTACGGCGTGCGCACCCGCGACGACGCCTACACCGGGCACGGCCCGCCGCCGGCGGCACCGTTCCGCTTCGAGCTCACGGCGCCGTCCGGCACCCGGTGGGAGTTCGGCCCGGCCGACGCGGCGGACCGGGTGACCGGCCCCGCCGAAGACTTCTGCCTGCTGTTCACCGGCCGCCGCCCGCCCGCCCGGGTGGCCGTCACCACCGCGGGCGAGGCCACCCGCTGGGCGGAACTGGCGCGGGCGCGGCACAATCCATTCTGGACATCCGAAGCGGATTAGGACACCGTCCTCGAAGTCCCCGCCCGGGGAGTGTCACTCGAAGCGGGCGGGGTCCCCGGCGCCGCGGCGGACGATCTCGGCTTCCCCCGACGAGAAGTCCACCACCGTGGTGGGCTCGACGCCGCAGTCGCCGGAGTCGACGACCGCGTCGAGGACGTGGTCGAGCTCCTCTTTGATCTCCCACCCCTGGGTGAGCGGCTCGGGCACGTCCGGCAGGAGCAGCGTGCTCGACACGAGCGGCTCGCCGAGCTCCGCGAGCAGCGCCTGGGCGACGACGTGCTCCGGGATGCGCACGCCCACGGTCTTCTTCTTCTCGTGCATCAGCCGCCGCGGCACCTCCTTGGTCGCCGGCAGGATGAACGTGTAGCTGCCCGGGGTGGCGGCCTTGATCGCGCGGAACACCGCGTTGTCGACGTGCACGAACTGCCCGAGCTGCGCGAAGTTCTCGCAGACCAGGGTGAAGTGGTGCCGCCGGTCGAGCCGGCGGATCGCCCGGATCCGGTCGAGCCCCTGCGGGTTGTCGAGCCGGCAGCCCAGCGCGTAGCAGGAGTCCGTCGGATAGGCGATCAGGCCGTCCTGGCGCACCAGCTCCGCGATCTGGCCGACGGTGCGCCGCTGGGGGTTGTCCGGGTGGACGTCGAAGTACCTGGCCATGACCGCGAGCCTAGGCCTCGGTCCGACCGCGACACCCGGTGACCCCGCCCGCGTCTTCCACAGTGCTCAGAACCGTCCCGGACGGTGACGGCGCTCCGGCCGCGACCGCATAATCCGGACAGACCCTTGTGCTTTCCGAGGAGGCGACCGTGAACGGACTGGCGCTGCCCGACCGCACCCGCCCGCCGCTGGCCCGGCCCCGCGTCGTGCCGGCGGAGGACTACCGCTTCACCGGCCCCGGGGGTGAGGTGGACCTGGCCGGGCTGTTCGCCGGGTACCGGCGGCTCGCCGTGCACCACCCGGTACCCGACCGCAGCCGTCCGGGCGCCACCGTGGCACCCGGCGAGCTCGCCGAGGCCATGCACGCCGCCGGCACGCGGCTGGTGCTGGTTTCCCACGCCCCGTACGCGAAGCTCGCGCAGTACGGCGCCCACTTCGGCTGGGACCTGGCCGCGTACTCCGCCGTGGGCACGGCGTTCGGCTCGGACTTCCCGGCGACGCGGCACCTCGCCGGCACCGGCGGCGACGACCGGGGAGACGCGCCGGGGGTGAGTTTCTTCCGGCTGGACGGGGGTTTCGTGCAGCACCTCGGCTCGGTCGCCGTGCCGTACCTGGATTTTCTCTGCCTCGCGGGCGTGGCCGGCGGTCCGCGCGTCCGCTGAACCGGCGCTGCGCCCACCCGGCGCGGCTCGGCGCCCGGCCATCGCGCGAACGCGCTTCCGGCGTGTTTCCATGGGATGACCCCCGACCGGCCGGGCGCGGGAAACCCGGTCCGGCCGGCCGAACCCGTGCTTCGCCGACCGCCGGAGGATCGCAGAGCAGATGTCACCGGGAGCCGGACACCACCCCGCGGCGGCGCTCTCCGCCACGGTGGAGCCCCGTGGCACCACCAAGGCGGACCGGCGGCGGCCGGCGACCTTCCTGGCCGCCAGCATCATCGTCGTGGTGGTCGCCGGGTTCGGCGTCGTGGGGCTCGCCAATCTGCTGCCGGCTTCCGTCGACCCGCTCCACGCCGGCTACGGGATCGCCGGTGTCGCCGGGCTGCTGGCGATCCAGCTGCTCTGGTTCAGCCGCCCGTCGGCCCGGCTGGATTCGACGACCAGCCGGGTCCTCCTCGGCGTCATGGTGCTGCTGGCCTACGCGCCGATCCCCACCTTCGGCCTGCTGTGGGCCGACATGCCGGACTTCGTCGGCGGCGCGGTCCTGCTGGTCCTGCCGGCCCGCTACGCCTGGCCGGCCTTCGCCGCGGTGTGCGTCAGCATCGCCTGGACCTACTCCATCTACGAGAACAACCCGCTGAGCGCGCTCTACAGCACGCTCGCCTCGATCTTCTACTGCCTGGTCTTCTACCAGCTCGCCCGGCTGGCGCGGATGGTCGACGAGCTGCACCGGGCCCGCACCGAGCTCGCCCGGCGGGCGGTCGCCGAGCAGCGGCTGGTGTTCGCCCGCGACCTGCACGACCTGCTCGGGCTCAGCCTGTCCGCGATCGCGCTCAAGGGCGAGCTGGTGCACCACCTGCTGCGGAAGTCGCCGAACCTGGCGAAGACCGAACTGGACGAGATGACCGCCACCGCGCAACGCACGCTCTCCGACGTCCGGGCGGTCTCCCGCGAGTACCGCGAGCTGTCGCTGGAGAAGGAGTCCCGGACCGCCGAGTCGCTGCTGGCCGCCTCCGACATCGACGTCCAGGTGCGCCTCGACTGGGGCGACCTGCCGGTCCAGGCGCGGACCACGCTGGCCAGGGTGCTGCGGGAGGGCGTCACCAACGTCCTCCGCTACAGCGACGTCGAACACTGCGAGATCGACATCGTCCAGCACGGCGACAAGGTCACGCTGCAGATCGTCAACGACGGTGTCGCGGCCGACGGGGCGGCGATCGAGCCGGACAGCCGGCTGTCGAAGCTGCCCGGCGAGGTGGCCGAGCTCGGGGGCACGGCGACCACCGAGGCCGGTCCCGACGGCCGGTTCGTGCTGCGCGTCGAGCTCCCGGTCCCGGGCCGGCCGGACCGGCCGGTGGCCGACCCCGGCGAAACCGACCGGCCACAGTCGACGCTGTTCCGCTGGCTGCTGCCGGCGACCATGTCGCTGATGGGCGTCGGCGCGACCCTGCACGCCCTCCGGCTGACCACGGAACCTTGGCGGCTCGCCCTGGTGATCGGCTCCATCGTCGCGCTGCTGACCCTGCAGTTCTCCTACTTCAACCGGCCGGCGACCTCGCTGCGCTCGGCCCAGACCTACGGGATGCTGCTGGTCCAGGCCTGCCTGACCTACCTGCCGCTGCTGCCGCTGAAGAACGACTGGGTGAGCATCCCCGGCCTGCTGATCGGCACGGCCCTGCTGGTCCTCCCGCCGGTGGCCGGCTGGAGCTTCTTCGCCTTGAACACGGCTGCGTACGCGTGGATCGAGTACCGGGCCGGCACCGGGGACGCGTCCCTGGTGTTCTTCACGGCGGCCACGGTGATGACCGGGCTGACCGTGTTCGGCCTGCTGTGGCTGGTCCGGCTGGTGGCCGAACTGGACCACACCCGCCGCCGGCTGGCCGAGACGGCCCTCGCGGAGGAACGGCTGCGGTTCGCGCGCGACCTGCACGACCTGCTCGGGATGAGCCTTTCGGCGATCGCGCTGAAGAGCGAGCTGACCTCCCGCATGCTCGCGATCGACCGCGGGCGCGCGGCGACCGAGCTCACCGAGATCCTCGGCCTCACCCGCCAAGCGCTGTCGGACGTGCGGTCGGTCGCCAGCGGCCACCGCGAACTGTCCCTGGAGAACGAGTCCCGCACGGTGCGGTCCGTCCTCGCCGCGGCCGACGTCCGGCTCCGCATGGAGACGCTGCTCTCCGAGGACCTGTCCTCCACCGTGCGCACCGTGCTGGCCGTGGTGCTGCGCGAAGGGGTGACGAACGTCCTCCGGCACAGCCAGGTCGAAAGCTGCGACATCGCGCTGCGCCGGGTGGCCGGCGGGATCAGCCTGGAGATCGTCAACGACGGCGTGGCCGGCCCCGGCAAAGTCACGCCGGCGGTCCACGACGGTTCCACACCGTGCGGCCGGCCGCCAGGCAGCGGCATCGGCAACCTGTCCTACCGGGTGGCCGATCTCGGCGGCGAATTGACGGCCGGCGTGGAGCCCGATGGCCGGTTCCGCCTGCATGCGGTCGTCCCGGCCTGAGGCCGGCGCTCGCATTTCCCGGGCGCACAGCTTTTCCCGGACACCCGGCTTTCCGGGACGCACAGCTTTTCCGGGCACAGCTTTTCCGGACACTGCAGCATTCCGTACGGCGGACCGCAATACCGGGCCGCCGAGCGAAATACCGTCTCGCGATCGTGCCGTTACCGAGAGTGGTGAATTCGCCGGACCGGCCGATCGCCCGCTGCCTGTCAGGCGGCTTCCATGAGGTCCATTCGGCAGATGGTTCCGCGCATCGGCGCCTCGTGCCCCGCGGACTCACGACCCCACAGTTCGAAACGCTCGATGACGAGGCCGGCATCGACATCGCGGACGTCGATACCCAGCTCGCCGAAAAGGGCCGAGATGTCAGTGGTAATCCGAGAACTCATGGTGTACTCCCCAGTCGCTGGTGAACTTCTTTTCATGTCAACAATTATTCCGCTCATCGGGGGCCTGGCAGCCAGTGCCCGCATCACCGGACCCTCGCGCCTTCCCGCTAAGCCGAACAGCGTCTTGCCTACCCCCGAACGGACCAATACGAGCGGCTGATCACTGACGGTGCGCATCGGCCGGTAGCCGTTTGTCACCGATCCGTGAGCAACCCCCACACCACCCGGACCGCTCCCACCGCGCGAATACCCGCTCATGGGGGGTTCAACACTCCCACCGCGGACATATGCGAAACGCATACCCGGCACTTGCGAAAGCCATTCCCAACGGGTGTCGATGAGCACTTAAGAAGTAGACGGCTCCGCGCCTACAGTTCTGGCATACCGAATCTGCCACCGTCGGTCGCGTTCGCAGGGAACCCGCCCGGCAGGCACCCGGCCAGCGGAGGGCGGCCACCATGGACCACATCGTGCGGCAGGCCGTGGCACGCGCCATCGAGACTATGCAGGGCAACCTGGGCGAACACCTCACCGTCGACGATCTCGCGCGCGCCGCGCTGTTCAGCAAGTTCCACTTCACGAGGATCTTCCTGCGAGCGACCGGGTTGTCCCCGGCCCGCTTCCTTTCGGCACTGCGGCTGGCCGAGGCGAAGCGGCTGCTCGCCACGACAGCGGCCTCCGTCGCCGACATCAGCTACCAGGTCGGCTACAACAGCGTGGGCACGTTCAGCGCCCGCTTCAGCGGCAGCGTCGGCCTTTCCCCGACGGGGTTCCGGCGGCGCCGCGGGCGGCCCGACCGGCTCCCCGAGCGCGGCGACACGCCGGAGTGCACGGGCACGGTGCGCGGACGGGTGTCCTTCCCGCCCGTCCGGCAGCGCGGCCCGGTGTTCGTCGGGCTGTTCCCGGCCCGGATCGCCGAAGGCGCGCCGGCCCGGTACACGGTCCTCCCGGGCGGCGTCGGCCACTACGCGCTGACCGACGTGCCGGAGGGCTCCTGGTACGTCATCGCCTGCGCCCACGGCGTGTTCGACGAGCACGGTTCCCGCGCGCTGACCGGGTTGTCCGGACCGGTCAGGGTCCGGCCCGAAGTGACCGCGCACCTGGCCGACGTGGGGCTGCGGCCGCGCCACCGCTTCGACCCGCCGGTCCTGCTGGCCCTGCCCGAACTGGCGCCGGCCCCGGCGCACCGGGCGATCGCGGTCTGAGCGGGCCGCCGGCGGGGCGGCCGCGGGCCGGGTCCGCGGCGAAAAGGATTACCGAGTGGCTTCGCCCCCGGGACGGCAGAAATACCGTCCCGGGGGCGAAGCCGTCGCCATCGGGTGATTTCTCCGGCGGGGCCGGAAGGTGGCGTACAATTCCTGCGGGGAATTGGCTCGGCTGGGGGATGCGAGGAACACAGTGTGATAAAGGTTTTGCTGGCCGAAGACATGGACATGGTCCGCGGCGCGCTCGTTGCCCTCCTGAGCCTGGAGTCCGACATCGAGGTGGTGGCGGAAGTCGATTCCGGTGACGAAATCCTGCCCGCCGCCCAGTCCACCCAGCCCGACGTCGCCGTCATCGACATCGACCTGCCGGGCAAGGACGGGCTGACCGCGGCGGCCGAGCTGCACGAGCACGTTCCCGAGTGCCACACCCTGATCCTGACCAGCCTCGGCCGGCCGGGTACGGTCCGCCGCGCGCTCGACGCCAAGGTCAACGGGTTCTTGCTCAAGGACGCGCCGTCGGACAAGCTCGCCAACGCGGTGCGTTCGGTCGCGGCCGGCAGGCGGGTCATCGACAGCGAGCTGGCGCTGTCGGCCTGGGAGGCCGACGACTGCCCGCTCACACCGCGTGAGCTGGAGATCCTCGCGCTCGCCGCGCGCGGGCGCAACGTCGCCGACATCGCCGCGGACCTGTTCCTGTCCCCGGGCACGGTGCGCAACTACCTGGCGGCGTCGGTCACGAAGCTCAACGCCCGGAACCGCGTGCACGCGATCCGGATCGCCACGGAAGCCGAATGGCTCTGAGCCGCTCCGGGACCAGCCGCGCGCCGCGCCGGGGCGGCAGGAACGGCTGAAGCGGCACGGCCGCGCTCAGCACGTGCGTCCCGTCGGCCCCGGCCCCGGCGGTGAGGGTGCCGCCGAGGGCACCGACCCGGTCCTGCAGGTTCAGCAAGCCGGCGCCGTGCTCCTCACCGTCGTCGTTCTGCTCCGCGTCCCGCACGACACCGTCGTTGGTGACGCGCAGCCAGGCCTCGCCCTTGGTCACGCCGACGGCGAGCTCGCACCACGTCGCCTGGCTGTGCCGCACGACGTTGGTGGCGCTTTCCCGCAGCATGGACGCGAACGTCGTGGCCACCGGCTCGGGCAGGTGCGGCAGCTTGTGGCCGAAGCGCACGCTCACGCCGGCGGTCTCCAGCACCGCCGCCGCGGCCTGCCGTTCCTCCGTCAACGAAAACTGCCGGCTCCCGGCCGCGACCGAGCGCACGTCGGCGAGAGCTTTGCGCGAGATCGTCACGAGCTCGGCGAGCTCGGTCTTGGCCCGGTCCGGCTCGGTGTCGACGAGCCGGCGGGCCAGCTCGATCTTCAGGGTGATCGCGGACAGGCTCAGCCCCAGCAGGTCGTGGGTGTCCTGGGAGAACCGCAGGCGCTCCTCGGCGATCGCCCGCGAGGTCAGCTCGCGCCCGCCGACCTCGTACCGGGCGGCCAGCCGGCTGAACCACGCGAGGCCGAACACGACTCCGGCCGCCACCGCGGTGAGCACCCCGCCGTGGACGCCGTCGGCGACCGACACCACCGGTGTCCACGCTCCCGCGGTCAGGAGCGCGGCCCCGGCCGTGACCAGCACGAGCACCGGCACGGACACCGCCGGCCTCGCCACGAGCAGCACGCTGCCCGCGAAGAAGCAGGCGAGCGGGCTCCAAGCGGCGCCCAGCTGCAGCACCGGCAGCAGGCCGAGCAGGGCCTGCGCCGCCAGGGCGGGTCCGCGGAACCGGGCACTGCCGTAGCAGAAGCCGGCCACGTGCACCACGACCAGCACCACGGCGTAGCCGCACGCCGCGAAGGCCGGCAGCCACGATCGGGCCTCTCGCAGCGGCCCGAGCAGCCCGAGCACACCGATCCCGAGGCAGAGGGCGCTGTGCACGATGTGGACCAGGCGGGCCGGGAAGCCGCCTTCCGGCAATCCTTCCGCGGTGGTGCCCGGCAGGGACCGCGCCGCCTTCCTCGACGGCTTCGGATACAACGACCGCAGTCTTGCTTCCTGCACCACCGCGTCAGCGATCACGCACCGCCTCCCCAGAAAAGTGCCGTGCCCTGAAGTGCAGGGTAACAGCCGGACCGCGGCTGTCAGGCCGAGTTCACGCGTCCGCCGGATGGGAAGTCGAGGACGCATTCACCGACGCTGACCTCCGCCGGCCACGCCAGCTTGAGCGCCCGGTCGACGCGGTCACCCGAGTCCGCGGGCACGGCGTGCGCCGACAGGCCCATGGCCCTGGCGACCAAGGAGAACACCTGCTGCAACGCGCCGAGGTGCAGCAGCGTCGTCGCGTAGGCCGCACCACCGAGCGCCCAGGCGATCCGGGACATCCGCGCGGTCATGGTCAGCAGCGCCGCCGGGCGGCGGTGGCTGCCCGCGGCGACCATCGCCATGTCCAGGAGGCCGTCCAGGACGGCGGGGTCGTCGTTGATCAGCGTGAGGGTGTGCCACAGCGGGTTGTAGTGGTAGATGCCGCGGGCGAGGCCGGCGCAGCGGTTTACGCCGACGTAGATTTCGAGCTCGTACAGGCAGGCCACGCTGAAGTACGGCCGCTGCGTCGCTTGGTGCGAGCGGCCGCCGGGGAGGCCGGTCGGGCCGATCGAGCGCACCCGTGCGGTGCGGAACAGGAACTCGCCGAGCTGCCGGGCGGACAGGTCCCGGTCGCTGACGGTGGGACAGACGTAATCGGTCTCCAGCAGGGCGGTCAGCGTCGAGTCCCCGGCGGCCAGTGCGGCCGGCTCGGGCCGGTCGAGCGGGAAGGAGGGGCCGCCGGCGGCCGGTTTGAGCATCGGGGGCTCCGCGCCGGGCGGATGGTCGCCGTCCTCGGGCGACGACGGCATCTGCCAGGTCCGGCTGCGGGCGTGGAACATCAGGTCGTCGTGCGACCAGGCCGCCGTGCCGGGACCGCCGTACTCGGTGAAGTGGCCCTGAGCGTCGGCGAGGAGCACGAGCCCGGCGGCGACCAGGAACTCCACCACGTCGGCGACCACCGCCGCGGCCACGCCGGTGACGGACGCCAGCCCGTCGACGGTCGTCGGCGCGGCGAGTGACGAGGCGAGCAGGACCGCGGGCGGCCGGAGCAGGGCGACCTTGTACGGCGCCACGGGTGATTCGGCCAGCAGGACGCCACCGTCGGCCCGCAGGGCGGCGAACCGGGACAGCCGCACCCGGCGCCCGGCGGGCAGCGGCCCGGCGCGGAAGGCCGGGGACTGGGCGACCGGGATCGCCGACAGCACCGGCCCGCGGCCGTCGTTGAGCGCGAGGGAGTGCACGACCGAACCGGACAGCCGGGTCAGCACCCGCCGCAGCGACAGCCGCCAGGCGTCCGCACCCGCCCCGTCCGCGGCCACCAGGTTCGCCATGGACACCGGCCCGAGCGCCAGGCGCGCGAGGGACTCCTGCACGCCGGTGGCCGTGCCGCGGAACTCGTACTCGCCCCACCACGTGATGGCGACGAGCGTGCCCTCGTCGTCCGTTTCGAGGAGCGTGTCCTCCGTGAACGACCACAGCCACACCGTTTCGGCCTGTTTGGGCGGGTTCTCGGCAACCAAGGCGCACTCCTAGGTGAAACGACGGAACTGCCCGCCCCGACCCGGCAGCTGTCAGAGGAACATCGGGAACGGGTTGAGCCGCTCGTAGGGCACTGGCTCCGCCACCCGGCCGAGCCGCACCGGGACGTCGAACAGCCTGCCGGGCGCGTACCGGGCCCAGAACGGCCGGAGGCCGGGGGCCAGCACCTTGACCACCGGCAGGCCGACGTCGGGACGCGTCTGGTCGAGGACGAGCAGTTCGCTGCCCGCCTCGCTCAGCGCCCCGGCCAGCGCGAAGACGTCGTCGCGCACGTCCGGCCGGTGGACGTAGGGGAAGTCGGCCGGGGTCCGCGTCCGCTCGCCCGCGACCGGCATCAGGTACGGCTGGTTGGCGACGGTCGCGTACTCCAGCCACCGCGCCGCGTCCGGGTCACCGATGCCGTGTCCCTGCCGCAGCAGGTCCGGCAGCATCTGGTTCAGCTCCGCCACCGCGCGCCGCACGGCGATCCGCGGGTCGAGGTGGGCGCCGAACCCGAACATGATGTGCTCGTGCGGCCGTCCGGTGCCGCGCGAGACCGCGGCGAACACCGGCACGCCGAGGTCCGACGTCACGTCCAGGACCCACATCTCGCGGCCGAGGCCGGCGTAGTGACCGACCATCTCGGCCAGCCAGCCGTCCTCGAACGAATCGAGGTCGACGCCGTGCACCGGCGTGCGGTTGTACCACCACAGCGCGACGGCGTCCCGCTCGACGAGCTCGAGCGTGCCCTGCAGGACGGCGTCTTCGAGGCTGCTGCCCGCCGCGGCCCCGTTGGAGTCCGTGGCCAGGCCGCGGCCACCGGATTCGGCGGGCACCCCGTAGTACAGGTACGCCGTGGGCAGGAGCCGGCGGCGCCCGGAGAGCGACCAGACGGGGGTCCAGTCGATCGCCGCGTCCGGGTCGAACCGGTGGGGGACGTGCTGGAACGAGCCGTGCCCGGCGTTCCAGGCGGTGCGCTCGCGGTACTGGCGGTCGGCGAACAGCATGCAGTCGTTGGGGTGCATCGCCTCCTCGAGGTCCGCGAACGGGGCCCGGATCCGCAGCTCGTCACTCTGGTAGTTGCCGGAAAAGCGCTCCACCGCCTCGCACAGGGCGCTGACCTCGGCCTCGAGCGGGGTGGTCCCCTTGCCCCCGTTCTCCCCGTGCAGCCCGGCCCGCATCCCGGCCACCCCGGTGATGCCGCGGGCGACGCTCTGGCCGGAGCGGTAGGCGTTGACGTACGGCGGGGCCGCCGGATCGCGCCGGATCTCCTTGACGACGCCGGTGATCGGGCTGATCAGGTGCCCGTACCGCTCGAGGATCTGCCCCGGTGTCGAGGTGCGGTGACCGCCGCCGGTCGCCGTCGTCTTGCGCGCCGGTTCCAGCCGGATCGGCCGGGCCGCGCGCGCCGCGACCAGCGTGGGATCCCCGCAGGCGGGGCACTGCGGCCGGCGGCGCAGCTCGTGCAGCGTGCCCTGCATGTCCAGGGTGTCGAGCACCCACACGCACTGCTGGCCGTGATAGCGGTAGCCCGCCAGCCACTTGCTGGCCTCGAGCACGATCAGGTGCGCGGCCGCGGCCGACAGGGACGGCAGCGCGGCCGTCGGGCGGCGCGCGGGACCTTCGTGGCCGAGCACCTGCTGCGCGCACGCCTCGGCGTGGCGGTGGCCCCACAGCCGGTTGGTCAGGCAGTGCCAGCACCCCGAGTCGCCGGGGCGCAGCACCGGCCCGATCCACACCTGCGCGCCGAACGGCCGGGCCAGCAGCCACGGCCGCCCGGTCCGGCGGTAGTCGGCGTCGACCTCCGCCAGCCGTGGGTCGAGGTAGTCGGTGCACAGCACGATGCCCAGGTCCGCGTCCCCGGCCGTGGCGGGCGCGGCCGCCACGGCCGGGGACGGCCAGTGCCCGCTCGACCGGCCCCGCGTCGGTGTCTTCGCCGACCGCGACCAGCCGGACGCCGGGCCGGGCGGCGGCCGAGGTGATCCCGGCGGCGTCGATGCCGCACGCGTCCCAGTAGGCGAGCTCCCGCTCGTCGACGCCCGGCCCGGGCACCGGGCGGACGGAGACCAGGCCTTCGTCCACCAGCTGGGCGACGATCGCCGCCACTTCCTCGGGTGTCATCCCGGCCGGCCGGGCGCGGAGCACCTCGCCGAGCTCGCGGGTGCCGTCCAGCAGCGGGGCGAGCGATTCGATCCGCGCCCCCCGCATGGAAATGACACCCCGTTCGGAGAACAGGTAGGCGCCGTGGCCGGCGGACACCTCGGCGCGCAGGTGCCGTTTGAAGGCGAGCACGCGGGTCTCCGCCGGCGGCGGTTCCCCGGAACGAGCCCGGTTGCGGGCGGGCTGCACGGCTGATCCGCTCATCTGCACTCCTCGTTCGGTGCGCGCGATCGGAGAACCCGGATTCTTCTCCGTGGCGCCGACCTGCGGCCAGTGCTCCGCACACCGATCCGGACATGCGAAATTCACGCGCATTCGTGGAAAAAACACGCTCGAACGGGGTTTAGCACACTGGTCGGCGTCACCGGTGGTTCGTCACTCTGGTTCGCGAGGGCAAAGTGCCCGGCGGCACGATCGACCGAATCAAGTGAGGATCGGGTATGACGACCACTCGCACCTACGGACAGTTCTGCGGCCTCGCGCGCGCCCTCGAGATCGTCGGGGAACGATGGTCGCTGCTCGTCATCCGGGACCTGGTCCTCGGCCCGAAAGGGTACCGGGACCTGCTGCGGGGGCTGCCCCGCATCCCGGCCAGCATCCTGTCTTCCCGCCTCAACGAGCTCGAGCAGGCGGGCGTGGTCCGCCGCCGGGTGCTGCCGCAGCTCGACGCGGGCCTGGTCTACGAGCTGACCGAGTACGGCAGCGAGCTCGACCACATCCTGCTGGACCTCGCGCTGTGGGGCGCGCGCTCGCTCGGGTACCCGGCCGAGGGCGCGGTCTTCACCACCGACGCCGCGATCCTCGCGATGTACACGACGTTCCAGGAGGAAGCCGCGCAGGGCGTCAGCTTGACGTACGTGCTGCGCCACAGCGACTCGCTGGTCATCCACGCGATGGTCGACGACGGCGCGCTGAAGGTCGGCGCCGGCGACCACCCGGCCGCCGACCTGGTGATCCAGCCGCAGGGGCCGGAACTGATCGACCTGATCAACGGCAAGCTGACGGCGGCCGAGGCGATGGCGTCCGGGCGGCTGCGGATCGAAGGCGAGTTCGAGCACCTGGAGCTGTTCACCAAGATGTTCCGGATCCCGCCGAAGCCGGAGCCGGCGGAGGGGATTTCCTTCTTCTGATCGCCGGAAGGGGCAATTCGGAGTAATGCCGCGGTGCGCGACGCAGTTATCGTCGAGGCGCCACGCTGATCACGACAACCCTGGGGTTCGGCATGACGACTTTCGAAAACACCCGGCCCGGCGGATTCCTGGCCGGGCTCAACAGCCGCCATCACCACCAAGCACTCGCGGTGTTCATGGCGGTGGTGATCGCCCACTGGGCGGAGCACATCGTGCAGGCCGTGCAGATCTACGCGCTCGGCTGGCCGGTGGCCCGGGCGCGCGGGGTGCTCGGGATGCCGTTCCCGTGGCTCATCTCGCAGGAATGGCTGCACTACGGCTACGCGCTGGTGATGCTGGTGTTCCTGTGGGTCCTGCGGCACGGGTTCGCCGGCCGGTCGCGGCAGTGGTGGAACCTGGCGCTGGCCATCCAGTTCTGGCACCACATCGAGCACCTGCTGCTGTTCATCCAGGCGCAGTCCGGCTGGCGGCTGGCCGGGCAGAAGGTGCCCACCAGCATCATCCAGCTGCTCGTGCCCCGGGTGGAGCTGCACCTGTTCTACAACACGATCGTCACCATCCCGATGATCGTCGCGGTGATCCTGCACCGGCGGGCCTCGGCCGCCGAACACGAGCTGACCGGCTGCGTCTGCGGGCTGCCGAAGGCCGCCCTCGCCACGTCGTGAAGCGCGCGCTGGCCCTGCTGGCCTTCCTCCTGGGCTGGCTGGTGCTCGGCGCCGTGCCGGCTTCGGCCCACGTCGAGATCGTCTCGTCGGCCCCGGGGGACGGCGCCCGCCTGAGCGCGGCGCCGCCCCTGGTGTCGGTCACCCTGTCGGAGAACGTCGGGATCCAGCCGGGGTCGATCAAGGTCGTCGACCTCGCCGGCAAGCAGGTCGACGCCGGGCCGGTGTTCCAGCCCGGCGACGTCGCCGAGCAGCTCGCGGTGCGGCTCAAGCCGGGCGTGCCGGACGGCAGCTACCTGGTCGAATACGCGTTCGTCTCGGCCGACTCGCATCCGGTGCGCGGCACTTTCGCGTTCGTGGTGGGCACCGGGCCGCTGGTGACTTCGGCCGGTGCGGTATCGGCGTCGACGGGCACCGACACGGCGGTCGACGTGGTCTCGACGGCGGCGCGCTGGCTGGCCTACCTCGGCGTCGTGCTGCTGGGCGGGCTGGCGTTCGTGGTGCTGTGCCGCCCGGCCGCCCGCACCGACCCCCGCGCCCGCCGCCTGCTGAACTGGGGCGCCGGCCTGGTCGCGGCGACCGCCGTGGCGGCGTTCGTGCTGCAAGGGCCGTACGCGACGGGGCGGAACCTCGAAGCGGTGTTCGACACGGGACTGCTGGCGGACACGCTGCGTGTCGCGTACGGGAAGCTGCTGCTGCTCCGGCTGGCAGCGGTGGCGGTGCTGGCGCTGCTGTTGCCGAGGCTGCTGCGGCCGGAGCTGCCGGAACGGCTGCGCGCCCGCTACGAAAACCTGGCCATGGTGACCGGCTTCCTCGTGCTCCTGACGTTCTCGGCCACCGGTCACCCGGTCGCCGACCCGATCATGTTCGTGTCGGTATCGGCGGACCTGGTGCACTTCGGCGCGGTCGCCATCTGGGTGGGCGGCCTGGTTCAGCTGGCCCTGTGCCTGCACCGCCCGTCCCCGGAAGAGGACCCGGCCCCGTCGGCGGCCCGCTTTTCCCGTCTGGCGGCCGGAGCGGTGACGGCGATCGCCCTCAGCGGAGCCGTGCTGGCGCTGCGCATCATGCCGTCGCTGTCGACGCTCTGGACGACCACCTTCGGCCTGCTGGTGCTGCTGAAGATCGCCGGTCTCGCGGTGCTGCTGGCGGTGGCGAGCCGCTCCCGCCGCGCGGTGCGCGAGGGATTGACGAAGCGGGACGAGGGGGCCACGAAGACGGCGACGACGCAGTTGCGCCGCCTACGCCAGACGGTGGCGGCGGAGGTCGTGCTCGGTGCGGTGGTCTTGGCCCTGGCGGCGTTCCTCACGGTGACCCCGCCCGGCGGCTGAGGGGTCCCAGCGCTGGGTCCTGGGTGAGACCTTGCTCAGCCCTTCTCGCTGGCCAGCGAGAAGGGCTGAGCAAGCCGATCGGCAATCCGACCCCACGCCAAGCGGCCCCACCGGCGGCCGGCGCAACCCACCCAGGACCCAGCTTCACGCCAAGCGAGCGCGGCCGGGCCGCCCCACCGAACCCGTCCCCTTCACCGGCCAGCTCACACGCCAGGGAGCTCCGGCGGGCTGAACGGTCCCCACGTGAACGCGGGCAGCCAGCGCTCCGGCTCGCCACTCCACTCCAGCGTCGTGAGCTGGGCCGGCGATCGGCGGCCGGCGAGAGCGCGGTACAGCTCGTGCCGCGGCGCCGTCACCGACGCCGACGGCCGGCCCGGGCCCGCCGTCCACTCCGCGCCGTCCGTCGTGCGCAGGTGCAATGGCGGCAACCCGCGTTTCTCGATCGAGCCCGACAGCCCGCTGACCAGCACCTCGATGCTCCGCGCCCAGGCCGCGTGCTCCTCCGGCGGGGCGACGCCGAGCGCCGCGCACAAGTCCAGCTCGTGGGTGTAGGCGTCCATCACCATGACGTCGCCCTCGCGGCCGCCCGCCTCTTCGAGCCGCGGGTCGAGCTGCTCGCCGAGGGCGTCCCAGTGGTCGAGCAGCTCCGGCACCCCCGCGGTGCCGGGCAGCTCCGCCGGGCTGCCGCCGTGGCGCTCCAGCACCCGCCCGGCGATGGCGACGAGGTGGCCGAGCAGGTCGGTGACCGTCCACTCCGGACACGCCGGGACCGGGGCGAGGTGCTCCTCAGGCCGTGGCGCGAGCAGGGCGCGGACGCCCCGCCGCACGGCCCGGTAGCCCACGAAGTCCGGAACTGTCACGGGTCCCCCTCACCTGGCACGATCGGTGCGTCCACCCCAGTATGCCCAGGTGGCGGCCCCGGCGGTTCTCCCCGCCTGCCGCCACCGGAAGATCCCGGGAGGTCGTGGTCTTGCCCACCCTGTGGTCCACGCCGGCGCAGTGGAGCCTGCTGCCGCCGGTCCTGCTCGCGCTCGTGCTGAGCGTCGCCATCGGACTCGAACGCGAGGCCGGCATGAAGGCCGCCGGCCTGCGGACGCACAGCCTGGTCGGCGTCGGCTCGGCCGTGTTCATGCTGGTCTCGAAGTACGGGTTCGCCGACCTGCTCGGCTTCGACCACGTCTCGCTCGACCCGTCGCGGATCGCCGCGCAGATCGTCTCCGGCATCGGCTTCATCGGCGGCGGCCTCATCTTCGTCCGCCGCGACGCGGTGCGCGGGCTGACCACGGCGGCGACGATCTGGGTGACCGCCGCGGTCGGCACCGCGTGCGGTGCCGGGCTGCCGGTGCTCGCCGCCGGCGCGACGATCGGGCACTTCGTCGTGACGCGCGGCTTCCCGCCGTTGCAGCGGTTCGTCGCGCGGCACCGCCGGGAACCACCGGTGGTCCGGCTGAGCTACCTCGACGGCCACGGCGTGCTGCGCGCGGCGCTGGCCGTGTGCACCGGGCGCAGGTGGGCGGTGCACCACGTCGAGGTCGACCACGAGTCCCTTTCCGAGGAAGGGCAACGGATCGCGGTCGTGACGCTGCGCCTGGACGGCCGCGGTGACCTCTACGATCTCGCCGCCGAACTGGCCGAGCTGCCCGGCGTCCGGAGTACGTCCACCGGCCTCGGGGAACCGCTCGACGAATGATCGCCCGCCCGGGCAGCGCGCGGAGGCGGGTTTGCGGCACACTGGGGAGCACACGGAAAGCCCCGGTGTCGCAAGGAAAACGCGCGACCGAGGAGAAACCATCCAATTCGGAGGTGAGGCATGGCCCCCGGCGGTGGCGAGGACGTGGCGCTCGCGTTGCCTGAATTCGACCTGGCGTGGCGCGGTTTTCATCGCGCGCAGGTCGCGGAATACGTCGCTTGGGCCGAGGCCGAGATCCGCAGACTCACCGACGAACGCGACGCCGCGCGGCGGCGCGGGGCGGTCCTCGCCGAGGAGAACCGTGAGCTGAACGTGAAGATCGACCGGATCAGCATGACCCCGATCCCCGCGGACGCCCTGCAGGAGCGCTCGCGCCGGATGATCGAGCTGACCCGCGAGGAAGCGGCGGAAATCACCGCGCACGCAAGGGAAACGGCGGAGCGGATCCGGCGCGAAGCCGAGGCGGAGGCCGTCCGGCTCACCGAGAAGGAACGCCTGCTCGTCGCCGAGGCGGAAGCCGAGCGCGAGCGGCAGCGCGCCGAGCACGAGGAATTCATGCGGGCGGCCGAGCAGCGCCGCCGTGAGCTCGACGAGGCGGCGGCGCACCGCCGGGCCCAGCTGGAAGAGGACCACACCCGCGCCATGACGGTCCGCCGCGCCGGCGCGATGCGCGAGCTGGCCGAGCAGGAAGCGGCCGCCCGGGCGAAGGCCGACCAGCTGGTCACCGAAGCGAAGCAGCGCGGCGAAGCCCTGGTCACGACGGCCGAAAGCGAGCTGGCCTCGGCGCGGGAGAAGGCCGGGCAGCTGGTCACCGACGCCACCCGGCAGGGAGAAACGCTGGTCGCGGCGGCGCAGGGCGAGGTGACGGCGCTGGCCGAGGTCCGCGACAAGCTGAAGGCGAGCCTGACCGGCTGCCGCAGCCTCCTGACGGACGCGGCGATCGCCCTCGACGACCGGCCGGCCGCGTTCGACCCCGAAGCCACCCTGCCGATGTCGAAAAGAGTGCCGATCCAGCGGCGGTCACCCGCAGAAGACCTGACCGACGCGGTCGGTTGACGTCGGCCCGCGCCACGGCATCGCAGCAGGTCACGGCCTCATGAACGACGGATCCAAGTCACCGGCCGAGGTGCCGGTCGTGACCCGCGGTGGCCGGGCCGCGCCCACTGAAGCCGGCTCCTTGAGCGAAATGAACGACGGATTCCGGTCCCCAGCCGAGGTGCCGGTCGTGACGCGCGGTGGCCGGGCCGGGCCCACCGGAGCCCGCTCCTTGAGCGAAATGAACGACGGATCCAAGTCACCGGCCGAGGTGCCGGTCGTGACCCGCGGTGGCCGGGCCGCGCCCACCGGAGCCCGCTCCTTGAGCGAAATGAACGACGGATCCAAGTCACCGGCCGAGGTGCCGGTCGTGACCCGCGGTGGCCGGGCCGCGCCCACTGA
>NZ_JBFAZA010000025.1:0-4764 GCF_040681595.1 Amycolatopsis sp. NPDC051716 | reverse complement strand
ACTGAAGCCGGCCCTGGAGCGAAATGAACGACGGATCCAGGTCCCCGCGCGAGGTGCCGGTCGTGGCCCGCGGTGGCCGGGCCGACCGCACCGGAGCCGGCCCTTGAGCGAAGCCGTGCCCTTCCCTCCTCGGCGGGTGTTCGCGCTGGTCGCCGCGGTCGTGCTCCTCGCCGCGTCGACCACCCTGGCCAACCGCGTGCTGCCCGGCTGGGCGTACCCCGTGTGCGGGCTGGTGGCCGCGTTCGTGCTGGTCGCGCTGGGCCGGGCCGCCGGGTGCTCGTGGACCGACCTCGGGCTGGCCAACTTCCGGCGTCCCGCACTGGTCGGGCTGGCCGGAGCGGCCTCGGTGGCGGTCGTGTTCGGAATCGCGCTGGCCGTGCCGTCGCTGCGCACGGTCTACCACGACGGCCGCGTCGGCGACCCCGACTTCGGGCAACTGCTGTGGCTGACCTGCGGCCGGATCCTGTTCGGGACGGTCCTCATCGAGGAGGTCGCCTTCCGCGGCGTGCTACCCGGCCTGTTCGGCGCGACGGACGAGCGGTGGCGCTGGCCGCCGATCCTGTGCTCCGCCGCGCTCTTCGGGTTGTGGCACGCGCTGCCGGCGCTGGCCATCGGCCGCAACGCCGCCGTGCACGCCGTGTTCGGCTCGACGCCGGTGGTGGTGCTGGAGGTACTGGCGATGGCCGCGGCGGGCGTCGCCGGGATCTTCCTGCACTGGTGGCGCCACCTCGGCCGGGGCGTGCTCGCGTCGGTGATCGTCCACTTCACGACGAACGCCGGCGGCCTCACCCTGGCCGTGCTGGTCCGCTGACCCGTTCGCGGTCCCCGGAAGTTACGAGCGCACCAGCCGCGCGATCGCGTCCGACGCTTCCCGCACCTTCAGGTCGGCTTCCTCGCCGCCCGCGGCCGCGGCCTGGACGACGCACGTCGCGAGGTGCTCGTCCAGCAGTTCGAGCGAGAACGACTGCAGGGCCTTCGTCGCCGCCGAGACCTGGGTCAGGATGTCGATGCAGTACTTGTCCTGCTCGACCATGCGCTGCAACCCGCGGATCTGTCCCTCGATCCGGCGCAGGCGCTTCAGATAGGCTTCCCGCTCGCCGCCGTAACCCGTCATCGCCACCTGTCCCCGTTGTCCGCACCCTTTCCCCCGACTATACCCTCCCGGGGTGTCAGCGGAAGCGGCGCAGCCGCAGGCTGTTGCTCACCACGAACGCCGACGAGCACGCCATCGCCGCGCCCGCGATCATCGGGTCGAGCAGGCCGAGCGCCGCGAGCGGCACCGCCGCCACGTTGTAGGCGAACGCCCAGAACAGGTTCCCCTTGATCGTCGCCAACGTGCGCCGGGCCAGCCGGATCGCGTCGGCCGCCACGCGCAGGTCGCCCCGCACCAGCGTCAGGTCGCTCGCCTCGATCGCCGCGTCGGTCCCGGTGCCCATCGCCAAGCCGAGGTCGGCCTGGGCGAGCGCGGCCGCGTCGTTGACGCCGTCGCCGACCATGGCCACCACGCGCCCCTGGGCCTGCAGCCGCTTGACTACGGCGACCTTCTCCTCGGGCAGCACTTCGGCGACGACCTCGCCGATCCCCGCCTGAGCCGCGACCGCCCGCGCCGCGCCGGCGTTGTCCCCGGTCAGCAGGACCGGCGTCAGGCCGAGTTCCCGCAGCTCGGCGACCGCCTGGGCGGACGTCGGCTTGATCGTGTCGGCGACCACGAGCCGCCCGCGGGCTTCGCCGTCCCAGGTCACGTGGACCGTGGTCGCGCCGTCGGTTTCGGCGGGTTCGCCGCCGACGAACCCCGCGCGTCCGACGGCGACCTCGTGCCCCTCCACCACGCCGGTCACCCCGAGGCCCGCGGTGCTGCGGAACTCCGTGACGGCGGGCAGCGCGCCGAACCGCTCCCGGGCCGCGTCCGCGATCGCGCGGGCGATCGGGTGCTCGGAAGCGGCCTCCACGGCGCCCGCGAGCCGGAGCACCTCGCCGTCGCCCTCGACGAGCGCCATCCGCCCGGTGGTGACCGTGCCGGTCTTGTCGAGCACCACGGTGTCGACGCGCCGGGTGGACTCGAGCACCTCAGGCCCCTTGATGAGGATGCCCAGCTGCGCGCCGCGGCCGGTGCCGACCAGCAACGCCGTCGGCGTCGCGAGGCCGAGCGCGCACGGGCAGGCGATGATCAGCACGGCGACGGCCGCGGTGAACGCGGCATCCGGCGTCCCGCCCGTCACCAGCCAGCCGACGAGCGTGGCCAGCGCGGCGAAGACGACCGCCGGGACGAAGACGGCGGAGACCCGGTCGGCCAGGCGCTGGACGTCGGCTTTGCCGTTCTGCGCGGCCTCGACGAGCCGCGCCATCTGCGCCAGCCGGGTGTCCGCGCCGACGCGGGTGGCCCGCACGAGCAGCCGCCCGCCGACGTTGACGGTCGCGCCGGTGACCGCGTCGCCCGGCCCGACCTCGACCGGCACGGCCTCCCCGGTGAGCATGCTGGTGTCGACGGCGGAGCCGCCTTCGGCGATGACGCCGTCGGTGGCAATCTTCTCGCCGGGCCGGGCCACGAAGACGGCGCCGGCCTGAAGATCCTTGATCGGGACGAGGTGCTCTTGGCCGTCGCGCAGGACCGTGACGTCCTTCGCGCCGAGGTCCATCAGCGCGCGGAGGGCGGCGCCGGCGCGGCGCTTCGACCGCGTCTCGAAGTAGCGGCCGGCCAGGATGAACGTGGTGATCGCGGCGGCCACCTCGAAGTACAGGTGGTGGTGGCCGGCGCCGAAGACGAGCGCGTACAGCGACCAGGCCACGGACGCGACGACGCCGAGCGAGATCAGCGTGTCCATGGTGGCGGTGGCGTGGCGCAGGTTGACCGCGGCGGCGCGGTGGAACGGCCACGCGCCCCAGGTCACGACCGGGGCGGCGAGGGCCAGTGAGACCCAGGGCCAAGCCGCGAACTGCCAGGCCGGGACCATCGCGAGCGCGATCAGCGGGACGGTGAGGCCCGCGGAGACGAGCAACCGCGTGCGCGGCGTCTCCTCCGATGTCTCCGGCAGCTCCGGCTCGGGGACGCGCGCGGAGTAACCGGCGGCCTCGACGACGGCCGTGAGGTCGTCGACCGACAGCCGGGCCGGGTAGCTGACCTGCGCTTTTTCAGTGGCATAGTTGACCGTCGCGGTGACACCGTCGACCTTGTTGAGCTTGCGCTCGACGCGGGCGGCGCAGGACGCGCACGTCATCCCGCCGATGGCGAGCTCGACACGGGCCGCAGTGGTCACCTCGGCCGGGTTCACGGGATCACGCGGTAGCCGGCCTCGGTGACGGCGGCGGCGACCGCATCGGTGGTCAGCGGGGTGTCGCTGGTCACGGTCACGCGCCCGCTCTCGACGTCGACGTCCACCTGGCGGACGCCCTCGAGCTCGGAGACCTCCTCGCGGACCGAGGTGGCGCAGTGCCCGCAGGTCATGCCCTCGACGGTGTAGCTCGTTTCGGCCATCTCCCGCTCCTTCCGTTCCCCATCCTTTATACCCATCGGGGGTAGGGGTTCTCCATCGGGGCCGTCAGACTCGCGGCATGCGGAAGCTCTACGCGATCGGGATCGGCGCCGGCGACCCGGAGCACCTCACGGTGCAGGCGATCGACCGCCTCAACCGCGTCGACGTCTTCTTCGTCCTCGACAAGGGTTCGGACAAGGCCGACCTGGTGCGGCTGCGGCAGGAGATCCTCGACCGGTTCGTCACCCGGGAGTACCGGGTGGTCCTGGCGGAGGACCCGCCCCGCGACCGCACCCCGGCCGACTACCGGGCAGCGGTGGCCGACTGGCACGCGGCCCGGGCGGCGGTGTACGAGTCGATGATCCTGTCGTCGCTGGCCCCGGACGAGGTGGGCGCGTTCCTGGTGTGGGGCGACCCGTCGCTGTACGACAGCACGATCGCGTTGATCGAGGCGGTGCTGGCGCGGGGGAACGTCGAGTTCGAGTACGAGGTGGTGCCGGGAATCAGCAGCATCTCGGCGCTGGTCGCCCGCCACCGGACGACGATGAACCAGATCGGCCGCGCGGTCCAGCTGACCACGGGCCGCCGTCTCGCGACGGGCTGGCCGGAGGGGGTCGAAGACGTCTTCGTCCTCCTCGACGCCCACACGACGTTCGACCGCTTCACTGCCATGGGGCTCGAGATCTTCTGGGGCGCGTACGTGGGCACGCCCGACGAGATCCTGATCTCGGGCCCGCTCACCCCCGCCCTCGCGGACCGGATCCGCTCGACCCGCGCCGAAGCCCGCGAACGCCACGGCTGGATCATGGACACGTACCTCCTCCGCCGCCCGGCCCCCAACCCGTGATGACCCTTCAATCACGAGTGATGACCCCGCAATCACGCGAGATGACCCTCCAGTCACGCGAGATGCCCTTCCAGCCACACGAGTCGCGCGGCTGATCACGTCGGCCGGCGTGTCCGGAGGGTCGGTTCGCGTGCCCCGGCGGTCGGCCGGCGTGCCTGGAAGGTCGGCTCGCGTGATTGGGGAGTCGGCTTGCGTGATTGGGGAGTCGACTCGCGTGTCTGGAGGGTCGGCTCGCGTGCCCAGGGGGTCGGCTTGCGTGTCTGGAGGGTCGGGTCGGGTTTTGGGCATGCGGAAAGGCCCCGGGAGAACCTTTCGGGTTCTCGACCGGGGCCTTTCGCAAATTAAGTTCGGCGGTGTCCTACTCTCCCACAACCCTTCGGTTGCAGTACCATCGGCGCTGTCAGGCTTAGCTTCCGGGTTCGGAATGGGACCGGGCGTTTCCCTGAC
>NZ_JBFAZA010000024.1:92201-153449 GCF_040681595.1 Amycolatopsis sp. NPDC051716 | reverse complement strand
GGCCGCCTTGGGTGCGTTCAACGCAACCAAGGCCACATTGGGGCGCTCGGGGACCGGGCCGCTGTCACTGAACTTCGGACGCGCGACACTAGCCGGACGAGGACGGGTCTTTCTCCGGCGGGACGAGTGGGTCGCACTTCTCGTCCCGCCGCCGAAAGACCCGTCCCCGCGTCTCAAGCCCCGTCAGCGGCACCAACTTCGTGACCCGCGCTAGCTGACCGCCGGGCAGCTCACCGGGCCGGCGCGCCGAGACGTGCTTCGACGACGTCCGCGGCGCGCACAGCACCCCCCGCGTTCCTCGTCGCCTCGCGCAGGCGCTCGACGCTCTCTCCCACCGACTCGTCGCTTGCCACCGCCAGTACGGCGTCGCGCAGGGACTCGGCGTCCGCCGCGGCCGGGTCGAGCAGGCGGCCGGCGCCGAGTTCGACGGCGCGCCGGGCGACGAAGTGCTCCTCCGGGGTGCCCGGGACCAGTACCTGGCGCACGCCGGCGTGCATGGCGCGCATGACGCTGCTCATCCCGGCGTGCGAGATCAGCACCGTGGCGTGCGGCAGCACCTCGGTGTGCGGCAGCCAGCGGTACGCCGTGGCGTTCGCCGGCAGCGGGCCGAGGTCGGCCGGGTCGAGGCCGCCGCCGAGGGTGAGCACCACCCGCCACGGGAGCCCGTCGAACGCGGCGGCGCAGCGGGTGAAGAAGCCCGCGTCCCGGTTCTTTTCCGAACCGAGCGACACGACCACGAGCGGGTCGTCGCCGGCCGGCGGCTGCCACGACCGTTCGCCGGCGGGCGGGTCCTCCACGCAGGGGCCGACGAACGCGTGCCGGTCGTCGAAGCTTGCGGACTCGAGCTGGAACACCTCCGGGAGGAACACGATGTTGCTGCTTTCGCACGGGGCGTGGAACTCCTCCATCGGCAGCTCGGCCAGGCCGTGGCTGGCCAGCAGCTCGCCCATCCACGCGAAGAACTCCGAGAACGCGGGGTGCGTGGCGTCCAGCTCCGGGGCGAACTCGGCCCCGACCAGCGGACCGAGCTGGAACTTCTCGTTGGCCGCGAACGTCGGGTACAGCTGGATCGCCCGGCGCTGCCACTTCGCGGCGAGCACCCGGCCGGCGGCGTAGGTGCTCGAGTCGTAGAGCAGCAGGTCGGGCACCTCCCGGCCGGTGAAGTACGACTCGACCGGCGGGATGGTCGCCATCGCCTCCAGCATCGCGCGCAGCGGTTCCCTGGCCAGGTAGTCGGCGTCGAACACCTCCGGCAGCGGACGCCCCGCCAGCGCCGAGACGTACGGCAGCACCTCGGCGCCCGCCGCCTCGGCCTCGGCGGCGAAGCGCGGGGTCGTCGGCATCGTCACCCGATGCCCGCGCCGGACCAGCTCGCGCACCACCGGCAGCACCGGGTTCACGTGCCCGTAGCCGGGAAACGGCCACACCAGCAGGTGCTTGCCCGTGCTCGCCCGGTCCGGCGCCGTGCTGCTCTCGTTGTCCTTCGCCGTGGTGACCGTCATCGCGCTGTGGTCCTTTCCGCTGGGGAGATTCCGGTAACTGTCAGTTCGGCGAGCCAGGTCCGCATCACTTCGGCGGTGCCGGCGGCCAGCGACTCGACCATGGTGAAGTGGTCGCCGGGCACTTCGAGCACCGTGTGCGCTTCCTTCCAGGTGGGCTGCCACGGCTTGCCGCCGTCCGGATCGGGTTCCGTCTCGCCCATCGGGTCCGCCGCGCGCAGGAACAGGATCGGCGCGGCGGGCTCCCCCGGCGTCCACTCCCCGCTGATCCGGAAGTACCAGTCCATCGAGGTGAGCCGGGTGCTGTCCATCCGGCCCGCGATGTCCTCCCGCGACAGGAGACCGGCCATCATCTCCGGCCCCGAGACGCCGAGCGCGGCGCTGTCGTCCGGCCGGAAGCTGTCCATCATCACGATCGCCGCCGGCCGCACCCCGAGCCGTTCGAGGTAGCACGCCGTCGCGTGGGCCATGAGGCCGCCCGCCGAGTGTCCGAAGAGGACGAAGCTGCCGTCTTCGACGTGCGGCAGCGTCGCCTCGCCGAGCACGGCGGCCGCCGCTTCGATCGAGACCGGCAGGCTCTCCCCCTTCGCGAAGCCGGGGTTCGGGAAGGCGTGCAGCTCGTGCGTGCCGCGGAAGGCGGCCGCCATCCGCGCGTACTGGTGCACGCCGCCGAGTCCCGCGTAGGACGAAAACGCGATCAGCTTCGCCGGCGACGGCCCGCGCGAGAGCGTCACCGCCTTGGGGATCCTCGTCGCCTCCGCGACGGCGGAGAACGTGGACCGCAGCTTCGAGACGGCCCGCAGGATCTCCCACGTCTCCCGCTCCTTGCCCTGCTCGATGCCGAGCCGGAACAGGTCGCTGAGCGTCTCGCCGTCGTCGGCCGGCGCGGCGGCCGCGCCCGGCGGGTTCCCGCCCGCACCCGACGGTGCGACGGTGCCGAGCGCGTCCGCGAGCTGCTCGAGCAGGAACTCCGCCAGGTCGGTCGGCACCGGGTGGTCGAAGACGAGCGACGGGGGCAGCCGGAGCCCGGTCGCGGCGGCCAATCCGTTGCGCAGCTCGACGGAGGTGAGCGAGTCGAAGCCGAGCTCGGCGAGCCCGCGGTCCGGTTCGATCGCGTCGGGCCCGGGGAAACCCAGCACGGCGGCCGCGTAGGAGCGCACGAGCCGGACCGCCTCGTCGACGCGGTCGGCGGGCGGCAGCGCGGCCAGCCGCGCGACCAGTTCCCGGCTGTCGGTCTCGGCGGCCGCGCCGGCCACCCGACGGGTGACCGGCGCGAGCGACCGGAACACCTTCGGCAGCAGCTCGCCCTGGGTGCGCAGCGCGGCCAGATCAAGCGCCACGGGGGCGAGCACGGGTTCTCCCGAGGCGAGCGCGACGTCGAGCAGCCGCAGCCCCTTCTCGGTGGGCAGCGGGGCGACCGCGCCGCCGCCGACCCGGGCCTGTCCCACCTGCTCGGGAGTGCGGCCCGCCTCGACCGACCGCGCCCACAGGCCCCAGTCGAGCGCGAGGGCGGGCAGCCCCAGCGAGTGGCGGTGGTGCGCGAGCGCGTCGAGGAACGCGTTCGCGGCGGCGTAGTTGCCCTGCCCGGGCAAGCCGAGCACGCCCGCGACTGAGGAGAAGAGCACGAACGCCGCGAGCTCCCGGTCGCCGGTCAGCTCGTGCAGGTTGAGCGCCACGTCGACCTTCGAGCGCAGCACCGTGTCCATCCGCTCGGGGGTCAGCGAACCGATCGTGGCGTCGTCCATCACGACGGCCACGTGCAGGACCGCGGTCAGCGGGTGCGCCTCGGGGATGCCGCTGAGGACCGCGCGGAGCGAGTCCCGATCGGTCGCGTCGCACGCGGCGACGGTGACCTCGGCGCCGAGCTCGGTGAGTTCCCCGACCGTTTCGGCGACGCCGTCGGCCTCGGCTCCGCGCCGGCTGGTCAGCAGCAGCCGGCGCGCGCCGCGCTCGGTGACGAGGTGCCGGGCGACGCTCCGGCCGAGCGTGCCCGTGCCGCCCACGATCAGCACCGTGCCCTCGGGATCCCACTTCGCGGGCTCGGTCCCGGCGGCGACCACCCTGGCGAGCCGCGCCACGCTCGGGACACCCGCGCGCACCGCCAGCTGGGGTTCGCCCGCCGACGCGGCCGCGGGCAGCGCGGCGAGCGAAGCGGGGTCGTCGTCGTGGTCGATCAGGACGATGCGGCCGGGGTTCTCCCACTGCGCCGTCCGGGCGAGCCCCCAGACGGCCGCGCCCGCGAGGTTCGTGACGGCTTCGCCCGCGGTGGTGACCGCGCCCGACGTGACGACGACGAGCCGGGTCGAGGCCAGCCGATCGTCGGCGAGCCAGTCCTGGAGCACCGCCAGCGCCCGGTTCGCCGCCGCCCGGACCGCCTCGGCCGTCGAACCGGTCACGACCGGCAGCACCACGGTCCGCACGCCCGCGACACCGGACTCGACGACCTCGCCGAGCGCCTGGACGTCCGGATAGGACTCGATCGTCCGCTGTCCCCGCCCGGCCTCGTCGAGGCGGTCGCGCAGGGCCGGCTCGTCGTCGCCGAGCACCACCCAGATCCCGTCGCCGGCCGCGTCGGCGACGGCGGCCGGCGCCCACTCCAGCCGGAACAGCGATTCGTGGTGGACCGCGCTCGCCGCCGCGATCGCGTCGGCCGGCATCGGCCGGAACGCGAGCGAGCCGACGGTCAGCACCGCCGCGCCCGCCTCGTCGGCCGCGTCGATCGCGACGCTGCCGGCACCGGCGGACGCCACCCGCACGCGCAGCACCGAGGCGCCGGCGGCGTGCAGGGTCACGCCCGACCACGAGAACGGGAACATGGCCGCGCCGCCCTCGCCGATCCGGACGACACCGAGGCCGAGCGTGTGCAACGCGGCGTCGAGCAGCGCGGGGTGCAGGCCGTACCGGTCGGCCTCGCCGCCCTCGGGCAGCCTGACCTCGGCGAAAACCTCGTCGCCGTGCCGCCACGCGGCGCGCAGGCCGTGGAACGCGGGCCCGTAGTCGTAGAAGCCGTCGTCGCCGTAGAAGCCCTCGAGCGGAATCGGTTCGGCGCCGGCCGGCGGCCACTCGCCTCCGAACGGCTCCGCCGGGGCGGCGGTGGCTCCGGCCGCCAGCAGGCCGCTCACGTGCCTCGTCCAGGGTTGCTCGTCCGGAGCCCCGTCCGGTCGCGAATGGACGGTCACCGGCCGGCGGCCGGACCCGTCGGCCGGTTCGACGCGCACCTGCAGCGCCACCCCGCCGCGCGCGGGCAGCACGAGCGGCGCTTCGAGCACGAGCTCGTCCACGGTGTTGCAGCCGGCCTCGTCGCCCGCCCGGATCGCCAGTTCCACGAACACCGTGGCCGGCACCAGGTTCGTGCCGGCGACGACGTGATCGGCGAGCCAGGACTGGGTGTTCGCCGAGAGCCGGCCGGTGAACAGGTGCGCCTCGGAGCCGGCCAGCGACACCCCGGCGCCGAGCAGCGGGTGCTTCGCGGCCGCCAACCCGAGCGAGACGGGGTCGCCGCCGAAGTCGGGGGCCTTCGGCCAGAACCGCTCGGACCGGAAGGCGTAGGTCGGCAGCTCCACCGGCCGCGCGTCGTACGGGGCGAAGAAACGCTGCCACTGCACGGCTCCGCCGTGGGTGTGCCACTCGGCCAGCGAAGCGTGGAACCGGCCGAGGCCGCCGTCGTCGCGGCGCAGCGTGCCCGTCACCGCGCCACCGCGGCCCGCGCCGGCCAGCGTCTCCTGGATCGCCGTCGACAGCACCGGGTGCGGGCTGACCTCGACGAACGCCGTGTAGCCCGCCTCCGCGAGCCCGCGCACGGACGTCGCGAACCGCACCGGCTCCCGCAGGTTCGTGTACCAGTACGCGGCGTCGAGCTCCGCGCCGCCGATCCAGTCTCCGGTGACGCTGGACAGCATCGGGATCGCACTCTCGCGCGGCCGCACCCCGGCCAGCACCTCGGCGAGCACGGACTCGATCCGTTCCACGTGCGCCGAATGCGAGGCGTAGTCGACGGCGATCCGCTTGGCGCGCACCCCGTCGGCGTCCAACGTCGCGACCAGCTCGTCGATCGCGTCCCGCTCCCCCGCCACCACGACCGCCGAAGGGCCGTTGACCACCGCGACGGACACCCGCGGTTCCCACGGGCCGATGCGGCGCCGCGCCTCCTCCTCGGGAAGACCGACCGACGCCATGCCGCCGTGCCCGGACAGGCCGGCTTCGATGGCCTGGCTGCGGCGCACGACGATCGTCGCGGCGTCCTCGAGGGACAGCGCACCGGCGACGCAGGCGGCGGCGATCTCGCCCTGCGAGTGCCCGGCGACGGCGTCCGGCTCGACGCCGGCCGCGCGCCACAGGGCGGCGAGCGAGACCATGACGGCGAACGAGACCGGCTGGACGACGTCGACCCGCTCGAGCGAGGGCGCGCCCGGCTCGCCGCGCAGGACGTCGACGAGCGACCAGTCGACGAGTCCTTCGAAGGCGAGCGCGCACTCCGAGATCCGCTCGGCGAAGACGGGCGAGGCGTCGAGCAGCTCGGCGCCCATCCCGGCCCACTGCGCGCCCTGGCCGGGGAACACGAACGCGGTCTTGCCGGCCGGCACGGCCTCCGCGCGCACGAGGTTGCTCGCCACCGTCCCGTCGGCGAGGGCGGCCAGCCCGGCCCGGAACCCGGCGACATCGCCGGCCGTCACCGCGGCGCGGTGCTGGAACGCCGCGCGCCGCGTCGCCAGGGTGAAGCCGACGTCGGCGAGGTCGACCTGACCGTGTTCGTCCACATAGGACAACAGCCGGGCGGCCTGCCCGCGCAGGGAATCCGCGGTCCTGGCCGAAAGCACCCACGGCAGCGCCGGGCCGGTACGCGGTTCGCGGACCGCGGGCTCGCCCGGTTCGGGCTCTTCGAGGATCACGTGCGCGTTGGTGCCGCTGATGCCGAAGGACGACACCGCCGCGCGGCGAGGCCGGTCGCGACGTTCCCAGGGCACGGGTTCGGTCAGCAGGCGGACGTTGCCCGCGGACCAGTCGACCTGCGGCGTCGGGGCGTCGACGTGCATGGTCTTCGGCAGCAGCCCGTGCCGCATGGCGAGGATCATCTTGATGACGCCCGCCGCGCCGGCCGCGGCCTGGGTGTGGCCGAGGTTGGACTTGACCGAGCCGAGCCAGAGCGGCCGGTCGTCGGGGTGGTCCTGCCCGTAGGTGGCCAGCAGCGCCTGCGCCTCGATCGGGTCGCCGAGCCGCGTGCCGGTCCCGTGGGCCTCCACGACGTCGACCTCGGCGCCGTCGAGGTCGGCGTCGGCGAGCGCCCGCCGGATGACCCGCTGTTGGGACGGGCCGTTCGGGGCGGTCAGCCCGTTCGACGCGCCGTCCTGGTTGACCGCCGTGCCGCGCACGATCGCCAGGACGGGGTAGCCCGCCTCGATCGCGTCCGAGAGCCGCGCGACGAGCAGCATGCCGAGCCCCTCGCCCCAGCCGGTGCCGTCGGCCGAGGCCGCGAACGACTTCGACCGGCCGCTGGCCGAGAGCGCGCGCTGCCGGCTGTAGTCGATGAAGGTGCTGGGCGTCGACATGACCGTCACGCCCCCGGCGAGCGCGAGCGAACATTCGCCGCGGCGCAGCGCCTGCGCGGCGAGGTGCAGGGTGACCAGCGACGACGAGCACGCCGTGTCGATGGTGACGGCGGGGCCTTCCAGGCCGAGCACGTAGGACACCCGGCCGGAGGCGACGCTGCCCGAGGTGCCGGTTCCGACGTAGCCCTCGGCGCCGTCGGGGAGCATGAACAGCTGGGCGCCGTAGTCGTGGTACATCACGCCGGTGTAGACGCCCGTTTCGCTGCCCTTCAACGACGTCGGGTCGATCCCCGCCGACTCGACCGCCTCCCAGCAGCCCTCCAGCAGCAGCCGCTGCTGCGGGTCCATGGCGAGGGCCTCGCGCGGGCTGATGCCGAAGAACGCGGCGTCGAACTCCGCGGCGTCGTGGAGGAACCCGCCCTCCCGCACGTAGCTGGAGCCGGCCTGGTCCGGGTCGCCGGCGAACAGCGCCTCCAGGTTCCAGCCCCGGTCCAGCGGCATCGGCGAGATCCCGTCGCCGCCGGCCTCGACGAGCGACCACAGGTCATCGGGGTTGCGCACGCCGCCGGGATAGCGGCAGCTCATCCCGATGATCGCGATCGACTCGTCGCCGGACCGCCGGACCGTCCGCGTCCGCGCCCGGGCCTCTCCCGGCCCGAAGACGCGTTCGAGCAGGTGCTCGGCGAGCACGGCCGAGTTCGGGTAGTCGAAGATCAGGGTGGCGGGCAGGCGCAGCCCGGTCGCCGCGGCGAGCCCGTTGCGGAGTTCGAGCGCCGTCAACGAGTCGAAGCCGAGCTCGCGGAACGCGCGGCCGGGGTCGACCCCGGTGCCGTCCGGGTGCCCGAGCACGGCGGCGGCCTGCGCGCGGACCAGCTCGACGACCGCGTCCTGCCGCTTGTCCGGGGCCAGCTCGGCGAGGCGTTCACCGAGCGCGGTGGCGGATCCGCGCGGTGCCGCGGCGCCGGCGCTGCGGCGGCGGACGGCGGGCACCAACGTCCGCCAGATCGGCGCGAGCGCTTCGCCGATCCCGCGCAGCGCGGGCAGATCGAGCCGCATCGGCACGTGCAGCGCACCCGGCGTCGAGAGGGCCGTGTCGAACAGCGCGCGGCCCTCCTCGGCGGACAGCGGCAGCACCCCGCCGCGGGCGATCCGCGACCGGTCCGCGTCGTCGAGCCCGCCGGTCATCGCGCCGGCCTCGTCCCACAGTCCCCACGCGAGCGACCGGCCGGGCAGGCCCATGGCCGCGCGCTGCGCCATCAGCGCGTCGAGGAACGCGTTCGCGGCGGCGTAGTTGCCCTGGCCGGCGGCGCCGACGACGCCGGAGATCGAGGAGAACACCACGAACTGGCGCAGGTCCGCCTCGCGGGTCAGCTCGTGCAGCCGCCACGCGGCGTCGACCTTCGGGCGCAGCACGGTGCCGAGCCGGTCCGGGGTCAGCGAGGCGATGATGCCGTCGTCGAGCACCCCGGCCAGGTGCACGACGGAGCTGAGCGGGGCGGACGCGGGCAGGCCGGCCAGCAGCTCGGCCAGCGCGTCCGGATCGGCTACGTCACAGGCGACGACCTCGGCGTGGCAGCCGAGGCCGGTGAGCTCGGCGACGAGCTCGGCCGCCCCCTCGGCGGCCATGCCGCGCCGGGCCGCCAGCAGGAGCCGGCGGACGCCGTGCGCCGTCACGAGGTGCCGGGCGAAGATCCCGCCGAGCGCGCCGGTTCCCCCGGTGAGGAGCACGGTCCCGTCACCCCAGTCCACAGTGGAGTCCGGGGCCGGTGCGGCACGGGCGAACCGCGGCGCGCGCAGCACGCCGGAGCGCACGGCCAGCTGGGGCTCGCCGGAGCCGAGCGCGGCCGCCAGCACGGCATCGCCGGAGTCCTCGCTGCCGTCGGTGTCGAGGAGCACGAACCGGCCGGGGTTCTCCGCCTGCGCCGAGCGCACCAGTCCCCAGACCGTCGCGGCGGCGGGATCGGTGACGTCGGAGCCGGCGCCGGCCGCGACGGCTCCCCGGGTGCGGAAGACGAGCCGGGACGCGGCGAACCGCGCGTCGGCGAGCCACGCCTGGACGAGACCGAGCGCCTGCCCGGCCAGCGCGTGCGCCCGCTCCGGCAGTCCGCCCTCGGCCACCGGGGACACCAGCACGTGCTCGGGCACGGTGGCACCGTCGTCGATCCGCGCGGCCAGCTCGGCCAGCTCGGACCCGGCCAGTTCGGTCCAGCCGGTCTTCGCCCCGGCCGGCACCTCCGGCCAGGCGAGCTCGAACAGCGACTCGGTCGTGCCGGCCGTCTCCGGGTCCGCGGGCGCCGCGCGCAACGTCAGCGACTCCACGGTCAGCACGGGCGCGCCCGCCGGGTCCGTCACGTGCAGCACGACCGCGTCCTCGGTGGCGGCAGGACTCAGCCGGACGCGCAAGGAGGCCGCGCCGGTCGCGTGCAGCACGACCCCGGTCCAGGAGAACGGCAGCACGGTGGTCCCGGACGCCGCTCCCGGCAGCGCCGCGCCGGAGCCGGCGCCGAGGGCGTGGAGACCGGCGTCGAGCAACGCCGGGTGCAGCCCGAAGCGGGCGGCCTCCCCGGCCGCGTCCTCGGGCAGGGCGACTTCGGCGAAGAGCTCGTCGCCGCGCCGCCACACGGCGGTCAGTCCCTGGAACACCGGGCCGTAAGCCAGTCCCGCGGCGGCCAGCTTGCCGTACGCATCGGTCAGGTCCACCGCGCTCGCGCCGTCCGGCGGCCACGCGGTGTCCTGCTCGCTCTCGGCCGGCGCACCGGTGCCGAGCACGCCGGTCGCGTGCAGGGTCCACGGTGCTTCAGCGCCCTCGTCCTCGCGCTGGGAATGGACGCTGATCGCCCGCGCGCCCGAGTCGTCGGCGTCGCCGACGACGACCTGCAGCCGGACACCGCCGCGTTCGGGCAGCGCCAGCGGCACGGCGAGGGTGAGCTCTTCCACGCAGGCGCAGCCGAACTCGTCGCCCGCCCGCACCGCCAGTTCGAGGAACGCCGTGCCGGGCACCAGGATCGTTCCGGCGACGACGTGGTCGGCCAGCCAGGGCTGGGTGCGCGTCGACAGCCGGCCGGTGAACACCGCACCACCGGCCCCCGCGAGCCCGACCACCGCGCCGAGCAGCGGATGGGACGCGCCGCTCAGCCCGGCGTAGCGCATCCCGTCACTCCCGCCGGGCAACACGACGTCCGGCCAGTAGCGGCTGCGCTGGAACGGGTAGGTGGGCAGGTCGGCCCGGCGCGCGCCCCGCCCGGCGAAGACCGCGGCCCAGTCCGGCGAGACACCGGCGGTATGCAGGACGCCCACCGCGGTGGTCAGCGCCTCGGCCTCGTCACGGTCGCGGCGCAGGACCGGGACCACCACGCCTTCGCCGGAGTCCCCGGCCAGGCTCTCCTCGACCATCGGCGTGAGCACGGCGTCCGGACCGAGCTCGGCGAACCGGGTGGCGCCCAGTTCGCGCAGCGACCGGACGGCGTCGTGGAAGCGCACCTCGCGGCGCACCTGCCGGACCCAGTATTCGGCGGTGCTCAGCTCGCCCGGTTTCGCCGCTTCGCCCGTCACCGTCGAGACGACCGTGATCGACGGGTCCCGATAGGACAGTCCGTCCGCGACAGCGGCGTACTCGGCGAGCATCGGGTCCATCCGCGGCGAGTGGAACGCGTGGCTGACCCGCAGCCGCCGGGTCTTGCGGCCCTGCCGCTCGAACTGGGCAACGACGTCGAGCACCGCCGGCTCGTCACCGGACAGCACGACCGAAGCCGGCCCGTTGATCGCCGCGAGCTCGACACCGGCGGTGAGCAGCGGCACCACCTCCGCCTCGGTGGCCGCGACGGCCACCATCGCGCCCCCGGCGGGCAGCCGCTGCATGAGCCGGCCGCGCGCGGCGACGAGCACGGCGGCGTCTTCGAGCGAGAGGACCCCGGCGACGTGCGCGGCGGCGAGCTCGCCGATCGAGTGGCCCGCGACCAGATCGGGGGCCAGCCCCCAGCGCCCGAGGAACCGGTACAGCGCGACCTCGACGGCGAACAGCGCGGGCTGGGTGTACTCGGTCCGGTCCAGCACGTCGGCCTCGGCGTCCAGCAGCTCGCGCAGCGGCCGGTCGAGGTGGCGGTCGAGTTCGGCGCACACCCGGTCGAGTTCCTCGGCGAACGCGGGGAACGCCGCGGCGAGACCGGCGGCCATCCCCGTTCGCTGGGCACCTTGCCCGGAGAACAGGAACGCCGTGCGCCCTTCGGCGGCCACCCCGGTGAGCACGCCGGGCGCCCGCTCGCCCGCGGCGAGCGCGTCGAGGCCGCGCAGCGCGGTTTCGCGGTCGTCGGCGAGCAGGACGGCACGATGCTCGAACGCGGAGCGGGAGGTAGCCAGCGAGTAGGCGACGTCGACGGGCGCCGGCTCCGGGGCCGACCGGAGCAGCTCGCGCAGCCGCCGGGCCTGGGCCCGCAGCGCCGCTTCGGTGCGGCCCGACAGCGGCCACGGCGTCGGCGCGTGCACCTCCGCCGGCTCCGGTGTGGTCTCGTCGGTCCGGGGTGCCTCTTCGATGATCAGGTGCGCGTTCGTGCCGCTGACCCCGAACGCCGAGACCCCGGCCCGGCGCGTGTCACCGGTCCACGGCTGCGGCTCGGTCAGCAGGCGCACGTCGCCCGCCGTCCAGTCGACCCGGCTCGACGGCCGGTCGACGTGCAGCGTCTTGGGCAGTTCGCCGTGCTGGAGCGCCAGCACGACCTTCAGCACGCCCGCGACGCCCGCGGCCGCCTGCGTGTGGCCGAGGTTCGACTTGACCGAGCCGAGCCACAGCGGCCGGTCGCGGTCCTTCCCGTAGGTGGCGAGCAGCGCCTGCGCCTCGATCGGGTCGCCGAGCGAGGTGCCCGTCCCGTGCGCCTCGACGGCGTCCACATCGGACGGGGAAAGCCCCGCGTCAGCGAGCGCCTGCCGGATGACCCGTTGCTGCGACGGGCCGTTCGGGGCGGTGAGCCCGTTCGAGGCACCGTCGGAGTTGATCGCCGAACCGCGCACGACCGCGAGCACGGGGTGGCCGTTGCGCCGGGCGTCGGAGAGCCGTTCGAGCAGCAGCATCCCGGCGCCCTCGCTCCAGCCGACGCCGTCGGCCCGGTCGGAGAACGCCTTGCAGCGGCCGTCGGCGGCGAGCCCGCGCTGACGGCTGAACGCGACGAACGCGCCCGGCGTCGCCATCACCGTCACGCCGCCGGCCAGCGCGAGCCGGCACTCGCCGGCCCGGAGGGCCTGGGCCGCGAGGTGCACCGAGACCAGCGACGACGAGCACGCCGTGTCGACGGTCAGCGTGGGGCCTTCGAGCCCGAGCGCGTACGCGATGCGCCCGGACAGCACGCTGGCCGAGCTCCCGGTGCCGAGGTAGGCCTCGGTGCCGGGCGCCAGCGCCGCGAGCCCGCCGTAGTCCTGGCCGTTGGTCCCGGCGAAGACCCCGACCTGGCCGCCGCGCAGGGAGGCGGGATCGAGGCCGCCGCGTTCGATCGCTTCCCACGACGTCTCCAGCAGCAGCCGCTGCTGCGGGTCCATCGCCAGCGCCTCGCGCGGCGAGATGCCGAAGAACGCCGGGTCGAACTCGCCGGCCGCGTCGAGGAAGCCGCCTTCGGCGACGTAGCTCGTCCCCGGCTCGTCCGGATCGGGGTCGTAGAGCGAGTCGAGGTCCCAGCCGCGGTCGGCGGGGAACTCCGACATCACGTCGACGCCGCCGGACAGCAGGTCCCACAGCCGTTCCGGGGTGTCGGCGCCGTGCGGGAAGCGGCAGCTCATCCCGACGATGGCGATCGGCTCCGGCAGGCCGGCCTCGGCTTCGCTGAGCCGCTGCCTGGTCTGGTGGAGGTCGGCCGTCACCCGCTTGAGGTAGTCGAGGAGCTTGTCCTGGTCCGCCATCCTGGTCTCTCCGGTTCGTCGTCTCGCTGGCTGGGTGGCGCTTCGGACCGGCCTCAGCCGAGGCCGAGCTCCTTGTCGATGAAGTCGAAGACCTCGTCCGAGGTCGCCGTCTGCAGCTGCTCCGCGACTTCGTTGCCGCGCTCGCCGTGCTGGGCGTCGCCGAGCTGTTTCACGAGGGCCTGCAGGCGCGCCGCGAGGCGGGTGCCCGCGAGCTGCTCGACCGGCAGCGCGGCCACGGCGCTCTCCAGCCGGTCCAGCTCGGCCAGCACCGGCACGACCTCGGCCTCGCCGCCGGCGAACAGCTCGCTGCGCAGCCGCTGCGCCAGCGCCGCGGGGTTCGCGTGGTCGAACACGACGGTCGCCGGCAGCGCGAGGCCGGTGATCGCGCCGAGCACGTTGCGCAGCTCGACCGCGGTGAGCGAGTCGAAGCCGAGGTCCGAGAACGCCTTCCCCGGTTCGATCGCGCTCGCGCCCTCGTGGCCGAGCACCGCCGCGGCTTGCCCCCGCACGAGCTCGAGCACGGCGTTGGCCCGGTCGCCTTCCGGCAAGGCCGCGAGCCGGGCCGTGAAGTCCGCCGGTGAGCTCTCGGGTTCCGCGGCGGCAGCGCGCCGGGCTTCCGGGATCTCGTCGAACAGCCGGCTCGGCCGCAGCGCCGTGAACCCGGGCGCGAAGGCCGCCCAGTCCACGTCGGTCACCACCAGGCACGCGCCGGGACGCTCGGCGGCGCGCGCCATCGCGGCCACGGCCAGCCGCGGCGGGAGCGCGCGCACGCCGCCCCGGCGCTGCCGGCTCGCCACCGTCTCGCCCGCGGCCATGCCCGCCTCGGCCCACGGCCCCCACGCGATGGAGGTGGCGGGGAGGCCGGCCGCCCGGCGCTGCTCGGCCAGCGCGTCGAGCGCGCTGTTCGCGGCCACGTAGTTGCCCTGCCCGGCCGCGCCGATCGTGCCCGCGAAGGAGGAGAACAGCACGAAGGCCTTGAGCTCGTGGTCACGGGTCAGCTCGTGCAGGTGCACGGCGGAGTCCACTTTGGCCTCGAGCACGGCGGCGAGCCGGTCCGGGGTCATCGAGTCGAGCACGCCGTCGTCGAGCACGCCCGCGGCGTGCACCACCGCCGTCAGCGGGTGTTCCGCCGGGATCTCCGCGAGCAGGCGCCGCACCGCGTCCCGGTCGGCGACATCGCACGCGACGACGCTGACCCGCGTGCCCTGCCCGGCCAGTTCGGCGGCGAGCTCCGCCGCGTGGGGCGCGTTCTCGCCGCTCCTGCTCGCGAGCACGATGTGCTCCGCGCCCTGGCCCGCCGCCCAGCGGGCGACCTCCGCGCCGAGCGCGCCCGTGCCGCCCGTGATGAGCGTGGTGCCCGCCACCGGCCACGCGGCCGCCGTGTCCACGGGAGCGGCGCGCAGGAGCCGCCTGCCGAAGACGCCGGTCGCCCGGATCGCGACCTGGTCCTCGCCGCCGAGGCCGGCCAGCACCGCGACGAGCTGGTCGGCGCCGCGTTCGTCGAGCACCTCGGGCAGGTCCACGGCGCCGCCCCAGCGGTCCGGCGCCTCCTGCGCCGCGACCCGGCCGAGGCCGCAGGCCGCGGCCCCCATCCGGCTGCGGACCGGTTCCGCCGGGTCGACCGACACCGCGCCCGTCGTCAGGCACCAGAGCGGCGCCGCGACGCCGGCGTCGCCGAGTGCCTGCACGAGCGCCAGCGTCACCGCCGGTTCGCCCGTCTCGGCCGGCTCGGCCGATGGGGACAGGGAGACCACACCAGTGAGGCCGGGTTCCGCCGCGGCGGCCGCACGCAACCGCTCCGCGAGCGAGGTGCGGTCGAGGTCCGCGCCCGTCTCGATCTCGACCGGCACGCAGCGGCCGAGCCGCTGTTCGAGGGCCTTCCGGACGGTCGTGTGCCAGTCGCCGGCCCGCACCGGCAGCACCAGCAGCCAGGTTCCGGCCGGCGCGGGCCGGGCCGTCGCCTCGATCCGCCGCCACCCGATCCGGTAGTTCCAGGAGTCCACAGTGGACTTATCGGTCCGCTCGCGCCGCCAGGCCGACAGCGCGGGCAGCAGCGACCCGAGCGTGGTTTCGCCGTCGACGGACAGGGTCTCGGCGAGCGCGCCGAGGTCCTCCCGCTCGACGGCCGCCCAGAACTGCGCGTCGACGTCGTTCGCCGGGCCGGCCGCGGCGGCCCGCGCCGCGTCGAACCGGGGCCAGTAGTGCCGGCGCTGGAAGGCGTAGCCGGGCAGTGCGACCCGCCGCGCGCCGGTGAACAGCCGCGTCCAGCCGACTCGCTGCCCGGTGACGTGGAGCGCCGCGAGGGCCGTCAGCACGCTCTCCGGCTCGGGCCCGCCGTTCTTGCGCAGGACCGCGGCCATGGTGGCGTCGGCCGACTCGGCGGCCATCGCCGCGAGCACGCCGTCGGGGCCGAGTTCGAGGAACCGGGTGACCCCCTTCGCGGCGAGGCAGGTGATCCCGTCGTGGAACCGCACCGCCTGCCGGACGTGCCGGACCCAGTAGTCCGGCGAGGTCAGTTCACCCTCCGCGGCCAGGGTTCCGGTCACGTTGGACACGACCGGGATCGACGGCTCGTGGTAGGTCAGCCCGGCCGCGACGCGCCGGAACTCGGCGAGCATCGGCTCCATCAGCGGTGAATGGAACGCGTGGCTGACGGTCAGCCGGCGGGTCTTGCGGTCGTCCCGGAACCGGGCGGCGATCGCCTCGACGGCGTCCTCGTCGCCCGAAACCACGACCGAGGCGGGCCCGTTCACCGCCGCGATCGACACGCCGCCGGTGAGCAGCGGGGCGATTTCGGCCTCGCTCGCCTGGATCGCCACCATCGCCCCGCCCGGCGGCAGTGCCTGCATCAGCCGGCCCCGCGCGCCGACGAGCCGGCAGGCGTCGGCCAGCGAAAGCACGCCGGCCACGTGGGCCGCCGCCAGCTCGCCGATCGAGTGGCCGGCGAGGTAGTCCGGCGTGACACCCCACGACTCCAGCAACCGGAACAGCGCGACTTCGAGCGCGAACAGCGCGGCCTGCGTGTACCGGGTCTGGTCGAGCAGCCCGGCGTCGCCAAACATCACCTCCCGCAGCGGGTGGTCCAGTTCGGCGTCCAGGTGCGCGCAGACCGCGGCCAGCGCCTCGGCGAACGCGGGGAACGTCTCGGCCAGCTCCCGGCCCGCGCCGGCCCGCTGCGCGCCCTGTCCCGAGAACAGGAACGCCGAGCGGCCTTCGGCGACCACGCCCGTGACGCCGCCCCGGCCGCCCTCGGCGAGCGCCGTCAGCCCGGCCAGCGCGGCGGCCCGGTCGCCGGCGAGCACCACGGCCCGGTGTTCGAGCGACGCCCGGCCCGTGAGCAGCGACCAGCCGAGGTCGGCGAGCTCCGTTTCCGGACGGGACGCCACGACGGCGGCGAGCGCCCGCGCCTGGGCGCGCAGCGCGTCGGCACCGCGCGCGGAGAGCACGAGGGGCACCGTGCCACCGGAGACGACGGGCCCGGCGTCCCTCGCCGGCGCCGGCTCGGTGTCCTCCTCGATGATGACGTGGGCGTTCGTGCCGCTGAGGCCGAAGGACGAGATGCCGGCGCGGCGGGGACGATCGCCCCCGTCCCACGGCACCGGTTCGGTCGCCAGCGCGACGTTTCCCGCGGTCCAGTCCACGTGCGACGTCGGCGAGCCGACGTGCAGCGTCCGCGGCAGGACGCCGTGGCGCAGGGCCAGCACCATCTTCAGCACGCCCGCGACACCCGCGGCCGCCTGCGTGTGCCCCAGGTTCGACTTGACCGAGCCCAGCCACAACGGCCGGTCCCGGTCCTTCCCGTAGGTGGCGAGCAGCGCCTGCGCCTCGATCGGGTCGCCCAGCGTGGTGCCCGTCCCGTGCGCCTCGACGGCGTCCACATCGGACGCTTCGAGCCCGGCGGCGGCCAGCGCGTCGCGGATCACCCGCTGCTGCGACGGGCCGTTCGGGGCGGTCAAGCCGTTCGACGCGCCGTCGGAGTTCACCGCCGAACCCTTGACGACGGCCAGCACCGGGTGCCCGTTGCGCCGCGCGTCGGACAGGCGCTCGACCAGCAGCACGCCGGCGCCTTCGCCCCAGGCGGTGCCGTCCGCGTCCGCGGAGAACGCCTTCACCCGGCCGTCGGGGGCCAGCCCCCGCTGGCGGCTGAACTCGATGAACGAGCCCGGCGTCGACATCACCGTCACGCCGCCCGCCAGCGCGAGCGTGCACTCGCCGCGGCGCAGCGACTCACTCGCCCAGTGCAGGGCGACCAGCGACGACGAGCACGCCGTGTCGACCGTGACCGCGGGGCCTTCCAGGCCCAGCGTGTACGCCACGCGACCGGACACGATGCTCGCCGCGTTGCCGGTGCCCGCGTGCCCGGCGGAGTCCTGGTCGGCGTACGCGAGCAGCATCGGGTAGTCCTGCCCGTTGGTCCCGATGAACACGCCGACCGGGCTGCCCTGCACCGACCGGGGGTCGATCCCGGCGTCTTCGAGCGCCTCCCAGGACGCTTCGAGCAGCAGCCGCTGCTGCGGGTCCATCGCCACCGCTTCCCGGGGTGACACCCCGAAGAAGCCCGCGTCGAACTCCGCGGCACCGGCGAGGAAACCGCCGTGCCGGGTGTACGACGTGCCGGGCCGCTCGCCGTCGGGGTCGTACAGCCCCTCGACGTCCCAGCCGCGGTCCTCGGGGAACGGCGTCATCGCGTCCACGCCGAGGTCCAGCAGCCGCCACAGGGCTTCGGGCGAGTCGACGCCGCCGGGGAACCGGCAGCTCATCCCGATGATCGCGATCGGCTCGTCGAGCGCGACGGTCCGCGCGGGGCGGACCGGCTCCGGCGTGTCCCCGAACAGTTCGGCGTGCAGGTAGCCGGCCAGCGCCTGGGCCGTCGGGTAGTCGAAGACCAGCGTCGACGGCAGCGAGAGGCCGGTGGCCGCGCCGAGCGCGTTGCGGAACTCGACGGCGGTCAGCGAGTCGAACCCGAGCTCCCGGAAGGCGCGGGCGGGATCGACCTGCTCGGGGCCCCGGTGGCCGAGCACGGCCGCGGCCTGGGCGCGCACGAGTTCGAGCACGGCGCCCGGCCGGTCGGCTCCGGGCAGCTCGGCCGGCACCGGGCTCGTGACCGACCGGCGGCCGGCGACGCGGCGCACTTCGGGGAGTTCGGCCAGCAGCGGGCTCGGCCGGGCGGCGGCGAAGCCGGGCGCGAACCGTGCCCAGTCGACGTCGGCGACCGTCACCGTGACGGCGCCGGTGACCTGCCCGAGCGCCGGCGTGGCCACCGCGGGCGGCAACGGGGTGAGGCCGCCGCGGCGCATCCGCTCGGCCCCCTCGGCGGCCATGCCCGCCTCGGCCCAGGGGCCCCAGGCGATCGAGGTGGCGGCCAGGCCCGCGCCGCGCCGGTGTTCCGCCAGCGCGTCCAGGTAGGCGTTGGCCGCCGCGTAGCTGCCCTGTCCCGCCGCGCCGACCGTGCCGGCGAACGACGAGAACAGCACGAACGCGTCCAGCCCGAGCCCGAGCTCGACCGAGACCTCGTGCAGGTTCCGCGCGGCCACGCCCTTCGCCTGCACCACGCCCGCGAGCCGCTCGGGGGTCACGGCGTCCAGCACGCCGTCGTCCAGCACCCCCGCCGCGTGCACGATCGCCGACACCGCGACGTCGCTGCCCGCCGACTTCACCGCGACCCGGCACTGATCGGGGTCGGCGACGTCGGCGGCGAGCACACTGACCGCGACGCCGAGGTCCGTCAGTTCCGCCGCCAGGTCCGCGGCGCCGGGCGCGTCCGGTCCCCGGCGTGACACGAGAGCCACGTGCTCGGCGCCCGCCTCGGCGGCCCACCGCGCGACCCGCGCGCCCAGCGCGCCCGTGCCCCCGGTGATCACCACGGTCCCGCGCGGGCGCCACGCGCCGTCCTTCGCCGGTGCCGTCCGGATCAGCCGGCGGCCGAGCAGCCCGGAGTCGCGGACCGCGAGCTGGTCCTCACCGTCCACAGCGGACAGAGCGGCGGCCAGGTGCCGCGCCGAGCGGTCGTCGAACTCCGCCGGCACGTCGACGAGACCGCCCCACCGATCGGGGAACTCGAGGGCCGCGACCCGGCCGAGCCCCCAGAGCTGGGCCTGCGCGGGCTCGGGGACGGTGTCGCCGGGCCGCGCCGGCACGGCTCCGCGCGTCACGCACCACAGCGGCGCCGTGACACCGGCGTCGCCGAGCGCCTGGATCAGCGCGAGCGTGCCCGCCACCGCGCGGGACCGGTCGGGATCGGGGGCGTCGTCGAGCGCGAGCAACGACACCACGCCCGCGTACCCGGTCTCCGGGAAGGACCGCACGAGCGAGACGCGGTCGGCCGCGTCGAGGTCGACCGCGATCGTGGTGACCTCGGCACCGCCGTCGGCCAGAGCGCGAAGCACCGCGTCGAGACCGGACGCCCCGGCGGGCACGACGGCCAGCCAGGTGCCGGCGAGCCTTCCGGGCCCGGCGGGCAACGGCTTCCAGGTGGCCCGGTAGCACCACTGGTCCACCACGGACTTCTCGGTCGTCCGGCGGCGCCACGCCGACAGCGCGGGAAGCACCTCGGCGAGGTCCTCGCGGGCCACGCCGAGCTCGTGGGACAGCGCGCCGAGGTCGGCCCGGTCCACGGTCTCCCAGAACGCCGCGTCGAAACCGTCGCCGGCGGCATCTCCCGGGTCCAGCCAGAAGCGTTCGCGCTGGAACGCGTAGGTCGGCAGCGGGACGCGCACCGCCGCGCGGCCGGCGAAGAACCGCTCCCAGTCCGGGGACAGCCCGCTCACGTGCAGCCGGCCGACGGCGGCCGTGACCGACTCGACGTCGGCGCGGTCCTTGCGCAGCGCGGAAACCAGCGTGCCTTCGACGGATTCCGCCGCCATCGCCGTCAGCACGCCGTCCGGGCCCAGCTCCAGGAACCGGGTCACGCCGTGCTCGGCCAGGTAGGTCACGCCGTCGTGGAACCGGACCGTTTCCCGCACGTGCCGGACCCAATACTCCGGCGAAGTCAGGTCTTCGGCCAATGTCCCCGTCACATTGGAGATGACCGGAATCGACGGCGCGTGATAGGTCAGCGTCTCCGCAACCTCGCGGAACTCCGCCAGCATCGGCTCCATCAACGCCGAATGGAAGGCGTGGCTCACCGGCAACCGGCGGGTCTTCCGGTCCTCGAAATGCTTGACGACCGCGTCGACCGCGTCACCGTCACCGGAGAGCACCACCGAGGACGGGCCGTTCACCGCGGCCACCGACACGCCCTCGACCAGCAGGGGCAGCACTTCGGCCTCGGCGGCCTGCACCGCCACCATCACCCCGCCGTCGGGCAGGGCCTGCATCAACCGGCCGCGCGCCGACACCAAGACGCACGCGTCCTCCAGGGAGAGAACGCCGGCGACGTGCGCCGCCGCCAGCTCGCCGATCGAATGACCGACCATGAAATCCGGGGTCATGCCCCACGATTCGAGCAGCCGGAACAAACCCACCTCGACAGCGAACAACGCCGCCTGCGCATACATCGTCCGGTTCAGCAGCTCGGCGTCCTCGCCGAACATCACCTCACGCAATCCGGCCACGTGCGCGCACACCGTGTCCACCACGTCCGCGAAGACCGGGAAAGACTCGGACAACTCGCGACCGGCACCAAGGCGCTGCGCACCCTGACCCGAGAAGAGAAACGCCGTCTTGCCCGCTTTTCCCTTGCCCGGCACGACACCACGGACCTGGCCGGGCGACTGGCGACGCTCGGCCAGCGCCGCGAGCTCCGCACGCAGCGAACCGCGGGCGGCGCAGACGAGCACGGCCCGGTGCTCGAACGCCGCCCGCGCGGTGGCCAGCGAATAGGCCACGTCGGCGAGGGCAATGTCGGCGTTCTCGTCCACATAGGACAGCAGACGCGCGGCCTGGCCGGCCAGCGCTTCCTCGCCGCGGGCGGACAGCACCACCGGCACGACCGCCGTCCCCACCCGGGCCGGCTCGTGCTCAGGCTCGGCGGCGTCCGCCGCGGGCGGTTCCTCGACGATCACGTGGGCGTTCGTGCCGCTGATGCCGAACGACGAGACCCCGGCGCGGCGGACCCGCTCTCCGCCGGGCCACGGCCGCGCCTCGGTGAGCAGCTCGACCGCACCGGCGGACCAGTCCACGTGCGACGTCGGCTCGTCCACGTGCAGCGTGCCGGGCAGCAGCTCGTTCTGCAGCGCCAGCACCATCTTCATCACGCCCGCGACGCCGGCGGCCGCCTGGGTGTGCCCGATGTTCGACTTGATCGAGCCCAGCCGCAGCGGTTCCGCGCGGTTGCGGCCGTAGGTCGTCAGCAGCGCGTGCGCCTCGATCGGGTCCCCGAGCGCGGTGCCGGTCCCGTGCGCCTCGACGGCGTCCACATCGGACGGTTCGAGTCCCGCGCCGTCCAGTGCCTCGCGGATGACCTGCTGCTGGGAAGGGCCGTTCGGGGCGGTCAAGCCGTTCGACGCGCCGTCGGAGTTCACCGCCGAGCCCGTGACGACGGCCAGCACCGGGTGCCCGTTGCGGCGCGCGTCCGACAGGCGTTCCACCAGCAGCAGCCCGGCCCCTTCGGCCCAGCCCGTGCCGTCGGCGGCCTCGGCGAACGGCTTGCAGCGCCCGTCCGCCGCGAGCCCGCGCTGCCGGCTGAACTCGAGGAACATGCCCGGCGTCGACATCACCGTCACGCCGCCCGCGAGCGCCAGCGAGCATTCGCCGCGGCGCAGCGACTGCGCCGCCCAGTGCAGCGCGACCAGCGACGACGAGCACGCGGTGTCCACCGTGATCGCCGGTCCCTTCAGGCCGAGCACGTAGGCGACCCGGCCCGACGCGATGGCGGTCGAGGTGCCGGTCAGCAGGTGCCCCTCGACGCCGTCGGGCAGGCTGGTCAGCCCGGAGCCGTACCCGGTCGACGCGGCGCCGACGAACACCCCGGTCCGGCTGTTCTTCAGCGTCAGCGGATCGATCCCCGCCCGCTCGAACGCCTCCCACGACATCTCCAGCAGGATGCGCTGCTGCGGGTCGGTGGCGAGCGCCTCGCGCGGGCTCATCCCGAAGAACGCGGGGTCGAACTGCGCCGCGTCGTACACGAACCCGCCCTCGCGGGCGTAGGTCGTGCCGGACCGGTCCGGGTCCTCGTCGAACAGCGCGGCGGGCCAGTTGCGGTCCAGCGGGAACGAGGAGATGCCGTCGCCGCCGGCGGCGAGCAGCCGCCACAGCTCCTCCGGCGTGCGAACACCACCGGGGTAGCGGCAGCTCATCGCCACGATGGCGATCGGCTCCGACTCCTTCTCCTCGGCCTCACGCAGCTGTCGATGGGCCTGCCGCAGATCAGCGGTCACCTTCTTGAGGTAGCCGAGCAGCTTGTCCTCGTCCGCCACGTTCGTCACCTTCCTCGCCGGGCACCGTCAGGACCCGAACTCCTTGTCGATCAGGTCGAACAGCTCGTCGGCGCTCGCGGCCGCCACGTCGCCGTCTCCGCTACCGGCCGCGGGCGTGCCGCTCCACCGGCCGAGCAGGTCTTCGAGCTTGCGCGTGATCGCCGAGCGCAGCCCGTCGTCCGCGGCGACCCGGGAAAGCAGGCCGCCCAGCTGGTCCAGCTCGCCGAGCGCGCGCTCGGCGGCCGGTTCCTCCTCCGGCACGATCTCGCCGAGCAGGTAGCCCGCGAGCGCGGTCGGGGTCGGGTAGTCGAACACGAGGGTCGCCGGCAGCCGGAGCCCGGCGGCGACGCCGAGCCGGTTCCGCAGCTCGACCGAGGTCAGCGAGTCGAAGCCGAGCTCGTTGAACGACCGCTCCGGCTCGATGTCCCCGGCCGAGGCGTGCCCGAGCACCGCGGCGACCTGGCCGCACACCAGCTCGACCAGCGCCTCGGCCCGCTCCGCTTCGGCCATCCCGCCCAGCGCCTTCGCCAGCGAGCCGGCGACGTCCGCCTGGCCCGCGGACTGCGCGCTGCGCCTCGACGGCGCCTTGACCACGCCCCGGTAGAGCGGTGCCAGCGCCTCGCCCTGCTCCCGCAACGCGGCCGTGTCGAGGTCCATCGGCAGCAGCGCCGGTTCGTCCGTCCCGAGGGCCGCGTCGAACAACGACAGGCCCAGCTCCACCGTGAGCGGCCGCATCCCGCCGCGCGCCATCCGGGCGAGGTCGGCTTCGGTGAGCCGGCTCGTCATCCCGGCGCCCTGGCCCCACGGCCCCCACGCGAGCGCCGTGGCGGGCAGGCCGTGGTGGTACCGGTGCGCGGCGAAGGCGTCGAGGAAGACGTTCGCCGCCGCGTAGTTGCCCTGGCCCGCGCCGCCGAACAGGCCCGCGGCGCCGGAGAACAGCACGAAGGCGGCCAGCTCCTGGTCCTTGGTGAGCTCGTGCAGGTGGACCGCGGCGTCGAGCTTCGGCCGCAGCACCCGGTCGATCCGCTCGTGGTCGAGCGAGGCGAGCAGCCCGTCGTCGACGACGCCCGCCGTGTGCACCACCGCGGTCAGCGGGTGCTCTGCGGGCACCCCGGCCAACACGGCCGCGAGCGCCTTCCGGTCCGCGACGTCGCAGGCCGTGATCACGACCTCGGCACCGAGCCCGGCGAGCTCGCCGGCCAGCTCCGGGGCGCCGTCGGCAGCGAGCCCGCGCCGGCTGGTCAGCAGCAGGCGGCGAACGCCGTGCTCGGTGACGAGGTGGCGGGCCAGCTCGCGGCCCAGGCCGCCGGTACCGCCGGTGACCAGGACCGTGCCATCGGGGTCGAGCTGTCGCGGCATCGTCAGCACGACCTTGCCGATGTGCTTCGCCTGGCTCATGAACCGGAACGCCTCGGGCGCGCGCCGCACGTCCCAGGTGGTGATCGGCAGCGGATGCAGCGCGCCGCCGCGCAGCAGCTCCACCAGTTCGGCGAGCATCCGCCCGATGCGGTCCGCGCCCGCCTCGACGAGGTCGAAGGCCTGGTAACGCACCCCCTCGTGGGCGGCGGCGACCTCGTCGCCGGCACGCACGTCGGTCTTGCCCATCTCGAGGAACCGGCCGCCAGGCGAAAGCAGCCCGAGCGAGGCGTCGACGAACTCGCCCGCGAGCGAATTCAGCACCACGTCCATCCCGCGTCCGCCGGGCGCCGCGAAGTCCGCCGCGAAGCCGACCGACCGCGACGACGCGATGTGGTCGTCGGCGAGGCCGAGTTCGCGCAACGCGCCGTGCTTGCCCGCGCTCGCCGTGCCGTAGACCTCCGCCCCGAGGTGCCTGGCCAGCTGGACCGCCGCCATGCCGACCCCGCCCGCGGCGGCGTGCACGAGCACCGCGTCGCCCGGCCGGACCCCGCCGAGATCGACCAGCGCGTAGTACGCGGTCAGGTAGGCCAGCGGGATCGAAGCGGCTTGCACGAACGACCAGTCGTCCGGGATCCGCGCCACCATCCGGTGATCGGCGAGCACGAGCGGGCCGAACGCGCCGCCGAACATGCCCAGCACGCGGTCGCCGACGGCGAACCCGGTCACGTCCGGCGCGACTTCGGTGAGCACGCCGGCGCCTTCGAGCCCCATCGCCCCGACCTCGCCGGGATACATCCCGAGGGCGTTCAGCACGTCGCGGAAGTTGACGCCCGCAGCGCGAACGGCGATGCGCACGTGGCCGGGCAGCAGCTCGCCGGCGGCTTCGGGGGCCGGCTGCAGCCGGAGGTTCTCCAGCGTGCCCCGCTGCCCGATGTCCAGCCGCCAGGACGGCGCGTCCGGCGGTGGCACCAGCGCTCCCGGGGCCGGCTTCGCCAGCCTCGCCACGTGGGGGACGCCCGCCCGCAGCACCAGCTGCGGCTCACCGCTGCGCAGGGCCGCCGGCAACGCCTCGATCGACGCGGGCTCGTCGTCGACGTCGACCAGCAGGATGCGGCCCGGCTGCTCGGTCTGCACCGAACGCACGAGGCCCCAGACCGGCGCGTACGCGAGGTCCCGGACGTCCTCGCCGGCGCGCGCGACGGCACCCCGGGTCACGACGACCAGCGTGGAGGCCTCGAACCGCTCGTCGGAAACCCAGTCCTGCAGCAGGTCGAGCAGCCCGTGGGTCGCGGTGCGGACGTCCGCGGGCAGGTCACCGGTCGCGTGGCCGTTGGCCACGCACGGCACCAGCACGGCGTCCGGCACCGTGGCCCCGCCGAGCGCGGCCAGGTCCGGGTAGGCCGCGACCACGGCCCCGGTGTGGGCCAGCTCGGCGGCCAGCTTGAGGTCGTCCGCGCCGAGCACGGCGAACGACGGCGAGCCCGGCGCCTCGCCGGGTTCGATCGGGCTCCAGTCGAGGCGGTACAGCGATTCCGGCGCCGACGGCGCGCTCTGCAGCGCCTCCGTCGACATTTCGCGCATCGCCAGCGACTCGATCGACGCGACGGGCAGGCCGGCCGCGTCCCACACGGTCAGCGCGAGCGCGTCGGGACCGGCCTGCGCGAGCCGCACCCTGGCCGTCGCCGCCCCGCCCGCGTGCAGTGACACCCCGCTCCAGGAGAACGGGAGCCTGCTGCGGCCGGAACCTTCGAGCGGGAGGAACACCAGCGGGTGCAGCGCGGCGTCGAGCAGCGCGGGGTGCAGGCCGAAGCCGGCCGCCGCCTCCTGCTGCGCCTCGGGCAGCGCCAGCTCCGCGAAGACCTCGTCGCCGATCCGCCACGCCGCCCGCATGCCCTGGAACGCCGGGCCGTACGCGAACCCGCTGCGGGCGTACATCTCGTAGAAGTCGCCGACGTCGAGTGCTTCCGCGCCCGCCGGCGGCCACGCGCCGAGCCGGTCCGCCGGCTCGGCGGCGCCGGTGTCGAGGACACCGGTGGCGTGCAGCGTCCACGGCTGGTCCGCGTCCGCCTTCTCGGGTCGCGAGTGGACAGTGAGCGACCGGCTGCCGTGCTCGTCCGGCTCACCGGCGACGACCTGCAGCTGGACGCCGCCGTGCTCGGGGAGCACCAGCGGAGCGGCCAGCGTCAGCTCGGCCACGCGAGCGCAGCCGACCTCGTCGCCGGCCCGGATCGCCAGTTCCAGGAACGCCGTTCCCGGCAGCAGGATCCGGCCCTGCACGGCGTGGTCGGCCAGCCACGGCTGGGTCTGCACCGACAGCCGGGACGTGAACAGGTGGCCGTCCGAGGCCGCGAGCGGCACGGCCGCCCCGAGCAGCGGGTGGCCGGCCGAGCCGAGCCCGGCCGCGCGGACGTCGCCGAAGCCGAGCGCCGACGCCGTCGGCCAGAACCGGCGGCGCTGGAAGGCGTAGGTGGGCAAGGCGACCCGGCGCGCGTCCCGGCCCGCGAAGAACGCGGCCCAGTCCGGCGACGTGCCGTGGACGTGCAGCGTGGCGACGGCCGTCGTGATGCCGGTGACCTCGGTGCGGTCCCGGCGCAGGGCGGGCACGAGCACGGCGTCGGTGTCGGCCACGCAGTCGGCGGCCAGCGCGGTGAGCACGGCGTCCGGGCCGAGTTCGAGGAACCGCGTGACACCGTGCCCGGCGAGGTACCGCATTCCGTCGTGGAAGCGGACGGCCTGGCGGACGTGCCGGACCCAGTACTCCGGCGAGGTCAGCTCCTCGGCCGTCGCCAGTGTCCCCGTCACGTTCGACACCACCGGCAGCCGCGGCTGCTCGAACGTCAGGCTCTCGGCGACCCGGCGGAACTCGGTGAGCATCGGCTCCATCGACGGCGAATGGAACGCGTGGCTCACCGTGAGCCGGCGGGTCTTGCGGCCGGCGTCGCGGAAGTGCGCCGCGATCGCCTCGACCGCCGCCTCCTCCCCGGAGACCACGACCGACGCGGGACCGTTGACCGCCGCGATCGACACCGGTTCCGTCAGCAGCGGCGTGACTTCGTCCTCGCTCGCCTGGAGCGCGATCATCGCGCCGCCGGCCGGGAGCGCCTGCATCAGCCGGCCCCGCGCGGCGACCAGCTTCGCGGCGTCGGGCAGCGAGAGCACGCCGGCGACGTGGGCCGCCGCCAGCTCGCCGATCGAGTGACCCACCAGGTAGGCCGGGGTCAGGCCCCACGACTCGACGAGCCGGAACAGCGCGACCTCGACGGCGAACAGCGCCGCCTGCGTGTAGACCGTCTGGTCCAGCAACGCGGCGGTCTCCGCCTCGGCACCGTCCGCTTCGGCGAACAGCACCTCCCGCAGCGGCCGGTCGGCGATCCCCGGACCGCCGGCGGCGTCGAACTCGGCGTCGAGCTGCGCGCACACGGCGTCGAGGGCGTCGGCGAACACGTCGAAGGTCGCGTACAGCTCCCGGCCCATGCCCGGCCGCTGGGCGCCCTGGCCCGAGAACAGGAACGCCGAGCGCGCGTCCGGCGCGGCCACGCCCCGGCTGACGTCCGCGGCTTCCCCGCCGACCAGTGCGTCCAGCGCGGCCAGGAACTCCGCCGGCTCGCCGGCCACGATCGCCGCCCGGTGCTCGAACGACGACCGCGCGGTGGCCAGGGTGTAAGCGACGTCCAGCGGAGCGGTCTCCTCGCAGGCGGCCCGCAGCCGCGCCGCCTGCGCCGCGAGACCGTCGGCGGTCGCCGCGGACACGAGCCACGGCACGGGCGCGGGTGCCTTCCGCTCGGGCACGACCGGCGCGGGTTCCGCGGCCGGCGCCTGCTCGACGATCACGTGCGCGTTGGTGCCGCTGAGCCCGAACGAGGAGATCCCGGCCCGGCGCGGCGTCCCGTCCGCCCGCCACGGCACCGGCTCGGTGAGCAGGGCCACGTCGCCGGCCGACCAGTCCACGTGCGACGACGGCTCGGTCACGTGCAGTGTCCGCGGCAGCAGCTCGTGCTGCAGCGCCAGCACCATCTTCATCACCCCGGCCACGCCCGCCGCGGCCTGCGTGTGCCCGACGTTGGACTTCACCGAGCCGAGCCACAGCGGCCGGTCCCGGTCCCGGCCGTAGGTCGCGAGCAGTGCCTGCGCCTCGATGGGGTCGCCGAGGACCGTGCCGGTGCCGTGCGCTTCGACGGCGTCCACATCGGACGGACGAAGGCCCGCGGTGGCCAGCGCGTCCCGGATCACCCGCTGCTGCGAAGGGCCGTTCGGCGCGGTCAGGCCGTTCGACGCGCCGTCGGAGTTGATCGCCGAACCCTTCACCACCGCCAGGACGGGGTGGCCGAGCCGCCGGGCGACGGAAAGCCGCTCCAGCACGAGGATCCCGGCACCTTCGGCCCAGCCCGTGCCGTCGGCGCTCTCCGAGAACGGCTTGCACCGCCCGTCGAGCGCGAGCCCGCGCTGCCGGCTGAACTGCACGAACGACGACGGCGTGGACATCAGGGTCACCCCGCCCGCCAGCGCCAGGTCGCATTCACCGGTGCGCAACGCCTGCGCCGCCCAGTGCAGGGCGACCAGCGACGACGAGCAGGCCGTGTCCACGGTGACCGCCGGGCCTTCGAGACCGAGGGTGTAGGCGATGCGCCCGGACAGGATGCTGCCCGAGTTGCCCGTCATGACGTAGCCCTCGACGTCGTGGTCGGACATCGCCAGCAGCGGCGTGTAGTCCTGCCCCGTGGCCCCGGCGAAGACGCCCGTCCGGCTGCCGCGCAGCGAAGTGGGGTCGATCCCGGTGCGCTCGAGCGCCTCCCACGAGGTTTCGAGCAGCAGCCGGTGCTGCGGGTCCATCGCGAGCGCCTCGCGCGGGTTGATCCCGAAGAACGCGGCGTCGAATTGCGTCGCGTCGCCGACGAAACCGCCGGAGCGCACGTAGCTCGTGCCGGTGTTGTCGGCGTCCGCGTCATAGATGGCGTCGAGGTCCCAGCCGCGGTCGGCGGGGAACTCCGTGATCGCGTCGCCGCCCTCGGCGAGCAGGTCCCACAGCTGCTCGGGCGACCGGACGTCGCCGGGGAACCGGCAGCTCATGCCGACGATGACGATCGGGTCGTCGGCGGGCTGCGCGACGACGGCGGCGGCCGGGGGTTCGGCGGCGGGTGCGTCATCGGCGACCAGTTCGCCCCGCAGGTAGCGGGCCAGCGCGGCCGGCGTCGGGTAGTCGAAGATCAGCGTCGACGGGAGCCGGACGCCGGTCAGCGAGCTGAGCCGGTTGCGCAGCTCCACCGCGGTCAGCGAGTCGAAGCCGATGTCGCTGAAGGCCCGCGCGGCGTCGACCTCGTCGGCGCCGTCGAACCCGAGGACGCCGGACACGAACAGCTTCACGATGTCGAGCAGCTCCCGCTCCCGCTCGGCCTCGGACAGCCCGGCGAGCCGCGCCGAGAGCGCCGAACCACCGGCGTCCGGATCGCCGGCCGCATCCGCGGTCAGCTCCAGCGCGCGCTTCGCCTCGGGCACGCCCTCGATGAGCCGGCTCGGGCGCAGCGTGCCGAAGCCGGGCGCGTAGAGCGACCAGTCGACGCCCGCGACGGTCACGCACGTCTCGTCGTGGTCGAGCGCCTGCCGCAGCGCGGCGAACGCCTGCTCGACCTCCAGCGCGAGGATGCCGCCCCGGCGCTGGCGTTGCAGCAGCGCGGCGTGGTCGGCCATCCCGCTCTCGGCCCACGGCCCCCACGCGATCGACGTCGCGGTCAGGCCGAGCCCGCGCCGGTGGTCGGCGAGCGCGTCGAGGAACGCGTTGGCGGCGGCGTAGTTCGACTGGCCAGGCCCGCCCCAGACGCCGGCGGTCGAGGAGAACAGCACGAAGGCCGACAGATCCGCGGTGCGGGTCAGCTCGTGCAGGTTCAGCGCCGCGTACGACTTCGCCCGCAGCACGCCGGCCAGCCGGTCCGGCGTCATCGAGTCGAGCATGCCGTCGTCGAGCACGCCGGCCGCGTGCACGACCGCCGTCAGCGGGTGCTCGGCGGGTACCAGCGACAACGTCGCCGCGAGGCTGTCGCGATCGGCGGCGTCGCACGCGGCGATCGTCACGCCGACCCCGAGTCCGGTGAGCTCGGCTTCGAGCTCCGCGGCACCCGGGGCGTCCGCGCCCCGGCGGCTGGTCAGCAGCAGGTGCTCGGCTCCCTCGTGGGCGAGCCACCGGGCGAGGTGCGCGCCGAGCGCACCGGTACCACCGGTGACGAGCACGGTGCCGGCCGGCGACCAGGCGCCGTCGGTGCCGGTGCCGCCGAGCGGCGCCCGGACGAGCCGCCGCCCGAAGACGCCGGACGCCCGCACCGCGAGCTGGTCCTCGCCGTCGATGCCGGTGAGCGCGGCCGCCAGCCGGCGGGCGGACCGGCGGTCGGGACGCGCGGGGAGGTCGACGAGACCGCCCCAGCGTTCCGGGTGTTCGAGCGCGGCGACCCGGCCGAGGCCCCACACGAGCGACTGCGCCGGGTGGTCGAGCGAGTCCGCGCGTCCCGTCGACACCGCGCCGCGCGTCGCGCACCACAGCGGCGCGTCGACGTCGGCGTCGCCGAGCGCCTGCACGAGCGTGGCCGTGCAGGCCAGGCCCGCGGGAAGCTCCCGGTGGCCGTCCTCGGCCGTCTCGTCCAGCGCCAGCAGCGAAAGCACGCCGCCGAGGGTGCGGCCGTCCGCGGCAGCGCGGACCGCTTCGGCCAGCGCAGCACGGTCGGTGCCCGCGGCGAGTCGTTCGACCTCGGCGCCGTGCGCGACGAGCGCTTCGGCAGCGGCGGTCGCCCACGCGCCGGTCGTGGCATCGGTGTCCGTGCCGGTGACGAGCAGCCAGGTCCCCGACAGCTCAGGAGCGGCCGGATCGGCGACGGGCCGCCAGCTCACCCGGTAGCGCAGGTTATCCAAAGTGGACTCGTCGCGGCGGCGCCGGCGCCACGAGGACAGCGCGGGCAGCACCGGCTCCAGCGCCGCCCGGTCGAGGTCGAGCGTCTCGGCGAGCGAGCCGAGGTCTTCCTGGTCGACGGCGTCCCAGAACCGCGAGTCGGCCGGGTCGGCCGCGCTGTCCGGGCCCGCGGCGCTGCCCGGCTCGGGGAACGTGGGCCAGAACCGCTGGTGCTGGAAGGCATAGGTGGGCAACTCGACGTCAGCCGGCTCGCGCCCGGCGAACACCGGGGCCCAGTCGACCGCGAAGCCGCCGCAGTGCAGCTCGCCGAGGGAAAGCAGGAACCGCCTCAGGTCGGCCTGCGTGCGGCGGAGGGTGCCGACCACCAGCGGCCCGGTCTCGTCCTCGCCCGCACCGCGCGCCACGTCCTCGACCGCCGTCGTGAGCACCGCGTCGGCGCTCACCTCGACGAACACGCCACCTTCGCGTGTCGCCGCGAGGACGGCGGCGTCGAGCAGCACCGGAGCGCCCAGGGCGCGGGCCCAGTACCCGGCGTCCAGCACGCCCGCCGGTTCGCCGGTCACCGTCGAGAGGACGGGCAACCGCGGCTCGGCGGCCTCGAAGCCGGCGTCGCCGAGCTCCGCCAGCAGCCGGTCGGCCACGGTGGGGTCCACGGAGTCCGGCGTGTGCGCGGCGGCCACGGAACGAGCTTGGCCGCCACGGGCCCGGCAGGCCTCGATGAACTCCTCGATCGCGCCGGGGGCACCGGACACCACAGCCTCCGCGGGCCCGTGCGACGCTGCGAGCCGCACCCGGCCGCCGGTCTCGCCGAGCAGCACGTCCAGCTCCGCCCGGGCCAGCACCACCAGCGCCGCCGCGTCCGTGCCGGTCAGCACCCGGCCCCGCGCGACGAGCACCTTCACCGCGTCACGCAGGGAAAGCGCGCCCGCGACACAGGCCGCGGCGAGCTCGCCGTCGGCGTAGCCGAGCACCGCCGACGGCCGCACGCCGTGCGCTCGCCACAACTCGGCGAGCGCCACCGATACGGCGAACGCGCACGCCTCCACCACGTCGATCCGCTCGGGCGAGGGGGCTCCTTCCACCCCGCGCAGCACGTCGAGGACCGACCAGCCGGTGGCCTCGGCGATGGCGTCCGAGCACTCGCCGAGGCGGTCGGCGAACACGGCCGACTCGGTCAGCAGCTGCGACACCACCCCGGGCCGGCCCGCCTGCCGGCCGGGGAACACGAACACGGCCTTGCCGCGCGCGGCCGTGACCCCGGTGACCAGGCCGCTGTCCGCCCGCTCGTCGGTCAACGCCCGCAGCGCGCGCCGGAACCCGGTGAGGTCGTCGCCGACGAGCACCGCGCGGTGCTCGAAGTGCGTCCGGCCCGTCGCGAGCACCTTGCCGATCGCGGCCGGGTCCTGTCCGTCCATAATGGACAACAGTTGCCCGGCCTGCGCCCGCAGGGCACCGGCCGACCGCGCCGAGACCGGCCACGCGACCGTGCCGCCCGCCGGCTCGACGTGCCGCGCCGGCTCGTCCGGGGCCGACTCGATGATCACGTGCGCGTTGGTGCCGCTCATCCCGAACGACGAGACGCCCGCGCGCCGCGGCGCGCCCGTCTCGGGCCACGGCCGCGCTTCGGTCGCCAGCTCCACGGCACCCGAGGACCAGTCGACGTGCGGGGTCGGTGTCTCGGCGTGCAGGGTCGGCGGGACGATGCCGTGCCGCATCGCCTGCACCATCTTGATCACGCCGCCGACGCCCGCGGCCGCCTGCGAGTGCCCGATGTTGGACTTGAGCGAGCCGAGCCACAGCGGCCGGTTCGCCGGCCGGTCCTTGCCGTAGGTCGCGAGCACGGCGCCCGCCTCGATCGGGTCGCCGAGCGCGGTGCCCGTCCCGTGCGCCTCCAGCACGTCGACGTCGGCGGGGGTCAGGCCCGCGTTGCCGAGCGCGTGCCGGATGACCCGCTGCTGCGACGGCCCGTTGGGCGCGGTCAGCCCGTTGGACGCACCGTCGGAGTTGAGCGCGCTCCCCTTGACGACGGCGAGCACGCGGTGCCCGTTGCGCCGCGCGTCCGAGAGCCGTTCGAGCAGCAGGACACCGGCGCCCTCGGCCCAGCTCGCGCCGTCGGCGTCGGCCGAGAACGGCTTGCTGCGCCCGTCTGGGGCGAGTGCCTTCTGCGCGCTGAATTCGATGAGCGAAACCGGGCTCGACATCACGGTCACGCCGCCGGCCAGTGCGAGCGAGCAGTCACCCGCCCGCAGCGCCTGCGCAGCCCAGTGCAGGGCGACCAGCGACGACGAACAGGCCGTGTCGATCGAGACGGCGGGCCCTTCGAGCCCGAGGGTGTAGGCGACCCGGCCGGAGAGCACGCTCGGCGAGTTGCCCGTGCCGAGCATGCCTTCGGAGCTTTCCACCGCGTGCATGAGCAGCGAGCCGTAGTCCTGGTAGGTCACGCCGGCGAAGACGCCGGTCTTGCTGCCGCGCAACGCCTCCTGGGTCAGTCCCGCGCGTTCCAGCGCCTCCCAGCTGATTTCGAGCAGGAGCCGCTGCTGCGGGTCCATCGCCACCGCCTCGCGCGGGCTGATCCCGAAGAACGCGGCGTCGAACTCGCTCGCGTTGTGCAGGTAGCCGCCTTCGCGGGTGTAGCAGGTGCCCGGGGTCTGGCCGTCGGGGTCGTAGAGGGCGTCGAGGTCCCAGCCGCGGTCGGTGGGGAACCCGGTGATCTCGTCGGACCCGGCCGCGACGACCTCCCACAGCTGTTCGGGGGTGCGGATGCCACCCGGGTAGCGGCAGGCCATCGAGACGATCACGATCGGTTCGTCGTCGACCGGCGCGGTCACCGCGGGCCCGCTCGCGCCCGCCGGGGCGCCGACCAGTTCCTCCTCGAGGTGCCGGGCGAGCCCGGCCGGGGTCGGGTAGTCGAACACGAGGCTCGCGGCGAGCCGGAGCCCGGTGACCTCGTTCATCGCGTTGCGGAACTCGACCGCGCTCAGCGACGTGAAGCCGAGGTCGCGGAACGCGCGGCCGGGCTCCACCGCCTCGGGTCCGGAGTAGCCGAGCACGATCGCGGCCTGCTCGCGCACGAGGTCGAGCAGGACGGGGTGCCGGTCTTCGGCGGCCACGGCGACGAGCTGCTCGCGCAGGCCGACCCCGGCGTCGCCGACGACGGTCTCCGGCACGGCCCGGGCCCGGCGCACGAGCGCGCGCAGCGGCGCCGGCACCGTCTGTCCATTGAGGACGCTCTGGTCGACGTCCATCGGCAGCACCGGCGAATCGGCCGCCCCGAGGGCACGGGCGGCGAGCACCGCCACGTCACCGGCGGTGAGCGGGCGCAGCCACGGCCGGTCCGCCACGCCGCGGCGGACCACGACCGCGAACCCGCCGTCCGTGCGACGGCGCCGGGCCAGTTCGTCGACCGGGGCCGAGGGCCCGGCCGCCAGGAGCAGCAGCCGTGCCGACGCCGGGGTCGCCGTTTCGACGGCTCGCAGCGTGCCGGAATCCGTTCCCGTGTGGACGATGGTGGTCACGGCGTGCTCGGTCACCAGCACCGAAACCGACGCGGCGTCCGCTAGATCGGTCTCGACGACGGACACCCCGTCGAGGCCGTCCAGTTCTTCGCCCAGCTCCGCCGCACGTCGCGCCGAGCCCGCGGCGAGCAGCACGGGCCCGTGGCCGAGCCCGAGCAGCCGTCGTACGAGCGGTGCCGCCACGTCGTCGGCACCGGCGTCCGCGAGCAGCACCGGGCCACCCGGTTCGACGGCCTCGACGGCGGCGCGCACCAGCCGTGCGACGAGCACTGCACCCTGCCGCACCACGGTTTCCGGCTCGCCGGGCACCACGACCGCCGTCCCGTCGGTGTCGACGACGGCGAACCGGCCGGGGTGCGCCGCCTCGGCAGCGCGGACGCGCGCCCAGATCGCGGCACCGTCCTCGGTCCACTCGCCGTCCGCACCGGCCCCGGTGGTGACGAACGTCAGCGTCTCGCCCGCGAACCCGGCTTCGGCCAGCCAAGCCTCGACAAGCGGGGTCACTTCATCCACTGTGGACACTGCGACGGCTACCGGGACCGTTCGCTCCTGCGAAGCCAGTGTCGCGAGATCGGCGTCGAGCAGAACCGGAGTGAGCCCGCCCTCGGCGGCCTGCCAGTCCAGCCGGTAGAGCGCGCCGCGGCCGGCGTCCCCGGACGCGGCCAGCTGTTCGGCCGAGACGGTGCGCAGCACCAGCTCGTCGGCCGAGGCGAGGAACCGCCCGGCCGGGTCGGCGAGCGTGACGGCGACCCCGCTCGGGCCGTCCGACGGCGAAAGCCGCACGCGCAGCGCGCTCGCCCCGGCGGCGCCGAGGGTGATCCCGCGCCAGGAGAACGGCAGCCTCGGGCCGCTTGCCCCGGCGTCGGCGGGCAGGAACGCCAGCGCCTGCAAGGCCGCGTCGAGCAACGCCGGGTGCAGGCCGAACCCGGCCGCACCGGCGGACTCGGGCAGCGCGACCTCGGCGTAGACGACGGTGCCGAGCCGCCACGCCGCCCGCAGCCCACGGAAGGCGGGGCCGTAGTCGAACCCGCCGTCGGCGCGGCTGGCGTAGTGGTCGTCGACGGGGATCGCCACGGCGCCCGGCGGCGGCCACTCGGCCAGCGAAGTCCCGGTGCGCCCGGCGCCATCGCGCAGGAGCGTGCCGCTCGCGTGCCGCGCCCACGTCCCGTCGCCGTCCTCGTGACGGGAGAACACGGCGAACGAACGGACGCCGGCCGGGTCGGGGGCTCCGACCCGGACCTGCAGCCGGACCCCGCCCGTCTCGGGCAGCGTCAGCGGCTCTTCGAGGACCAACTCCTCGACGGTGTCGCAGCCGAGCACTTCGCACGCGCCCAGCGCCAGCTCGACGTAGCCGGTGCCGGGGAACAGCACCCGGCCGCCGACGACGTGGTCGGCCAGCCACGGCTGGGAGCGCACGGACAGCCTGCTGCTGAACAGCGTCTCCCCGGAACCCGCGACGGCCGTGACGACGCCGAGCAGCGGGTGCCCGGAGGCGGTCAGCCCGGCCGCGGCCGGATCGCCACCACCGTCGGTGGCTTCGAGCCAGAACCGCTCGTGCTGGAAGGCGTAGGTCGGCAGCTCCACGCGCCGGGCTCCCGGGCCGCCGAGCAGCTTGCCCCAGTCGGGGGCCGGTCCGCTGACGTGCAGCCGGCCGAGTGCGGTGAGCAGCGCGTCCGGCTCGCCGCGATCGCGGCGCAGCAGCGGCACCACCACGGTGTCCGGCGGCAGCGGGTCGAGGCACTGCTCGGCCATCGGCGTGAGGATGGCGTCGGGGCCCAGTTCGACGAACCGGGTCACGCCGTCCTCGGCGAGGCCGCGGATCCCGTCGTGGAAGCGCACCGCTTCCCGGACGTGCCGCACCCAGTACTCGGGGCTGCCGAGCTCGCGAGCGCTCGCGGGCTCGCCGGTGACGTTCGAGCGGATCGGGATCGCCGGTTCGCCGTAGGTCAGCGACGCGGCGACCGCGCGGAACTCGTCGAGCATCGGGGCCATCCGCGGCGAGTGGAACGCGTGGCTCACCCGCAGCCGTTTCGTCATCCGGCCCATCGCCTCGAACCCGGCGGCCACCTCCAGCGTCGCCACCTCGTCGCCGGCGATCACGACCGCCGAAGGGCCGTTGACCGCGGCGACGGACACCTCGGCACCGCGGCCGTCCAGGGCGGCGACGATCTCGTGTTCGGCGGCCTGCAGCGCGACCATCGCGCCCCCGGCGGGGAGCGCCTGCATCAGCCGGCCCCGCGCGGCGACCAGCTTCGCCGCGTCGGGCAGCGAAAGCACCCCGGCGACGTGCGCGGCGGCGAGCTCGCCGATGGAGTGGCCGACGAGGTGGTCCGGGGTCAGCCCCCACGACTCGACGAGCCGGAACAGCGCCACTTCGATGGCGAACAGCGCCGGCTGCGTATAGGCCGTCTGGCTCAGCAGTTCCGCGTCCTCGCTACCCGGCTCCGCGAACATGACTGTCTTCAGTGGACGGTCGAGGTGCAGGTCCAGGTGCGCGGTGACCGCGTCGAGGGCGTCGGCGAACGCCGGGAAGGCCCCGGCCAGCTCGCGGCCCATGCCGGGGCGTTGCGAGCCCTGGCCCGAGAACAGGAAGGCGGTGCGGCCGCCCGCCGTCGCGGACCCGCTGAGCACGCCGGGCGCCTTCGCACCGGCACGCAGCGCCGTGAGGCCGTCCGCGAGGTCCGCCGTGTCCCGCCCGAGCACCACGGCGCGGTGCTCGAACGTCGAACGGGTCGTGGCCAATGCGTAGGCGAGGTCGGCCGCCTCCACCGGCGTGCCGTCGAGCGCGGACAGCAGCCGGTCCGCCTGCGCACGCAAGGCCGCGGCGGTCCGGCCGGAGACGGGCCAGGCGAGCACCGGCGGCACCGGCCTTTCGGCGGGCTCGGCGTCGGCCGGGACGGCCGCCGGCGCTTCGATGACGACGTGCGCGTTGGTGCCGCTGATGCCGAACGACGAGATGCCGGCCCGCCGGGGCCGGTCGTGCTCGGGCCACGGGGTCGCCTCGGCGAGCAGGCGCACGTTGCCGGCGGACCAGTCGACGTGCGGGGTCGGTTCCGCGGCGTGCAGGCTCGGCGGGAGGACGCCGTGCCGCATGGCCAGCACCATCTTGATGACGCCCGCGACACCGGAAGCGGCCTGGGTGTGCCCGATGTTCGACTTGACCGAGCCGAGCCACAACGGCTCCTGCCGGTCCTGGCCGTAGGTCGCCAGCAGGGCCCCGGCCTCGATCGGGTCGCCGAGCGTCGTGCCCGTGCCGTGGGCTTCCACCGCGTCGACGTCCGCGGGCGAGAGGCCGCCGTCGGCGAGGGCCCTGCGGATGACCTGCTGCTGGGCGGGACCGTTCGGCGCGGTGAGGCCGTTGGACGCGCCGTCGGAGTTGACCGCGGAGCCGCGCAGGACCGCGTGCACGGTGTGCCCGTGGCGGCGCGCGTCCGAAAGCCGTTCGACCAGCAGCAGCCCGGCCCCTTCCGACCAGCCCGTGCCGTCGGCGCCGGCGGAGAACGGCTTGCAGCGCCCGTCGGCGGCCAGCCCGCGCTGGCGGCTGAACTCGAGGAACGACGCGGGGGTCGCCATCACGGTCACGCCGCCGGCGATCGCCATCGTGCACTCGCCGTCCCGCAGGGCCTGCGCGGCGAGGTGCAGGGCCACCAGCGACGAGGAGCACGCGGTGTCGACGGTCAGCGTCGGCCCTTCGAGGCCGAGCGTGTAGGAGATCCGGCCGGAGGCCACGCTGCCGGAGTTGCCGGTGAGGAAGTGGCCGGACAGCCCCTCGGGCACCTCGGCGAGCCCGGCGCCGTAGCCGGACGCGCCCGCGCCGACGAACACGCCGGTCTGGCTGCCGCGCATCGAGTGCGGGTCGATCCCGGCGCGTTCGAACAGCTCCCACGCGGTCTCCAGCAGCAGCCGGTGCTGCGGGTCGGTGGCCAGCGCCTCCTTGGGGCTCATCCCGAAGAACAGCGGGTCGAACTCCCCGGCGCCGTCGAGGAAACCACCGGTCACCGAGTAGGTCTTGCCCTCGACGCCCGGTTCGGGGTCGTAGAGCGCATCGACGTCCCAGCCGCGGTCGGCGGGGAACGTCGAGAGCCCTTCGGCGCCGTCGGCGACCAGCCGCCACAGGTCGTCGGGGCCGAGCACGCCGCCGGGCAGCCGGCAGCTCATGCCGACGATGACGATCGGGTCGTCGGCCGCCGAGGCGGCCGGCAACGCGGGGCCGGCCACGTCCGCGGAGCCCATCAGCTCGCTCAGCAGGTGCTCGGCGAGGGCGGCGGCGTTCGGGTAGTCGAACACCACCGCGGCGGGCAGGCCGACCCCGGTCTCGGCGGCGAGCCGGTCGCGCAGCTCCACCGCGGTGAGCGAGTCGAGGCCGAGGTCCCGGAACGCGCGGTCGGCGGCGATCGTGCCGGCACCGCCGTGCTCGAGCACGGCGGCGAGCTCGGTGCGGACGAGGTCCAGCACGAGGCCGGCTCGCTCGCGTTCGGTGCGTGAGCGCAGCTTGGCCAGCAGCGCGGAACCGTCCGACGCGGCCGGCCCGGTGGCCGTGCCCGCGATGGCCGCGGCGGCTTCGGGGACCGCGTCGAGCAGCGGGCTCGTCCGCACGGCGGTGAACCCGGGCACGAAGCGCGCCCAGTCGACGTCGGCGACCACGCAGGTGGGCTCGTCCGCGCCGGCCGCCTGCGCCAGCGCGTCGAGCGCGGTCCCGGGGTCGAGCACCGTCAGGCCCTGCCGCGCGAGGCGCCGCTGTTCGTCGGCCGACGCGGCCATGCCGTCGCCGCCCCACGGACCCCAGGCGATCGAGGTCGCCGCGAGGCCCGCCGCGCGGCGGCGTTCGGCGAGCGCGTCGAGGAACGCGTTCGCGGCGGCGTAGCCGGACTGCCAGCCGCTGCCCCAGGTGCCGGCGATCGACGAGAAGAGGACGAACGCGTCCAGTGCGGTGGTGCCGAACAGCTCGTCGAGGTGGGCGGCGCCCTCGGCCTTGGCCCGCATCATCGCGGCCAGATCGTCCACGGTGGAGTCGATGAGCGCGGTGCCCTCGGTGGTGCCCGCCGCGTGCACGACCGCGCGGATGTCCGCGCCCTCGGCGCGGAGGCGTTCGACGAGCGCGGTCAGTTCGGCCTTGTCGGCGACGTCGCAGGCGGCGACGGTCACCCGCGTCCCGAGCCCGGTCAGCTCGGCTTCGAGCTCCGCCACGCCGGGCGCGGCCGGGCCACGCCGTCCGGTCAGCACGAGGTGTTCGGCACCGTGCGCGGCGGCCCACCGGGCGACGTGCGCGCCCAGCGCACCCGTGCCGCCGGTGATCAGGACCGTTCCGCGCGGCGTCCAGCCGGGCCCGGTCGCGGGCAAGCTCGCGTGCCGGAGCCGGCGTGCGAACACGCCGGAGTCGCGGATGGCCAGCTGGTCCTCGGCCGAGCCGGCGAGGACGGCGGCCAGCCGGCGCACCGCGCGCTCGTCCGGCCGCACGGGCAGGTCGACGAGCCCGGCCCAGCGCCGGGCCTGTTCGAGCGCCGCGACCCGGCCCAGACCCCAGACCGCGGCCTTGGCGGGCACGGGCGGCGCGTCGGAGCGGCCGATCGAGACGGCCTCCGTGGTGACCGACCAGATGCGCACGTCGAGTCCGGCGTCCTCGACGGTACGCAGCAACGACACGGTGTTCGCGAGTCCCGCCGGCACGGACGGCCGGCCGGGGTGCGGCTCGGCGTCGACGGCGAGCAGCGAGAGCACGACGCCCTGGCCGTACGCCTCGACGGCGTCGCGCAGGCGGCCGGCGAAGTCCAGGGTGCCGAACTCGATCGCGGTGCCGCCGATGGCGGTGGCGAGTTCGGCGGCGTGCCGCCCGGGCGGCACGACGACGGGCAGCTCACTGTCCACAGTGGCCGATTCGAGCCCGGTGACGGGCTGCCAGCCGATCCGGTAGCGCCAGCCGTCGATGCTCGCCTGCCGGTCCTGCTTGCGCCGCCAGGAGGAGAGCGCGGGCAGCAGCGTCCGGAGCGACTCCTGCGTGGCTTCTTCCGAGACGTCGAGGGTGCCGGCGAGCGCGTCGAGGTCCGCGTTTTCGACGGCCGTCCAGAACGCGGTGTCGGTCGGGCCGGATACCGGCGCGGTGGTGCCCGCCGCCCGCTCCGGCCAGTAGCGCCGCCGCTGGAAGGCGTAGGTGGGCAGGGCGATCCGGGCTGCGCCGGGGAACAACGGCGACCAGTCCACCTGCTGCCCCGACACCGCGAGCGCCGCGGCCGCCGTCAGCACGCTCCGCTCCTCGGCCCGGTCCTTGCGCAGTGCGGAAACCAGCGTGCCCGCCACGGATTCCGCCGCCATCGCGGTCAGCACACCGTCCGGGCCCAGCTCCAGGAACCGGGTCACCCCGCGCTCGGCGAGAGAGGTCACGCCATCGTGGAACCGCACGGTTGCGCGCACGTGCCGGACCCAATAGTCCGGCGACGTCAGTTCTTCGGCCAGCGTTCCGGTCACATTGGACACGACCGGAATCGAAGGGGCTTGGTAGGTGAGGGTTTCCGCGACCCGGCGGAACTCCGCCAGCATCGGCTCCATCCGAGCAGAATGGAACGCGTGGCTCACCGAGAGCCGACGAGTCTTCCGGCCCTCGAACTGCTCTACGACTGAGTCGACTGCGTCTTCATCGCCGGAGAGCACCACCGATGAGGGGCCGTTCACCGCGGCCACCGACACGCGTTCGCCCAACAACGGCAACACTTCGGCCTCGGTGGCCTGCACCGCGACCATCACGCCACCGGCGGGCAGGGCCTGCATCAGCCGGCCACGCGCGGCCACCAGCGCACACGCGTCCGCCAACGACAGCACGCCCGCACAATGGGCCGCCGCCAGCTCGCCGATCGAGTGCCCGATCAGGAAATCCGGCTTCACACCCCAGGATTCGACGAGCCGGAACAACGCCACCTCGACAGCGAACAACGCCGCCTGCGTATACACGGTCTGATTCAACAGTTCGGCGTCGTCACCGAACATCACCTCACGCAGGGGACGATCCAGCTCACCGTCCACGTGCGCGCACACCGCATCCACCGCGTCCGCGAACACCGGGAACGCCTCATACAACTCCCGACCCGCGCCCAGCCGCTGCGCACCCTGACCGGAGAAGAGAAACGCCGAACTCCCCTCCGCGACCACGCCCGACACCACACCGGCGGCCGGCTCACCGGCGGCCAGCGCGGCCAGCCCCGCCAACGCCTCCGCCCGGTCGGCCGCCAGCACCACGGCACGGCAGCCGAGCGCGGCCCGCGACGTCGCCAACGACCACCCGGCATCCACCAGCGGCGGCTGCGCCGCTCCGTCCAGCACCGCGGCGAGCCGGGCGGCCTGGGCCCGCAGCGCCACGTCGTCGTGTCCCGACAGCACCAGCGGCACCAGGCCGTCCGGCCGCTCCGGAGCCGGCTGCCCGGCCGCCGCGACGGCGGGGGCTTCTTCCAGGATCACGTGCGCGTTGGTTCCGCTGAGCCCGAACGACGACACGCCGGCCCGGCGAGGCCGGTCACCGGCGGGCCACGGACGGTCCCCCGTCAGCAGTTCGACCGAACCCGCCGACCAGTCCACGTGCGACGACTTTTCGCCGGTGTGCAGGGTTTTCGGCAGCGTGCCGTGGCGCAGTGCGAGCACCATCTTGAGCACGCCGGCGACGCCCGCGGCGGCTTGGGTGTGCCCGATGTTCGACTTCACCGACCCCAGCCACAACGGCTGCTCCCGGTCGCGCCCGTACGTCGCCAGCAACGCCTGCGCCTCGATCGGATCGCCCAGTGTCGTGCCGGTCCCGTGCGCCTCGACAGCGTCCACTTCGGACGCCGTCACGCCGGCCGACGCCAGCGCCGCCCGGATCACCCGCTGCTGCGACGGGCCGTTCGGCGCCGTCAGCCCGTTCGACGCACCATCCTGGTTCACCGCCGACCCGCGCACCACCGCCAGCACCGAGTGCCCACGGCGCCGCGCATCCGACAGCCGCTCCACAACGAGCACGCCGACACCCTCGGCCCACGCCGTGCCGTCCGCGTCCTCGGAAAACGCCTTCACCCGGCCGTCGGGCGCCAGCCCGCCCTGCCGGTCGAACTCCACGAACGAGCCCGGCGTCGACATCACGGTCACCCCGCCGACCAGCGCGAGCGAACAGCCGCCGGTCCGGAGCGACTCGACCCCCCAGTGCAGGGCCACCAGCGACGACGAGCACGCCGTGTCCACCGTCACCGCGGGTCCTTCGAGACCCAGCACGTACGCGACCCGGCCGGACAGCACGCTCGCCGCGTTGCCCGTGCCCGCGAAGCCGCCGGAGTCCGCGTCGGTGCCCAGCAGCAGCCACGGGTAGTCCTGGCCGTTCGACCCCATGAAGACGCCGACCGAGTCGCCGCGCAGCGACAGCGGATCGATGCCGGCGTCTTCGAGCGCCTCCCACGACGTCTCGAGCAGCAGCCGCTGCTGCGGGTCCATCGCCACCGCCTCGCGCGGCGAGACCCCGAAGAAGTCCGCGTCGAACTCCGCGGCGCCGTCGAGGAAACCGCCGATGCCCTCGCCGTCCCACCCCCGGTCGGCGGGGAACGGGCTCATCGCGTCGGCACCCGCTTCGAGCAGGCCCCAGAAGTCCTCCGGCGAACGCACCCCGCCGGGGAACCGGCACCCCATCCCGACGATCACGATGGGATCGGCGTCGGCGTCGAGGGCGGCGGGCACGGTCGGCTGCTCGCCGGTGTCCGCGGGCGAGCCGAGCAGTTCGCCGGCGAGGTAGCCGGCCAGGACGGTGGCGTTCGGGTAGTCGAAGACCATCGTGGCCGGCAGCCGCAGCCCGGTGGCCGCGCCGAGGGAAGTGCGCAGCTCGACGGCGGTCAGGGAGTCGAAGCCGAGATCGCGGAACGCCCGGCCCGGCTCGATGTGTTCGGGTCCGGGGTGGCCGAGCACCGCGGCGGCGTGGGCGCGCACGAGGTCGAGCAGCGCGCGGCGGGCCTCGGCGTGCGGTAGCGAGCCGATCCGGTCCGGCACGGACGAGGGACCGTGCCCGGTGTCGTCGGCGGCCGCGTCGGCGAAGACGCGGCGGGCCTCGGGGAGGTCGCCGATGAGCGCGCTCGGGCGGGCCGCGGTGAAGCCGGGGGCGAACCGTTCCCACTCGACGTCGGCGACGGCGACGAACGTGTCGTGCGCGACCGCTTGCCGGAGCGCCAGCAGCGCCGTTTCGGCGGCCATCGGCGGCGTGCCGCCGCGCCGCATCCGGGCGTCGACCTTCTCGTCGGTGGCCATGCCGCTGCCCGCCCACGGGCCCCAGGCGATCGACGTCGCCGCGAGCCCGGAAGCCGCGCGGTACTCGGCCAGCCCGTCGAGGTAGGCGTTGGCCGCCGCGTAGCTGCCCTGTCCCGCCGCGCCGACCGTGCCGGCGAACGACGAGAACAGCACGAACGCGTCCAGTTCCAGGTCGAGCTCGACCGACAGCTCGTGCAGGTTGCGCGCCGCGTGCGCCTTCGCCCGCACCACCCCCGCGAGCCGCTCGGGGGTCACGGAGTCCAGCACGCCGTCGTCCAGCACCCCCGCCGCGTGCACGATCGCCGACACGGGGATGTCCAGGCCCGCGGAGACCAGCAACGCCCGGCACGCCGCGCGGTCGGCGACGTCGGCGGCCATGACGCTCACCCGGACGCCGGTCGCCGCCAGCTCGGCCTTCAGCTCCGCCGCGCCCGGCGCGTCCATGCCCCGCCGCGACGACAGCACCACGTGCTCGGCGCCCGCCTCGGCGACCCACCGCGCGACCCGCGCACCGAGCGCGCCCGTGCCCCCGGTGATCACCACGGTCCCGTGCGGCCGCCACACCTCGTCGCCCGCCGGTTCGGCCCGGCCGAGCCGCCGCCCGAAGACGCCCGAGGGCCGGACCGCGACCTGGTCGTTCTCCCCCGCACCGGTCAGCACGCCGCACACCCGGCGCACCGCGCGGGCGTCGAGCTCCGCCGGCAGGTCGAGCAGGCCGCCCCAGCGGTCGGGGAACTCGAGCCCGGTCACCCGGCCGACACCCCAGAGCGTCGCCTGGCCGAGCCGGAGCACGCCGTCCCAGCGGCCGACCGAGACCGCGCCGCGGGTCGCGCACCAGAGCGGCGCGTCGATCCCGGCGTCGCCGAGCGCCTGCGGGAGCGTGACGCTCAGCGTCAGTCCCATGGCCAGTTCGGGGAACTCCGGATGCGGGCTCTCGTCGAGGCCCAGCAGGGAAAGCACCCCGTCGAACGGTGTTTCCTTGTTGTCCTCGACCACCTCGCGAAGCTGCGCCGCGAGCGCCTCGCGGCTGGTCTCGGTGGGGTGGAAGTGCACGACCGCGAGGCCGTTGTCACGCATCCCCACGACGAGCCGGTCGGCGGGTTCGCCCGGCGGCGCCACGACCAGCCAGGTTCCGCGAGCCGGCTCGGGGAGGTCGCCGGTGAGCGGCTTCCAGGTCACCCGGTAGCGCCAGGAGTCCACCAGGCTCTGCTCGTCGCGCTTGCGGCGCCACGACGACAGCACCGGCAGCAGCTGGTCCAGGGTGCTCCGGCCGTCGTCGCCGAGCCCGAGTTCCGCGGTCAGCGTGTCGACGTCCCGGCGTTCGACGGCGTCCCAGAAGTCACCGTCAGCGCCGCCCCCGCTCGCGACCGGTCCCCGGTCGGCGGGCGCGGTGCCGAGCCAGTAGTGCTGGCGCTGGAAAGCGTAGGTGGGCAGGTCGACGCGGGCGGTGCCGGTGAACAGCGCGGTCCAGTCGACGTCTTGGCCGACGACGTAAAGCGAAGCCACCGCCGTCAGCAGGGCTTCGACGTCGGCGCGGTCCTTGCGCAGTGCCGAGACCAGTGTGCCCTCGGCGGATTCCGCCGCCATCGCCGTCAGCACACCGTCGGGACCCAGCTCCAGGAACCGGGTCACCCCGTGCTCGGCCAGGTAAGTCACGCCGTTGTGGAACCGCACAGTGCCGCGCACGTGCCGGACCCAGTACTCCGGCGAGGTCAGGTCTTCGGCCAGCGTTCCGGTCACATTGGACACGACCGGAATCGACGGCGCGTGGTAGGTCAGCGTCTCGGCGACCCGGCGGAACTCGGCCAGCATCGGCTCCATCCGGGCCGAGTGGAACGCATGACTCACCGACAACCGGCGAGTCTTCCGGCCCTCGAAACGGGCCACGACCGACTCAACCGCGTCCTCATCACCCGAGAGCACCACCGACGACGGGCCGTTCACCGCCGCCACCGACACACCCTCGACCAGCAACGGCAGCACTTCAGCTTCCGTAGCCTGCACCGCGACCATCACGCCACCGGCGGGCAGCGCCTGCATCAACCGGCCACGCGCAGCCACCAACGCACACGCGTCCTCCAGAGAGAACACACCCGCAACGTGTGCTGCCGCCAGCTCACCGATCGAATGCCCCACCAGGAAATCCGGGGTCACCCCCCAAGATTCGAGCAGGCGGAACAAACCCACCTCGATGGCGAACAACGCCGCCTGGGTGTACACCGTCTGGTTCAACAGTTCGGCGTCCTCGCCGAACATCACCTCGCGCAAACCGTCCACGTGCGCACACACCGTGTCCACCACACCCGCGAACACCGGGAACGACTCATACAGCTCCCGGCCCGCACCAAGCCGCTGCGCACCCTGACCGGAGAAGAGAAACGCCGAGCGACCGCCCGAAACGACACCCGAGACCACACCGGCGGCCGACTCACCAGCAGCCAGCGCGGCCAGCGCCGCGGCGCGATCGTCGGCCAGCACCACCGCACGGTGCTCCAGCCGCGCCCGCGTCGAGGCGAGCGCGAAGCCCACCGCCACCGGGTCCTCTATGTCCACAGTGGAACGCAACGCGCGCGCCTGTGCGCGCAGGGCGTCCGCGGTCTTGCCCGAAACCAGCCACGGCACGACCGGAGACGCGGTGGTGACCCCGGCCTCCGCTTCTTCATCCGGAGCCTGTTCGAGAACGACGTGCGCGTTCGTGCCGCCCACCCCGAAGGCGGAGACGCCGGCGCGCCGCGGTCTGCCGGTCGCCGGCCACGGCCGGGCCTCGGTGAGCAGCCGGACGTTCCCCGCGGTCCAGTCCACCTCCGTCGACGGCCGGTCGCCGTGCAGCGATTTCGGCAGGATCCCGTGCTGGAGCGCCAGCACCATCTTCAGCACGCCGGCGACGCCCGCGGCGGTCTGCGTGTGCCCGAAGTTCGACTTGACCGAACCGAGCCACAGCGGTTCGGCGGCCTCGCGCCCCTGCCCGTACGTGGTGAGCAGCGCCTGCGCCTCGATCGGGTCGCCGAGCTTGGTGCCCGTGCCGTGCGCCTCCACCGCGTCGACGTCGGCGATGCTCAGCCGGGCGTCGGCGAGCGCCTGCCGGATGACCCGTTGCTGCGAGGGGCCGTTGGGGGCGGTGAGCCCGTTGGACGCGCCGTCGGAGTTGACGGCCGAGCCGCGCAGCAGCGCGAGCACGCGGTGGCCGCGGCGCTGGGCGTCCGAAAGCCGCTCGACCAGCACCAGTCCCACGCCTTCGGCCCAGCCGGTGCCGTCGGCGTCGTCGGAAAAGGGCTTGCACCGCCCGTCCCGCGCGAGCCCGCCCTGCTTGCTGAACTCCACGAACCCTTCGGGGGCCGCCATCACCATGACCCCGCCGGCCAGCGCGAGCGAGCACTCGTTGTTGCGCAGCGCCTGCGCGGCCATGTGCAGCGACACCAGCGAAGACGAGCACGCGGTGTCCACAGTGACCGACGGTCCTTCGAGCCCGAAGGTGTAGGAGATGCGGCCCGACAGCACACTGCCGGAGTTGCCGGTCAGCAGGTGGCCTTCGACGTCCTCCTGCGCCTGCGCGCCGTGGCCGTAGCCCGACGGGCCCGCGCCGATGAACACCCCCGAGGGGCTGCCCTTCACCGACAGCGGATCGATCCCGGCCCGTTCGAACAGCTCCCACGACGCCTCGAGCAGCAGCCGCTGCTGCGGGTCGGTCGCCGTCGCCTCGCGCGGCGACATCCCGAACAGCGACGGGTCGAAGTCCGCGACACCGTCGACGAAACCGCCCTCAGCGACGTAGCTGGAGCCGGGCCGCGCACCGTCGGGGTCGTACAGCGCGTCGAGGTCCCAGCCGCGGTCCGCGGGGAACGGCCCGACCGCGTCGACCCCGTCGGACAGCAGGGCCCACAGCTCTTCCGGCGAACGCACCCCGCCGGGGAACCGGCAGCTCATCCCGACGATCGCGATCGGCTCGCGCGCGCCGGACTCCAGCTCTTCGAGCCTGCGGCGGGTCTCGTGGAGATCCGCCGTGACCAGCTTCAGGTACTCGCGAAGCTTGTTCTCGTTCACCATGCGAACCTCGCCTGTGCACTACTGCGCCGGGTGGATGCCGAAACGGCCGAAAGCATGCGGCTGGGGCGAGCCGGGACCGCGATCGCGGCCGGCTCGCCTCGGGTCTTGTCGTTGGCCACACGGCGAAATGTCCGCCATGTGGGGTCAAGACCGGCCGAGCTCCTTGTTGATGAACTCGAAAATCTCGTCGTCGGTGGCTGAGTCGAGCTTCTCCGCAACGGTGGCGCCATCCGTCCTGTCCTGACCTTCACCCAACACCGACAGCATGGTCCGAAGGCGGGAGAGGACGAGGGGGTGCGCACCATCATCTGGGGAAATTCTTGAAATCAGGGACTCGATCCGCTCCAGCTCGGCGAGCACCGACACCTCGCCGCCGCCGCCCAGCTCGCCGTCGACGAACTCGGCCAGCGCGTTCGGCGTCGGCCGGTCGAACACGAGCGACGCGGGCAGTTTCAGCCCGGTGGCCCCGGTCAGCCGGTTGCGGAGCTCGACCGCGGTGAGCGAGTCGAACCCGATCTCCTTGAACGGCCGGTCCGGGTCGAGCGCGCTGCCGGCGGCGTGGCCGAGCACCGCGGCGACGTGGTCGAGCACGAGGTCGAGCAGGACCCGGCGCCGCTGGGCGGGCGGGAGGCCGGCGAGCTCGGCGGTGAGCGCCGCGCCCCGGTCCCCCGCCACGGCGGGCTCCGCCTCCGCGAGGGCCGCGCGGACCTCGGGCAGCTCGTCGAGCAACGGCCGCGGCCGTGCCATGGTGAAGCCGGGGGCGAACAAGGCCCAGTCGACGTCGGCGACCGCGACGAAGGTCTCGTCGTGGTCGAGCACCTGCCGCAGCGCGGCCAGCGCCAGCTCGGTCGGCATCGCGTGGACACCGCGCCGGCTCAGCTGCTCCTCGTCCGCCTGGTCCGAGACCATCCCGCCGCCGGCCCAAGCGCCCCAGGCGACCGAGGTCGCCCGTACCCCACGCGAGCGCTGATGTTCGGCGAGCGCGTCGAGGAAGGCGTTGGCCGCCGCGTACGCGCCCTGGCTGCCGCTGCCCCAGACCCCCGCGTTCGACGACAGGAACACCAGGGTGTCGAGGTGTTCGTCGGCCAGCAGTTCGTCGAGGTTGCGCGCACCCGCGACCTTCGCCGCCATCGTGGCCGCGACCTCGGCCGGGGTGGTCGACGCGAGCACGGCCGGGGTCGAGACACCGGCGGCGTGGATCACCGTGCGAACCTGCTCGCCGTCGGCGGCGAGCTTGTCCAGGAGGTTCGCCAGCGCGTCGCGGTCGGCGACGTCGCACGCCGCGATCGTCACCCGGGCGCCGAGGCCGGCCAGTTCCGCCGCGAGCTCGGTCGCGCCCGGCGCGGCCGAACCGGCGCGTGAGGTCAGCACCAGGTGCTCGGCGCCGGCCTGGGCGAGCCACCGCGCGAGGTGCCCGCCGATGGCGCCGGTGCCGCCGGTCACCAGGGCCGTGCCGGTGGGTGCCCAGGCGCGGCCGGGGACCCGGTCGCCGAGCGGGTCGTGCACGAGCCGGCGCAGGAAGACCCCGGAGTCGCGCACGGCGACCTGATCCTCACCGTCCACACCGGACAGGACGGCCGCGAACCGCCGGTGCGCGGTCGCGTCCCACGACGCGGGCAGGTCGACGAGCCCGCCCCAGCGGTCGGGGTGTTCGAGGCCGAACACCCGGCCGAGCCCCCAGAGCTGCGCTTGGCCCGGCGAGACGAGGTGGTCGGCGCGGTGCGTGGCCACCGCACCCTGGGACGCGAGCCACAGCGGCGCCGTGACGCCGGCCTCGCCGAGCGCCTGGATCAGGCGCAGGGTCGCGGTGAGGCCGCGGGACAGCGTCGGCTGCGCCGGGTCCGGCTCTTCGTCGAGACCGAGCAGGGACAGCACGCCGTCGGGGGCGTGCCCGGCGAGTGTGGCGGGGTCGAGGGCCTCGCGGCCGGTGACGGCCATCGTCGTCACCTCGGCGCCCGCCGCGGTGAGCGCGTCGACACAGCCTCGCACCTGCTCGTGCTCGCGCAGCGTCGCGGGGACCACGAGCAGGAACACCCGCGAGCCGAGCGCCGGGGCGGGTCCTTCCGGCTTCGCCTTCCAGGCGATGCGGTACCGCCAGGAGTCGATGGTGGCGGTTTCCCGGTGCTTGCGCCGCCAGGTCGACAGCGCGGGCAGCACCGCGCCGAGCTCGCCCTCGCCGACGGCCAGTTCGCCGGCCAGCGAGGCGAGATCGCCGCTTTCGACGGCGTTCCAGAACTCGGCGTCGGCGGGCTCCCCGGCCTTCACCGGCGCCGAGCCGACGGCGATGGTCGGCCAGTACCGCTGTCGCTGGAAGGGATACGTCGGCAGGTCGACCCGTCGCGGCTCGTGTGCCGCGAACACGGCGTCCCAATCCGGGCTGATGCCCCGCACGTGCAGCTCGGCCACCGAGGTCAAGAACCGGTCCAGGCCGCCTTCGCCGCGGCGCAACGTGCCGACGGCCACCGACGGGCCGCTCCCGGCCTCTTCCAGGGTCTCCTGCACCGCCATCGTCAGCACCGGATGCGCGCTCACCTCGACGAACGCCGCGTACCCCGCACCGGACAACGTACGAACAGCCGACTCGAACACCACCGTGTCCCGCAGGTTCGTGAACCAGTAGCCGGCGTCCAGCTCGGCCGTGTCCAGCCAATCCCCCGTCACCGTCGAGAAGAACGGCACGTTCCCCGGCTGCGGCCGGATCGGCGCCAGATCGGCCAGCAACCGGCCCTTCAGGTCCTCCACCTGCCCCGAATGCGACGCATAGTCCACCGCGATCCGCTTGACGCGCACATCGTCGGCCTCACACGAGGCCACCAGCTCTTCCAACGCCGCGACTTCGCCCGACACCACGACTGACGACGGACCGTTCACCACCGCAACCGAAATCCGCGAACCCCACGGGGCGATCCGCTCCCGCGCCACCGGTTCGGGCAGCGCGACCGACACCATGCCGCCTTTGCCCGACAACGACTCATCGATCGCCCGGCTCCGCAACGCCACCACCCGGGCGGCGTCGGCGAGCGAAAGCGCCCCGGACACACACGCCGCGGCGATCTCGCCCTGCGAATGGCCCACCACAGCGTCCGGCTCGATCCCGTAGGACCGCCACAACGCCGCCAGCGACACCATCGCCGCGAACGACACCGGCTGCACGACGTCGACCCGCGCCAACATCTCCGCGTCGGCGAGCACATCGAGAAGCGACCAATCGACAAATTCCCCCAGCGCCTCCGCACATTCCGTCATCCGCGCCGCGAACACCGGCGAAGACTCCACCAGCTCCAGCGCCATTCCGACCCACTGCGCACCCTGGCCCGGGAACACGAAGACCGTCCGGCCGTCGACGTCCGCGCTGCCTTCCACCGCGCCCGCCTTGCCCTCGGCGAGCGCCGTCACACCGGCCAGCAACCCGGCCGGGTCGGCGCCTACCACGACGGCCCGGCGCTCGAAGGAAGACCGCGCGGTCGCCAGCGAGAAGCCCACGTCCACCGGGCGGTCCGGCCGGTCGGCGAGCCGCGAAGCCAGCGATCCGGCCAGCGCGCGCAACGCCTCGCCGGAGCGGGCCGACAGCGGCCAGGCCACGACCGGGCGGGAGCCGCCGTCGCTCCCGGGCTCCTCGGCCGCCGGCGGTTCCTCCACGATCACGTGCGCGTTCGTGCCGCTCACACCGAACGAGGAGATCCCGGCCCGCCGGACCCGCTCGCCCGGTGTCCACTCCCGCGAGCCGGTCAGCAGCTCGACCGAACCCGCCGACCAGTCCACGTGCGACGACGGCTCGGTGACGTGCAGCGTTCGCGGCAACGTCCCGTGGTGCAGGGCGAGCACCATCTTCATCACGCCCGCCACGCCGGCGGCGGCCTGGGTGTGCCCGATGTTCGACTTGATCGACCCGAGCCACAGCGGCGCGGTCCGGTCCTGTCCGTAGGTGGCGAGCAGCGCCTGCGCCTCGATCGGGTCCCCCAGTGTCGTCCCGGTGCCGTGCGCCTCGACGACGTCCACATCGGACGGTTCGAGCCCGGCGTTCGCGAGGGCCTGGCGGATGACCCGCCGCTGCGAAGGACCGTTCGGCGCGGTCAGGCCGTTCGACGCGCCGTCCTGGTTCACCGCCGAACCGCGGACGACGGCCAGCACCGGGTGTCCGTTGCGGCGGGCGTCCGACAGCCGCTCGACCAGCAGCACCCCGACGCCTTCGCCCCACGCGGTGCCGTCGGCGTCGTCGGAGAACGGCTTGCAGCGGCCGTCCGTCGAGAGCCCGCGCTGCCGGCTGAACTCCATGAACACCGACGGCGTCGACATGACGGTCGCTCCGCCGGCGAGCGCCAGGTCGCACTCGCCGCTGCGCAACGCCTGCGCGGCGAGGTGCAGGGCCACCAGCGACGCCGAGCACGCCGTGTCCACCGTCACCGCCGGCCCTTCGAGACCGAGGGTGTAGGAGAGCCGTCCCGACACCACACTGGCCGAGCTGCCGGTGGCCAGATAGCCGTCGACGCGGTCTTCCGAATGGTGCAGCAGCGAGCCGTAGTCCTGGCCGTTGGTGCCCGCGAAGACGCCGGTGCTGCTGCCCTTGAGCGACCGCGGGTCGATCCCGGCCCGCTCGATCGTCTCCCACGCGGTCTCCAGCAGCAGCCGCTGCTGCGGGTCCATGGCCAGCGCCTCGCGCGGCGAGATCTCGAAGAACGCCGGGTCGAAGTCCGCGACGCCGCTGAGGAAGCCGCCCTCCCGCACGTACGAGGTGCCGGCGTGGTCCGGGTCCGGGTCGTACAGCGATTCGAGGTCCCAGCCGCGTTCCGCGGGGAACGGCGCGATCGCGTCGGCGCCCTCGGCCAGCAGCCGCCACAGCGACTCCGGCGAGTCGACGCCGCCGGGGAACCGGCAGCTCATCCCGACGATGGCGATCGGCTCGTCGGCGGCGGCGCCCGCCGCGACCGGGGTTTCCTCGGCGGCGGTGCCGGTGAGCTCGTCGCGCAGGTGGTCCGCGAGGGCCGCGGTGGTCGGGTAGTCGTAGATCAGCGTCGCGGGCAGGCTCAGCCCGGCCGCGGCGCCGAGCGCGTTGCGCAGCTCGATCGCGGTCAGCGAGTCGAAGCCGAGGTCGGAGAACGGCTTCGACACGCCGATGTCGTCTCCGGACGCGAAGCCGAGCACCCGCGCGACCTGCGCGGCGACCAGCTCGCGGACCCGGCGGGTCCGCTCGTTCGCCGGCAGCCCCGCCAGTTCGCGGCGCAGCGCCGGCTCGGCGGTCGCGGACTTCGCTCGCTCGGCCGCCGCGGCGACTTCCGGCAGGTCGGCGACCAGCGGGATCGGCGGGATCCGCGACCAGTCGACGTCGACGACGGCGAGCAGCGGCCGGCCGTCGGTCACCGCGCGCTGCATGGCGGTGAACGCTTTTTCGGGCGTCAGCGGGGTCATGCCGGTGCGGTGCCGCCGTTCGGCGGCCGACTGCTCGGCGGCCATCCCGCCGCCGGCCCACGGTCCCCAGGCGATCGAGGTCGCACGCCGGCCCCGGGCGCGGCGGGCTTGCGCGAGCGCGTCGAGGGTGGCGTTCGCGGCGGCGTAGGCGCCCTGCCCCGGCCCGCCGAACGTGCCCGCGAACGACGAGAACAGCACGAACGCGTCGAGGTCGAGGGCGTCGGTCAGCTCGTCGAGGTGGCGGGCGGCGTCGACCTTCGGGCCGAGGACGCCGGCGAGCCGCTCGGGCGTCAGCGACGCGAGCACGCCGTCGTCGACGACGCCGGCCGCGTGGACGACCGCGGTCAGCGGGTGCCGCTCGGGGATGCCGGCCAGCAGCTCGCCGAGCGCGGTCCGGTCGGCCGCGTCGCAGGCGACGACGGTGACCTCGGCCCCGAGCTCCTCGAGCTCGGCCGTCAGCTCGGGCACGCCGGGCGCATCGGGCCCGCGCCTGCTGGTGAGCAGGAGGTGTGCGGCGCCCGTGCGGGCGGCCCACTTCGCGGTCTGCGCGCCCAGCGCGCCGGTGCCGCCGACGACGAGGACCGTCCCGCTCGGCCGCCACGGCCCGGCCTCGGGCGGGTCGGCGAGCTCGGCGTGGGCGAGCCGGCGCACGAACAACCCCGCGTCGCGGATCGCGAACTGGTCCTCGCCGCCGGGGGCGGTCAGCACGCCGGCCAGGACGGCGACCGCGCCGGTGTCGATCCGGGCGGGGAGGTCGACGAGCCCGCCCCACTGGTCCGGCCGCTCCATCGCGGCGACCCGCCCGAGGCCCCAGATCCCGTTCTGCGCGGGGTTCCGGACGTCGTCGGTGTCCCCGACCGAGACGGCTCCCGTGGTGGCGCACCAGAGCGGGGCGTCGAGGCCGGCGTCGTCGAGCGCGCGGAGCAGCACCGTGGTCGCCGCGAGCCCGGCCGCGGGGTCGAACGCGGCGAGCGACAGGATTCCGGCGACCGGCTCGCCGGTGGCCGCGTCCCGCAGCCGCTCAGCGAGGGCGAGTGGCCCGTCACCCGGTCCCACCGGCACGGTCCTGGCCTCGATGCCCTGCTGGGCCAGGGTTTCCGCGATCCGGCGGGCGACCTCGTCCTCGGCGGCGGCGAGCAGCCACGGCGCCCCGGGTTCGGCGGTGCGCCCGGCGACCGGCTGCCACCGCTCCTCGTAGTACGTGGATTCCGCGGTGATCGCGGCCCGGCCGGCCGGAGCCGCGTCGATCCAGTAGCGCTGGTGCTGGAAGGCATACGTGGGCAGGTCGATCCGGGCGGTACCGGTGAACAGCGCCGACCAGTCGACGTCCTGCCCGACGACGTACAGCGAAGCCACCGCCGCCAGCAGGTTCTCTTCCTCGGCCCGGTCCTTCCGCAGCGCCGACACCACCGTGCCCTCGACGGATTCCGCCGCCATCGCGGTCAGCACACCATCAGGCCCGAGTTCCAGGAACCGGGTCACCCCGCGCTCGGCCAGATAGCTGACGCCGTCGTGGAACCGGACCGTTCCGCGCACATGCCGGACCCAATACTCCGGCGAGGAAAGTTCTTCGGCCAGCGTCCCGGTCACATTGGAGACGACCGGGATCGAAGGCGCGTGATAAGTCAACGATTCCGCCACCCGGCGGAACTCCGCCAGCATCGGCTCCATCCGGGCCGAATGGAACGCGTGACTCACCGACAGCCGGCGAGTCTTCCGGCCCTCGAAACGTTGGACGACCGCGTCGACCGCGTCCTCATCACCGGACAGCACCACCGATGACGGGCCGTTCACCGCCGCCACCGACACGTCCTCGACCAGCAGAGGCAGCACCTCGGCCTCGGTAGCCTGCACCGCGACCATTGCTCCGCCGATGGGCAGGGCTTGCATCAACCGGCCACGTGCCGCGACCAACGCACACGCATCTTCCAACGACCACACGCCCGCAACGTGCGCTGCCGCCAGCTCGCCGATCGAATGCCCCACCAGGAAATCCGGGGTCATCCCCCAGAACTCGAGCAGGCGGAACAAACCCACCTCGACGGCGAACAGCGCCGCCTGGGTGTACACCGTCTGGTTCAGCAGCTCGGCGTCGTCACCGAACATCACCTCACGCAGAGGACGATCCAGCTCACCGTCCACATGCGCACACACCGCGTCCACGACGTCCGCGAACACCGGGAACGCGTCATACAACTCCCGCCCGGCGCCCAACCGCTGGGCACCCTGACCCGAGAACAGAAACGCCGAACGACCACCCGACACGACTCCGGCAGCCGACTCACCGGCGGCCAGAGAAGCCAGCCCGGCCAACGCCTCCGACCGGTCGGCCGCCAGCACCACCGCGCGGTCCTCGAAGACCGCCCGCGACGACACCAGCGCCGCACCCAGCTCCGCCACGCCCAGCTCCGGACGACCGTCCACGAACGACAGCAGGCGATCCGCCTGCGCACGCAGAGCCGCATCGCCACGGCCCGACACCACCAGCGGGACGAGCGAACCCACCGCCGCGGCCTCGGGCCGGGCCGGCTCCTCGGGCGCCTGTTCGAGGACGACGTGGCCGTTCGTTCCGCTGAGGCCGAAGGACGACACGGCGGCCCGGCGCGGCCGGCCGGTCTCGGGCCAGTCCCGCGCCTCGGTCAGCAGCCGCACGTTGCCGGCGGACCAGTCGACGTGCGGGGTCGCCGTCTCCGCGTGCAGCGACTTCGGCAGGATCCCGTGCCGCATCGCGAGCACCATCTTGATGATCCCGGCGACGCCGGCCGCGGACTGGGTGTGCCCGAGGTTCGATTTGACGGAGCCGATCCACTGTGGAACGTCCCGGTCCCGGCCGTAGGCCGCCAGGATCGCCTCCGCCTCGATCGGGTCGCCGAGCGTGGTGCCCGTCCCGTGCGCCTCGACAGCGTCCACATCGGACGGTTCGAGGCCCGCGTTCGCGAGCGCCTGCCGGATCACCCGCTGCTGCGATGGCCCGTTGGGGGCGGTCAGGCCGTTGGACGCGCCGTCGGAGTTCACCGCGGAGCCCTTGACGACGGCGAGCACCGGGTGCCCGTTCCGCCGCGCGTCCGAAAGCCGCTCGACGAGCAGGACACCGACGCCCTCGCCCCAGCCGGTGCCGTCGGCGGCGGCCGAGAACGGCTTGCAGCGGCCGTCCCTCGCCAGCCCGCCCTGGCGGCTGAACTCGATGAACCCGCCCGGCCCCGCCATCACGGTCACGCCGCCGACCACGGCCAGCGAGCACTCGCCCTGCCGCAGCGCCTGCGCCGCGAGGTGCAGCGCCACCAGCGAGGAGGAGCACGCCGTGTCGACCGTGACGGCCGGCCCCTCCATCCCGAAGGTGTAGGCGATCCGGCCGGACAACGCCGCCGACGACGTGCCGGTGAGCAGGTGCGCCGTCGCTTCGTCGGCAGGGTCCCACGCGCCCGCCGCGTACCCGGACGACGACGCACCGATGAACACCCCGCCGGTGCCGCCGCGCAGCGTGGCCGGCGGGATGCCGGCCCGCTCGGCCGCCTCCCAGCACACTTCGAGCAACAGCCGCTGCTGCGGGTCCATCGCCAGTGCCTCGCGCGGCGAGATGCCGAAGAACAGCGGGTCGAACTCGCCGGCGTCGTACAGGAAGCCGCCGGTGTTCGCGTACGAGGTGCCCGGCCTGGTGGAATCGGGGTCGTAGAGCCCCGCCAGGTCCCAGCCCCGGTCGACCGGGAAGCCGGCCACTGCATCGGCTCCCTCGGCCACCAGCCGCCAGAGGTCTTCCGGCGAGCCCACCCCGCCGGGGAAGCGGCAGGCCATCGACACGATGGCGATCTCGTCGTCCGTGCCGGCCTTCGCCACCGGAGCCGCGATGGGCCGGTGCTCGGTCGCCCCGTCCAGCTCGGCCCGCAGGTGCCGGGCCAGTTCGGCGGGGGTCGGGTGGTCGAAGACGAGGCCGACGCCGAGTTCGAGCCCGGTGACCGCGGCGAGCCGGTTGCGCAGCTCCACCGCGGACAGCGAGTCGAACCCGAGGTCGCGGAACGCGCGTGCGGAGTCGACCGCGTCCGCCGAGGTGTGCCCGAGCGCCGCGGCCGCTTCGGCGCACACTAGGTCGAGCAGCCGCCGTTCCCGCTCCGGTGCGGGGAGGGCCGTCAGTTCGTCGCGCCACGAGGACGGCTGCCCCGGAGTGCCGCCGGCCGAGGGTTCCCGGGCCGCCGGCAGGTCCGCGAGCAGCGCGCTCGGCCGGGCCGAAGTGAAGCCGGTGACGAACGCGGGCCAGTCGACGTCGGCGACGACCGGCGCGGGCTCGGCGCGGCCGGTGGCGTTCAGGAGCGCGGTGAGGGCGAGCGACGGCGGCATCGCGGCGAGCCCGCGCCGCCGCAGTTCGGCCTCGGTCGCGTCGTCGGCGGCCATGCCGGCGCTCGACCACGGTCCCCAGGCGATCGACGTCGCGGCGAGGCCACGGCCGCGGCGGTCGGTGGCCAGTGCGTCGAGGAACGCGTTCGCCGCCGCGTAGGCGCCCTGGTTGCCACTGCCCCACACGCCCGCGATCGAGGAGAAGAGGACGAACGCGTCCAGCTCCCGGCCGGCGAGGAGCTCGTCGAGGTGCCGCGCGCCACCGGCCTTGCCCGCCAGCAGGCCGGCCAGCTCGGTCACGGTCGTCTCGGCGAGCGCGGTGAACCGGGTGGCGCCCGCGGCGTGCATCACCGAGCGCAGCGGCCGGTCCTCGGTGTCGATGCGGGCCAGCAGCTCGGCGACCGCGTCGCGGTCCGCCACGTCGCAGGCGGCGATCGTGACGTCGCTGCCGAGCGCGCTCAGTTCGGCTTCGAGCTCGGCGGCGCCGGCCGCGTCGCGACCGCGGCGGCCGGCCAGCACGAGGTGTTCGGCACCGCGCTCCGCGAGCGACCGGGCGAGGAGTGCGCCGAGACCGCCGGTGCCGCCGGTGATCAGCGTGGTCCCCGCCGGCTGCCAGCCGCCGGTCGGCTCCGGGCCCGCGTCCGTGGCGGGGACGAGGCGGCGGACCAGCGTGCCCGAGGGCCGGACGGCGAGCTGGTCCTCGTCGCCGATGCCGCGCAGGGCCGCCGCGAGCCGGGCGCGGTCCCGGCGGCCGAGGGTCCCGGGCAGGTCGATCAGGCCACCCCAGCGGTCGGGGTGCTCCAGCGCCGCGCTGCGGCCGAGGCCCCACGTCGCGGCCTGCTCCGGGTGGGCCGGCCGGTCCGACCGGCCGACGGAGACCGCGCCGCTCGTGGCGCACCACAGCGGCGCCGTGACACCGGCGTCGCCGAGCGCCTGGATCAGGGTGAGGGTGCCCGCGAGCCCGCGGGAGACCCCGGCGTCGCCGGTGGGGGTTTCGTCCAGCGCGAGCAGGGAGAGAACGCCGGCCGCGTCGGCGGCCACGTCGCGGAGGCGGGCCGGTTCGCCGGGAACCTGCTCGACGCGCACGACTTCGGCGCCGTGCTCGCGCAGCGCTTCCTCGACGTCGGCGACGAGGCCCGCGGCTGTCTCGGCAGGCGGCACCACGAGCAGCCAGCGGCCCGGCAGTTCGACCTTGTCGGCGCGCGCCTGGAGCACCGGCTTCCACCGGACCCGGTAGTTCCAGGATTCCACTGTGGACGCCGTTTGGGTGCGCCGGCGCCACGACGCGAGCGCGGGGGCCATCGCTGCGAGGGAGGACCGCTGCTCGGACGAGGACAGTCCCAGGGTTTCGGCGAGGGTGTCGAGGTCGGCGCGGTCGACGGCGCTCCAGAAAGCGTCGTCGACGACGGTGCCCGGCGCGAAGTCGACCGGCGCGGCGGTGTCGTCGGCGTCCGGCCAGTAGCGCTGGTGCTGGAAGGCGTAGGTGGGCAGGTCGATTCGGGCGGCGCCGGTGAACAGCGCCGCCCAGTCGACGTCTTGCCCGGCGACGTACAGCGACGCCACCGCCGTCAGCAGGCTCTCTTCCTCGGCGCGGTCCTTGCGCAGCGCCGAGACCAACGTTCCCTCGACGGATTCCGCCGCCATCGCCGTCAGCACACCGTCCGGACCCAGTTCCAGGAACCGGGTCACCCCCTGCTCAGCCAGATAGGTCACGCCGTCGTGGAACCGGACCGTTCCCCGCACGTGCCGGACCCAATACTCCGGCGAGGTCAGCTCCTCGGCCAGTGTCCCGGTCACGTTCGACACGACCGGAATCGAAGGAGCGTGATAGGTCAGCGCTTCGGCGACCCGGCGGAACTCCGCCAGCATCGGCTCCATCCGAGCCGAATGGAACGCATGACTCACCGACAACCGACGAGTCTTGCGCCCCTCGAACTGCTTGACCACCGAGGCGACCGCGTCCTCATCGCCGGAGAGCACCACCGACGACGGACCGTTCACCGCCGCCACCGACACACCCTCGACCAACAGAGGCAACACCTCGGCCTCGGTGGCCTGCACCGCCACCATCACCCCACCGGCGGGCAGCGCTTGCATCAACCGGCCGCGCGCAGCCACCAACGCACACGCGTCCTCCAGAGAGAACACACCCGCGACATGCGCCGCCGCCAGCTCACCGATCGAATGCCCGACCAGGAAGTCCGGCCGGATGCCCCACGATTCGACCAGCCGGAACAACGCCACCTCGATGGCGAACAACGCTGCCTGCGTGTACTTCGTCTGGTTCAAGAGTTCGGCGTCCTCGCCGAACATCACCGCGCGCAAGCCATCCACGTGCGCACACACGACATCGACCACGCCGGCGAACACCGGGAACGAGTCGTACAGCTCCCGGCCCGCACCCAGCCGCTGCGCACCCTGACCGGAGAAGAGAAACGCCGAACTCCCCTCCGCCACCACACCCGACACCACACCGGGAGCCGGCTCGCCGTCCGCCAGCGCGGCCAGCGCCGCGGCCCGGTCATCGGCCAGTACCACCGCGCGGTGCTCCAGCCGCGCCCGCGCCGAGGCCAGCGCAGAGCCCACCACCGCCGCGTCTTCCGTGTCCACAATGGACCGCAAAGCACCGGCTTGCGCACGCAGGGCGGCCGCGGTCTTGGCCGAAAGCAGCCACGGCACCACCGAAGACACCGTGGTCACCCCGGCCTCCGCTGCCTCCTCCGGCGCCGCTTCCAGCACGACGTGGGCGTTCGTGCCGCCGACGCCGAACGCCGACACCCCGGCCCGGGCCGGCTTGCCCGTTTCCGGCCACGGCTCGGCCTCGGTGAGCAGCCGCACGTCCCCCGCCGACCAGTCGACCTGCGGGGACGGCTCGTCCACGTGCAGCGTCTTCGGCAGCTGCCGGTGCCGCATCGCGAGCACGGTCTTGATCACCCCGGCGACGCCGGCGGCGGCCTGGGTGTGCCCGAGGTTCGACTTGACGGCGCCGAGCCGCAGGGGGTGGCCCGCCGGCCGGTCCTTGCCGTAGGTGGCCAGCAGCGCGTGCGCCTCGATGGGGTCGCCGAGCGTGGTGCCGGTGCCGTGGGCCTCGACGAAGTCGATGTCGGCCGGTTTGAGACCCGCGTTGTCGAGCGCCGCGGTGATCATCCTGCGCTGCGAAGGGCCGCTCGGTGCGGTGAGGCCGTTCGAGGCGCCGTCCTGGTTCACCGCCGAACCGCGGACGACGGCGAGCACCTGATGACCGTTGCGCCGGGCGTCGGAGAGCCGTTCGAGCGCGAGCATCCCGATGCCCTCGCTCCAGCCCGTCCCGTTCGCCGCCGCCGCGAACGCCCGGCAGCGGCCGTCCGGCGAGAGCCCGCCCTGCTCGCTGAACTCCTGGAATGCCCCGGGGGTGGCCATCACCGTGACCCCGCCGGCCAGCGCCAGCGAGCACTCGCCCTGGCGGAGGGCCTGCGCGGCGAGGTGCAGCGCCACCAGCGACGACGAACAAGCGGTGTCCACCGTGATCGCGGGGCCCTCGAAGCCGAAGGTGTACGAGAGCCGGCCCGAGGCGACCGACGAGGCGTTGCCCGCGAGGAACCGGCCCGCCAGGTCCTGGTCCCAGTCCCGCCGGACGTAGGCGTAGTACTGGGTCATCAGCCCGACGAACACCCCGGTCCGGCTGCCGCGCAGGCTCGCCGGGTCGATCCCGGCCCGCTCCAGCACTTCCCACGCGCCCTCGAGCAGGAGCCGCTGCTGCGGGTCCATGGCGAGCGCGTCCCGCGGCGCGATCCCGAAGAACCCGGCGTCGAAGTCCGCCGCGTCGTAGAGGAACCCGCCGCCCTGGGCGTGCCCCGGCCCGGAGAGCGAGCCGAGGTCCCAGCCGCGGTCCGCGGGGAAGCCGGAGATGACGTCGCGGCCCTCGGCGAGCACCTCCCACAGGTCCTCGGGCGAGCCGATGCCGCCGGGGAACCGGCAGCTCATCCCGACGATCGCGATCGGCGCGTTCGAGGCGGTGACCAGCTCCCGGTTCTGTTCGCGCAGCCGCTCGACCTCCTTGAGCGAAGCACGCAGCGCCTCGACGATCTTGTCAGCGGGGTTCGGCATCGGTTTCTCCGTATCGGCACGCGGGGAGGTGGCGGTTTTTTAAATTTTGATGGTGGTGGGGGGGCATTATTCTTAATTGGCATCGGT
>NZ_JBFAZA010000024.1:0-92191 GCF_040681595.1 Amycolatopsis sp. NPDC051716 | reverse complement strand
TGCACTTTATACTCTTGGTGGTGTGTTCGTACCACAAATACCCCACCCCCCCCACGTCGGTGGTCGGTCGCGGGTGGGGGCTCACGAGGCTGGGTCGGCGGCGCCGCCGTCCAGGGCCAGCGCGATGAGCCGGTCGGCGTCCATGTCGTCGATCGAGTCCACCGGCACGGCCGCGTCCCCGTCCTCGCCGTTCTGGTTCTTCTGGTCGGTGGGGTCGCCGCCCTCGGCGAGGCCGAGCAGCAGGTCGGCCAGTCCGGCCGAACGCAGCCGGGCCAGCGGGATCGACGCGAGCGCGGCGCGCAGCCGCGCTTCCTCGCCGTCTTCGGCGGTCTCTGGGCCGCCGAACAGCTCGGCGCCGAGGTATCCGGCGAGCGCTCCGGCGGACGGGTGGTCGAACACGAGGGTGCTGGGCAGCCGGAGCCCGGTCGCCGCGGCGAGCCGGTTGCGCAGCTCCATCGCGGTGACGGAGTCGAAGCCGAGGTCGCGCAGCGCGCGATCGACGGGTACCTCCGCCGCCGTGCGGTAGCCGAGCACGGCGGCGGCCGCCGAACGCACGAGGTCGAGCAGCGCCGGTGCCCGCTGTTCGGGCGCCAGGCCGGCGAGGCGGCCCGGCTCGTCCCGCCGCGCGGGCGGCGCGGCCTGCCGGGCCCGCTTGACCTCGGGCAGGTCGGCGACCAGCGAGTCGGCCGCATCCGCGGCGGCCCGGGCCCAGTCCACGTCGGCGACCAGCGCGAACTCCGCGCCGTCGGCCAGCACCCGGTGCAGCGCGGCGAGCGCCGTCGCCGGATCCATCGGCGAGGAACCGCCGCGGCGCAACGCTTCCTGCCGCGTGCTCTGCTCCGCGAGACCGCCGCCGCCCCACTGTCCCCAGGCGACGGAACAGGCCGCCAGTCCCAAGCCGCGGCGGTGCGCGGCCAGCGCGTCGAGGTAGGCGTTCGCCGCCGCGTAGTTCGCCTGCCCGGCGTTGCCGAGCGTGCCGGCGGCCGAAGAGAACAGGACGAACGCGGCCAGGCCGAGGTCCGCGGTCAGCTCGTGCAGGTTCCGGGCCGCGGCGACCTTCGGCCGCAGCACGTGCTCGAACCGGTCCGGGGTGAGCGAGTCGAGCACGCCGTCGTCGAGCACACCCGCCGTGTGGACGACCGCGGTGAGCGGGCCGGCGGCGGTGGTGTCGCGCACGAGTTCGGCGAGCTGCTCGCGGTCGGCCACGTCGCACGCCGCGATGGTGACCTCGGCGCCGAGGCCGGTCAGTTCGGCCCGGAGCGCCTCGGCCTCCGGGGCGCCGGGCCCGCGCCGGCTCACGAGGACCAGGTGCTCGGCACCGTTCTCGGCGGCCCACCGGGCGACCCGGGCACCGAGGGCGCCCGTGCCGCCGGTGATCAGCACCCGGCCGCCGGCCGCCCAGCCGGCATCCGGGCCGGTGGTCTTGCTCGCCGCGCGCGTCAGCCGCGGGACGAACGTGCCCGCGCTGCGCACGGCGACGGCCCGCTCGGTACCGCCGAGGGCCTCGGCGAACGCCTCGCGCGCCGGCTCGTCGAACGCCTCGGGCAGGTCGGCGATGCCGCCCCAGCGTTCGGGGTGCTCGATCCGCGCGACGCGCGCCAGCCCCCACACCTGGGCCTGCTCCGGGTGGCCGACGCGGTCGTCGTGGCCGGTCGCCACCGCGCCCGACGTCGTCAGCCACAGCGGGGCGTCGATGCCCGCGTCGCCCAACGCCTGGATCAGCGCCGCCGTGCCGCACAGCCCGAGCGACACCGATGAAAACGCGGGATGGGCGCGCTCGTCGTGCGCGAGCAGCGAGACGATGCCGTCCGGCGGCCCGTCCAGGTCGCCGAGCAGCTTCGCGAGGGACTCGCGGTCGACCTCGGTGACCGGCAGGACCGTCGGCTCGATTCCCTTGCCGCGCAGGGCCTCCCGCGTTCCCTCGAGGATCCGGTCCGGTACCTGGCCGCTGGTGACGACGAGCCAGTGCCCGGTGAGGACCGTGCCTCCAGCGGCGGCCGCCGGCCGCCAGCCGAGTTCGTAACGCCACGAGTCGACGATCGAGCTCTCCCGCCGCCGGCGCCGCCACGACGTCAGCGCGGGCAGCACCGCGCCCAGCTCGTCCTCGGGGACGGCCAGCTCACCGGCCAGCGAGGGCAGGTCCGCGCGCTCCACGGCGGCCCAGAATTCGGCGTCGACCGGGTCCACGACCGGCGCAGCCCGTTCCGGGACGTCGAGCCAGTAGCGGCGGCGGTCGAAGGCGTAGGTCGGCAGCTCCACCGGCCGCGGGTCGTGCGCGGCGAACACCGCGTCCCAATCCGGGCTGATACCCCGCACGTGCAACTCGGCCACCGAGGTCAGGAACCGGTCCAGGCCGCCCTGCTCGCGCCGCAGCGAGCCAACGGCCACCGACGGGCCGCTCCCGGCTTCTTCCAGGGTCTCCTGCACGGCCATCGTCAGCACCGGATGGGCGCTCACCTCGACGAACGCCGCGTGCCCGGCCTCGCCGAGCGCGCGGACCGCCGGTTCGAACCGCACGGTCTGCCGCAGGTTCGCGTACCAGTACCCGGCGGTCAGCTCCGTCGTGTCGAGCCAGTCGCCGGTCACCGTCGAGAAGAACGGCACGTTCCCCGGCCGCGGCCGGATCGGCGCGAGATCGGCGGCCAGCCGCTGCTCCACGGCCTCGACCTGCGCCGAATGCGACGCGTAGTCCACCGCGATCCGCTTCACCCGCACGCCGCCGGTCTCGCAGGCGGCCACCAGCTCGTCCAGCGCCGCGGGCTCGCCCGACACCACCACCGACGACGGACCGTTCACCGCCGCCACCGAGATCCGCGGGTCCCAGGGGGCAATCCGCTCTCGCGCCGCCGGCTCGGGCAGCGCGACCGACACCATGCCGCCCTTACCGGACAGCACCTCGCCGATCGCCCCGCTCCGCAACGCCACCACGCGCGCCGCGTCCGCCAACGATAAGCCGCCCGACACGCACGCCGCCGCGATCTCACCCTGCGAATGCCCCACCACGGCGTCCGGCTCGATCCCGTAAGACCGCCACAACGCCGCCAGCGACACCATCACCGCGAACGACACCGGCTGCACCACATCGACCCGCGCCAACATCTCCGCATCAGCGAGCACATCGAGAAGCGACCAATCGACAAATTCGGCGAGCGCCTCCGCACACTCCGCCATCCGCGCCGCGAACACCGGCGAAGACTCCACCAGCTCCAGCGCCATTCCGCCCCACTGCGCACCCTGGCCCGGGAACACGAAGACCGTCCGGCCGTCCACATCGGCCACACCGCGAACCGGATTTCCCATCCCGGAAACCAAATCCGACAGCTCCGAACCCACCACCGCGGCTCGATGCTCGAACATCGACCGGCCCGTCGCCAGCGAAAACCCCACATCGACCGGCCGCACCGACGATTCCGACACCTGCGACGCCAGCCGCGCCGCCTGCTCCTCCAACGACTCCGCCGACCGCGCCGACCACACCCACGGCACCACCACCGCCGGACCCTGCTCCGACACCGGCTCCACACCGTCCGGAGCTTCTTCCAAGATCACGTGCGCGTTCGTCCCGCTCACGCCGAACGACGACACCCCCGCCCGCCGCACGCGGCCGCCTCGCGACCACTCTCGCGAACCCGTCAGCAGCTCGACGTCACCGGCGCTCCAGTCCACATGCGACGAAGGCGCACCGACGTGCAACGTCCGCGGCAGGACCTCGTGCCGCAACGCCTGCACCATCTTGATGATCCCGGCCACCCCGGCAGCGGCCTGAGTGTGCCCGATGTTCGACTTCACCGACCCCAGCCACAGCGGCTGTTCCCGATCCTGGCCGTACGTGGCGAGCAGCGCCTGCGCCTCGATCGGATCACCCAGCGTCGTCCCCGTTCCATGCGCCTCGACGACGTCCACATCGGACGGTCCGACACCCGCATCAGCCAACGCGGCCCGGATCACCCGCTGCTGCGACGGACCGTTCGGCGCCGTCAACCCGTTCGACGCACCGTCCTGGTTCACCGCCGACCCGCGTACCACCGCCAGCACCGGATGCCCGTTCCGCCGCGCATCCGACAACCGCTCCACCAGCAACACCCCGACGCCTTCGCCCCAGCCGGTGCCGTCCGCGTCGTCCGAAAAGGACTTGCACCGGCCGTCGGCGGCCAGTCCCCGCTGCCTGCTGAACTCGACGAACAGCGAGGGGGTCGACATGATCGTCGCGCCCCCGACCAGCGCCAGCGTGCACTCGTCCCGGCGCAGCGCTTGTGCCGCGAGGTGCAGCGCCACCAACGACGACGAACAAGCCGTGTCGACGGTCATCGCGGGCCCTTCGAGCCCGAGCGTGTAGGCGACCCGGCCCGAAGCGACGCTGCCCGCGTTGCCCATGCCGAGGTGCGCGTCGAGCCCCTCGGGCATCGAGTCGAGCTGGGTGAAGTAGTCGTAGTACATGAGCCCGGCGAACACGCCGGTCCGGCTGCCCTTGAGAGAGCGCGGGTCGATCCCGGCCCGTTCGATGGCCTCCCACGAGGTTTCCAGCAGCAGCCGCTGCTGCGGGTCCATCGCGGTCGCTTCCCGCGGCGAGACGCCGAAGAACGCCGGGTCGAAGCCGCCCGGCTCGTCGAGGAAGCAGCCCGCCCGCGTGTAGGTCTTGCCGGAGGAGTCGGGGTCCGGGTCGTACAGCGATTCGACGTCCCACCCGCGGTTGCCCGGGAACTCGGCGACGGCGTCCCGCTCGTCGGCGACGAGCCGCCACAGCTCCTCCGGGGTGTGCACCCCGCCGGGGAAACGGCAGCTCATCCCGATGATCGCGATCGGGTCGTCGCCGGTGACCGCCGCCCGCCGAGGCGCGGCGGGCGCGTCGGCGCCGGTGAGTTCCCGGGTGAGGAACCCGGCGAGCACCGCGGTGTTCGGGTAGTCGAAGACCAGGGTCGCCGGCAGGGCCAGCCCCGTCGCGGCGCCGAGCCGGTTGCGGAGCTCCAGCGAGGTCAGCGAGTCGAAGCCGAGCTCCTTGAACGCCTTCTCCGTGTCCACCGCCTGCGTGCCGTCGTAGCCGAGCACGGCGGAGACCTGCTCCCGCACGATGTCGACCAGCACGGCCGTCCGGTCCTGAGTGGACAGTGCGGCGATCCGGGCGGCGAGCGAACCGGTCCGCTCGGCCGTGGGCCGCACCCGGCGGCGGCGCGCCGGCACGAGCCCGGCCAGCCGGGCGGGCACCGGGTCGAGCCGGCGCACCGCGGCGAGGTCGAGCTTCACCGGCACGAGCACCGGATCGCCGGAGGCGAGCGCGGCGTCGAACAGCGCGGTGCCCTCGGCCGTGGCGAGCGGAAGCACGCCGCCCCTCGCCAGCCGGGCCCGGTCGGCCGTGGTCATCGCGCCGGTCATGTCGCTCGCTTCGTCCCACAAGCCCCACGCGAGCGATTTCCCGGGCAGGCCGGCCGCGCGCCGGTCCTCGGCCAGCGCGTCGAGGAAGGCGTTGGCCGCCGCGTAGTGGGCCTGCCCCGCCGCGCCGAGGATCCCGGCCGCCGACGAGAACACCACGAACGCGCTCAGCGCCAAATCCTGGGTGAGGGTGTGGAGGTGCCAGGCGGCGTCGACCTTGGGCCGCAGCACCGCGTGGACCTGCTCGGGTGTCAGTGCGGTCAGCAGCGCGTCGTCGAGCACCCCCGCGGCGTGCACGACGGCCGAGAGCGGCCGGTCCGCCGGAACCCCGGCGAGCAGGTCCGCGAGCGCGCCGCGGTCCGTGAGGTCGCAGGCGACGAGCTCGACGGTGGCGCCGAGGTCGCGCAGCTCGGCCACCAGGTCCGCGGCCCCGGGCGCATCCGGCCCCCGGCGGCTGGTGAGCAGCAGGTGCCGCACCCCGCACGAGCGCACGAGGTGCCGGGCGAACACGGTGCCGAGCACGCCGGTGCCGCCGGTCACGAGCACGGTGCCGGCACCGAAGCCGGGCTCGGCCGCCGCCGCGGCCCGCCGTCCCAGCCTCGGCACGGTGACCGTCGTGCCGCGCAGCACGACCTGCGGTTCACCGAACCGGACGGCCGAGGACAGGCCAGCCGGCTCGTCGACGTCGATCAGCAGGAACCGGCCGGGGTTCTCCTCCTGCGCGGACCGCACGAGGCCGCACAGCGCGGCGTGCGCGAGGTCGGTCGTCCCGGGACCGGTGGCGTGGCTGGTCACGAACGCGAGCTTGCTGCCGGCGAACCGGTCTTCGGCGAGCCACGCGCGGGCGGTGCCGAGCGCGGCGAGAGTAGCGGCGTGCGCGGCCTCGGGCAGGTCGCCGGATTCGCCGCCGACGCAGGGAAGCACCACCAGCTCCGGTACCGCGGCACCCGCGTCGATCGCCGCTACCAGGTCCGGCAGGCCCGCGTACACCTCGGCGGACGGCCACACGCCGGCGGCCTCGGCGCCGAGCACCGCGACGCGCTCGACCGGGTCGGCCGGCGAGGTCACCGGCTGCCAGTCGATCCCGTAGAGCGCGTCCCTCGGCACGCCGCCGTCGTGGAGCTGCTCCTCGGCGACCTCGCGCAGCACGAGCGTCCCGACCGTGAGCACCGGCGATCCGCTCTCGTCGGTGGCGGACAGCGTGATCGTGTCGGTGCCGGTCTTGGTCAGCCGCACGCGCAGCCGGCCGGCGCCGGTGGCGTGGATCACGACGTCGGACCAGGTGAACGGCAATGCCGCCGTGGTCTCGTCGCGCAGCAGCGCGGCGGCGTGCAGGGCCGCGTCGAACAGGGCCGGGTGGAGGGCGAACGCGCCGGTGAGGTCCTCGGGCAGGTCGACCTCGGCGCAGACGTCGTCCCCGAGCCGCCAAGCGGCGCGCAGGCCTTGGAACGTCGGCCCGTAGGCGAAGCCGGCCTGGGCGGTCCGGTCGTAGAAGTCGTCGACCGCCACCGGCTCGGCGCCCGCGGGCGGCCACTCGGCGGGCTCCGGCACCGGTGTCCCGGTTCCGGCGGCCAGGGTTCCGGTGGCGTGCAGCAGCCACTCGCCGGTGTCCTCCCGGCAGGAGTGGACGGTGATCGAACGCCGGTTCTCCTCGGGAGCGCCGACCATGACCTGCAGGCGGACGGCTCCGTGGTCCGGCACGGTCAGCGGGGCGGTGAGGGTCAGCTCCGCGACGCGATCGCAGCCGACCTCGTCGCCCGCGCGCAGGGCCAGCTCGACCAGCGCCGTGCCCGGCAGCAGGGTCGTCCCGAGCACGGCGTGGTCCGCCAGCCACCGGTGCGACTGGAGCGAAAGCCGGCCCGTGAACAGCACGCCGTCGGAGTCGGCGAGCGTCGTCGCCGCGGCGAGCAGCGGGTGGCCGCCCGCCGCGAGACCGAGACCGGTCACGTCGCCCGCGCCGTCGGTGGCGTCGAGCCAGTAGCGGCGGCGGTGGAAGGCGTAGGTCGGCAGGTCCACCGGTCGCGGGTCGTGCGTGGCGAACACCGCGTCCCAATCCGGGCTGATCCCCCGCACATGCAGCTCGGCCACCGACGTCAGGAACCGCTCCAGGCCGCCCTCGCCACGCCGCAACGTGCCCACGGCCACCGACGCGCCGGTCCCGGCCTCTTCCAGGGTCTCCTGCACGGCCATCGTCAGCACCGGATGCGAACTCACCTCGACGAACGCCGCATATCCGGCCTCGCCGAGCGCGCGGACCGCCGGTTCGAACCGCACCGTCTCCCGCAGGTTCGCGAACCAGTACCCGGCGTCCAACCCAGCCGTGTCGAGCCAATCTCCGGTCACCGTCGAGAAGAACGGCACACTCCCGGACTGCGGCCGGATCGGCGCCAGATCGGCCGCCAACCGGCCCTTCAGCTCCTCGACCTGCCCCGAATGCGACGCATAATCCACCGCAATCCGCTTCACCCGCACGCCGTCGGCCTCACACGAGGCCATCAGCTCGTCCAGCGCGCCGGGTTCGCCCGACACCACCACCGACGACGGCCCGTTCACCACCGCAACCGAAATCCGCGAACCCCAAGACGCAATCCGCTCCCGAACCACCGCCTCGGACAGCGCGACCGAAACCATGCCGCCCTTGCCCGACAACACTTCGCCGATCGCCCGGCTGCGCAGCGCGACGACCCGGGCGGCGTCGGCAAGCGAGAGCGCCCCTGACACACACGCCGCAGCGATCTCACCCTGCGAATGGCCCACGACGGCATCCGGCTCGATCCCGTGCGCCCGCCAAAGCGCGGCCAGCGAAACCATCATGGCGAACGACGCGGGCTGCACCACATCGACGCGTTCCAGCATCTCCGCGTCAGCCAGCACGTCCAGAAGCGACCAGTCGACGAACTCGGCGAGCGCCTCGGCACACTCCGCCATCCGCGCCGCGAACACCTCGGAGCTGCCCAGCAGCTCCGAGGCCATCCCGACCCACTGCGCACCCTGACCAGGGAACACGAACACCGTCCGGCCGGTCACATCGGCCACACCACGAACCGGATTCCCCAGTCCCGAAACCAGATCGCCCAGCTCCGAACCCACCACCGCAGCCCGGTGCTCGAACATCGACCGGCCCGTCGCCAGCGAAAACCCGACATCCACCGGCCGCACCGAAGAGCCCGAAACCCGCGACACCAACCGCGCCGCCTGCTCCTCCAACGACTCCGCCGACCGCGCCGACAACACCCACGGCACCACCGCGCCGACAGCGTCCCCGGCGGGTGGCTCCGCACCAGCCGGAGCTTCTTCCACGATCACGTGGGCGTTCGTCCCGCTGACCCCGAACGACGACACCCCGGCCCGGCGCGGCCGTTCGTTCTCCGGCCACGGAACCGGCTCGGTCAGCAGCTCGACCTCGCCCGCACTCCAGTCCACATGCGACGACGGCTCGCCGGCGTGCAACGTCCGCGGCAACACCTGATGCCGCAACGCCTGCACCATCTTGATGATCCCGGCCACCCCGGCAGCGGCCTGGGTGTGCCCGATGTTCGACTTGATCGACCCGAGCCACAACGGCTGTTCCCGATCCTGGCCGTACGCGGCGAGCAACGCCTGCGCCTCGATCGGATCACCCAGCGTCGTACCCGTCCCATGCGCCTCGACCACGTCCACATCGGACGGACCAACGCCCGCATCGGCCAGGGCCGCCCGGATCACCCGCTGCTGCGACGGACCGTTCGGCGCGGTCAGGCCGCTGCTCGCGCCGTCCTGGTTGAGCGCGGTGCCCCGCACGACGGCCAGCACCGGGTGGCCGTGGGCGCGGGCGTCCGAAAGCCGCTCCACCAGCAACATCCCGACGCCTTCGCCCCAGCCGGTGCCGTCCGCGTCGTCCGAAAAGGACTTGCAGCGGCCGTCGGCGGCCAATCCCCGCTGCCTGCTGAACTCGATGAACGTGCCCGGCGTCGGCATCATCGTGACCCCGCCGACCAGCGACAGCTCGCACTCGCCCTTGCGCAGCGCCTGCACGGCCCAGTGCAGCGCCACCAGCGACGACGAGCACGCGGTGTCGACCGTGACGGCCGGCCCCTCGAGCCCCAGCGTGTAGGCGACCCGGCCCGAGGCGATGCTCGCGGCACTGCCGTTCCCGAGGTAGCCTTCGAGCCCTTCCGGCGTGGTCCGCAGCCGGGCGCCGTAGTCGTGGTACATGACGCCGGCGAACACCCCGGTCCGGCTGCCCGCGAGCGAGCGCGGGTCGATCCCGGCCCGCTCGATCGCCTCCCAGGCCGTCTCCAGCAGCAGCCGTTGCTGCGGGTCGGTCGCCAGGGCCTCCCGCGGGCTCATCCCGAAGAACTCGGCGTCGAAGTCCGCGACATCGCGGAGAAAGCCGCCCTCGCGCGAGTAGGACGTGCCGGGGTGGTCCGGGTCCGGGTGGAAGAGGGCGCCGAGGTCCCAGCCGCGGTCTTCGGGGAAACCGCCGATCGCGTCGGCGCCGTCGGCGACGAGCCGCCACAGGTCCTCCGGCGAGCCGACCCCGCCCGGGTAGCGGCAGCTCATCCCCACGATGGCGATGGGCTCGTGCGCACGCTCCTCGTGCTCCCGCAGCCGCGCGCGGGTGCGCGCCAGGTCCGAGGTCACCTTTTTCAGGTAGTCACGAAGCTTCTGCTCGCTCACTGGTCGGATTCACCCTTCCTTGCGGGAGCCGGCACAGCTCGCCCGTCCCATGCTCAAGAGATCCCGAGCTCGTTGTCGATGAACTCGAAGATCTCGTCGTCCGAGGCAGTGTCGATCTTTTCGGTGACCTGCGCGTCGGTGTCCTCGCCGGCGGCCTCGCCCAGCTTGGACAGCAGGTCCTGCAGCCGCCGCGCCACGGCCGCGCGCGCGGTCTCGTCGGCGGCGACCGCCGGCAGCAGCGACTCGACCCGGCCCAGTTCTTCGGCCAGTGACGGAACCGCCGCGGTGTCCCGCTCGCCGCCGAGCTCGTCGCCGAGGTGCTTGGCGAGCGGCTTCGGCGACGGGTAGTCGAACAGCAGCGTCGCGGGCAGCCGCAGTCCCGTCAGCGCGCCCAGCCGGTTGCGCAGTTCGACGGCCGTGAGCGAGTCGAAGCCCAGCGCGAGGAACCCGCGGCCGGCCTCGATCGCCTTGGCGTCCGCGTGGCCCAGCACCGCGGCCGCTTCCGCGCAGACCAGGTCGAGCAGCCGCTGTTCCCGCTCGGCTCCGGGCAGCCCGGCGAGCTCGTGGCGGACCGGCACCGGTTCGGTGCGCGCCGGTCGCGCGGCGCCGCGCACCAGGCCGCGCAGCAGCGGCGGCACCGCCTCGCCGCGCTGCCCGGCGAGGTCGAGCCTCGCCGGCACGAGGGTCGGGTACTCGGTGCGCACGGCGAGGTCGAACAGCGCCAAGCCGTCCTCCGTGGACATCGGGACGAGCCCGCCGCGCGCCATCCTCGACCGGTCGGTGCCCGCGAGCTTCCCGGTCATCTCGCTGCGCTCGTCCCACAGGCCCCACGCCAGCGACACCGCGGGCAGCCCGAGCGTCCGGCGGTGGGCGGCGAGCGCGTCGAGGAAAGCGTTGCCCGCGGCGTAGTTCGCCTGGCCGGCGCTGCCCGAGGTACCCGCGATCGAGGAGAACAGCACGAACGCGACCCGCTCGTCGGCGCCGGCCAGCTCGTGGAGGTTCAGCGCCGCGTCAACCTTCGACCGCAACACCGTGTCGAAGCGTTGCGGCGTCAGGGAAGTCACCACACCGTCGTCTAGGGTGCCCGCGGCGTGGACGACGGCACCGAGCGGGTGCTCCGATGGCACCTCGGCCAGCAACGTCGCCAGCGCCGCCCGATCGGCGACGTCGCACGCGGCGAGCCGGACCTCGGCGCCGAGCCCGGTTAGCTCGGCGACCAGCTGCTCGGCGCCCGGTGCGCCGGTGCCGCGCCGGCTGACCAGCAGCAGGTGCCGCACTCCGCGTCCGGTGACGAGGTGGCGGGCCACGGACCGGCCGATCGTGCCGGTCGCCCCGGTCACGAGCACGGTCGTGTGCTCGTCCCAGCCGGCCGGCGGTTCCCTCGGCGGCTCGACGCGGCCGAGGCGCGCGGCACGGACCTCGCCGCCGCGGATCGCGAGCTGGGGTTCGTCCGAGGACACCGCGCGCGCCAGGGCGGCCGCGGACGCGTCCGTTCCGTCGAGGTCGACGAGCTGGAACCGGCCGGGGTGTTCCGCCTGCGCGGAACGGACGAGCCCCCAGATCGGCGCGGTCGCCAGGTCGCCGAGCGGTTCGCCGGAGCCGGCCTGGACCGCGCCCGTGGTGGCGAACACCAGCTTGGTGCCCGCGCAGGCGTCCTCGGCGAGCCAGTGCTGGATCAGTTCCAGCGCCCACGTCGTCGCCGCGCGGACGTTCGCGGCGAGGTCACCGGCGGGCAGGCTCGGCACGGGGACCACGACGACGGCGGGGGCCGGGTCGGCGGAACTCAGGTCTTCGAGTCCGGAGTAGACGGTCGCGTCGGACGGCACCGGCGGCCACGCCCCGGCCACGGCGAGCACCGCCGGTTCCGCGCCCGTGCCCGGCAGTTCGACCGGGGTCCAGCCGAGCCGGAAGAGCGCGTCGTGGTGGACCGGCCGTGCCTCGCGCAGCTGCGCGGCCGATACCTCGCGCAGCACCAGCGATCCCGCGGTCAGCACGGGCCGGCCCGCGGTGTCGGTCACCGCGAGCGAGATGCCGCCGGGGTCGCCGCCGCCGAGCCTGATCCGCACCGGCGAGGCGCACGCCGCGTGCAAGGTCACGTCGGTCCACGAGAACGGCAGCCCGGCCGCGGACCGTTCGCCGGGCTTCTCCCGCAGGGCCGCCGACTGCACGGCGGCGTCGAGCAACGCGGGGTGGACGCCGAAGCGGGTGGCCTCGGCCTGCTGGTCGGCGGGGAGCGCGAGGTCGGCGAAGACGTCGTCGCCGAGCCGCCAGGCCGCGGTGACACCCTGGAAGACCGGCCCGTAGTCGAATCCTCGTTCGGCGTAGGCGTCGTAGAACCCGGTGAGGTCGACCGGCTCGGCGCCGGCGGGCGGCCATGCGGCGAGCCCGCGCTCCGGCGGGCGCGCGGCCGTGCCGAGCCGGCCGCCGGCGTGCAGCGTCCACGGCGCCTCGTCGTCCGGTCGCGAGTGGACGGTGATCGGCCGGCCGCCGTCGTCACCGGCTCCGCCGACGCTCACCTGCAGCCGGACGTCGCCGCGGTCCGGCAGCACGAGCGGTGCCGCCAGGGTCAGCTCTTCGACGGTTGCGCAGCCGACCTCGTCGCCCGCGCGCACGGCGAGTTCGAGGAACGCCGTGCCGGGGAACAGCACGGAGCCGAGCACGACGTGTTCGGCCAGCCACGGCTGTTCGGTGAGGGACAGCCGTCCGCTGAAGACCACGCCGCCGGTGTCGGCGAGCCAGGTCGCGGCGCCCAGCAGCGGGTGGTCGGTCGTGACCAGGCCGTGTGCGCGGAGGTCGCCCTTCGCGGTGGTTCGTGCCCAGTAGCGCTCGCGCTGGAAGGCGTAGGTGGGCAGGTCGACCCGGCCCGCACCGGGGAAGAACACCGACCAGTCGACGTCCTGCCCGGCGACGTACAGCGACGCCACCGCCGTCAGGAGAGTCTCTTCTTCGGCACGATCCTTCCGCAAGGCTGATACCAGCGTGCCCTCGACGGATTCCGCCGCCATCGCGGTCAGCACACCGTCCGGACCCAGCTCCAAGAACCGGGTCACCCCGCGCTCGGCCAGATAAGTCACGCCATCGTGGAACCGCACGGTTGCGCGCACGTGCCGGACCCAATACTCCGGCGAGGTCAGCTCTTCGGCCAGCGTTCCGGTCACATTGGACACGACCGGAATCGAAGGCGCTTGATAGGTCAGCGACTCCGCGACCCGGCGGAACTCCGCCAGCATCGGCTCCATCCGCGCCGAATGGAACGCATGACTCACCGACAGCCGACGAGTCTTGCGGCCCTCGAAGTGCTCGACGACCGCGTCGACCGCATCCTCATCACCGGACAGCACCACCGACGACGGGCCGTTCACCGCCGCCACCGACACACCCTCGACCAACAGAGGCAACACCTCGGCCTCGGTGGCCTGCACCGCCACCATCACCCCACCGGCGGGCAGCGCCTGCATCAACCGGCCGCGGGCCGACACCAGGGCACACGCGTCCTCCAGGGAGAACACCCCCGCACAATGGGCCGCCGCCAGCTCCCCGATCGAATGCCCGACCAGGAAATCCGGGATCACCCCCCACGATTCGACCAGCCGGAACAACCCGACCTCGACAGCGAACAACGCCGCCTGCGCATACCTCGTCTGATTGAGCAGCTCGGCATCGTCGCCGAACATCACCTCACGCAACGATTCCACCTGCGCGCACACCGCATCCACGACCTCGGCGAACACCGGGAACGAGTCGTAAAGCTCCCGGCCGGCACCCAGCCGCTGCGCACCCTGACCGGAGAAGAAGAACGCCGAACGACCCGAATCGACCACGCCGGACACCACACCCGGAACCGGCTCGCCACCCGCGAACGCGGCCAGCGCCCCGGCCCGGTCGCTGGCCAGCACGACCGCCCGGTGCTCCAGCCGCGCGCGCGTCGAGGCCAGCGACCACCCGACCTCGGCCACCCCCACCTCAGGACCTGACTCCACAAAGGACGCCAGCCGGCCGGCCTGCGCCCGCAGGCCCGCCGCATCCCGCGCCGACACCAGCCACGGCGTCACGCCGGTCACGTCGACCGGTTCCCGGGCTTCGGCCTCGGGTGCCTGTTCCACGATGACGTGGACGTTCGTGCCGCTCATCCCGAACGACGAGATCCCGGCCCGGCGCGGCCGTCCGGCCGCCGGCCACGGGACCGGCTCGGTCAGCAGCTCGATGTCGCCGGCGGTCCAGTCCACGTGCGACGACGGTTCGGTCACGTGCAGCGTCCGGGGCAGCAGCTCGTTCCGCAACGCGAGCACCATCTTCATGACGCCGGCGACCCCGGCGGCGGCCTGCGTGTGCCCGATGTTCGACTTCACCGACCCCAGCCACAGCGGCCGGTCCCGGTCGCGCCCGTAGGTCGCCAGCAACGCCTGCGCCTCGATCGGGTCACCCAGCGCGGTGCCCGTCCCGTGCGCCTCCACCACGTCCACTTCGGACGCGGCCACCCCGGCCGACGCCAGCGCCGCCCGGATCACGCGCTGCTGCGAAGGACCGTTCGGCGCCGTCAGGCCGTTCGACGCACCATCCTGGTTCACCGCGGAGCCACGCACCACCGCCAGCACCGGATGCCCGTTCCGCCGTGCGTCCGACAGGCGCTCCACCAGCAGCATGCCGGCGCCTTCGCCCCAGCCGGTGCCGTCCGCGTCGTCCGAGAACGCCTTCACCCGGCCGTCTTCCGCCAGCCCGCGCTGCCTGCTGAACGCCTGGAACGCGGTCGGGGTCGACATCACGGTCGCCCCGCCGGTCAGCGCCATCGTGCATTCGCCCTGCCGCACCGCCTGCACCGCGAGGTGCAGCGCCACCAGCGAGGACGAGCACGCGGTGTCCACGGTCAGAGTCGGGCCTTCGAGGCCGAGCGCGTAGGCGATCCGGCCGGAGAACACGCTGCCGGCCGTTCCGGTGCTCGCGTGGCCCTCGGTGTCCGCGGTCGGATCCATCACGAGCACGGAGTAGTCCTGCCCGTTGGTGCCGACGAACACGCCGATCTGGCCGCCCCGCAGCGAAGTGGGGTCGATCCCCGCCCCCTCGATCGCCTCCCACGACGTTTCGAGCAGCAGCCGCTGCTGCGGGTCCATCGCCACCGCTTCACGCGGCGACACCCCGAAGAAGCCCGCGTCGAACTCCGCGGCGCCGTCGAGGAAGGCACCGCGCCGCGTGTAGACCTTGCCGGGCTTGCCCGGCTCCGGGTCGTAGAGGTCGTCGAGGTCCCAGCCGCGGTCGTCCGGGAACGACGTCAGCGCGTCGGCCCCCTCGGACAGCAGTCGCCACAGCGCGGCCGGCGAGTCGGCGCCGCCGGGGAACCGGCAGCTCATGCCCACGATCGCCACCGGCTCGTCGCTGCTCGCCCGGCCCGGTTCCGGTGCCGGTACCTGGGCACCGGTGCCGAACAGCTCGGCCAGCAGCATCCCGGCCAGCGCTTCGGCCGTCGGGTAGTCGAACACGATGGTCGAGGGCAGCGACAGCCCGGTCGCCGCGCCGAGCACGTTGCGGAACTCCACCGCGGTGAGCGAGTCGAACCCCAGTTCCCGGAACGCTCGCGTCGGCTCGATGTCCTCGGGACGCGCGTAACCGAGCGCGGCGGCTGCGTGCGCGCGCACGAGTTCGAGCACGGCACGCGGTCGTTCGGCTTCAGTGACTCCGGCGAGCGTCGCGCCGGTCGCGGGACCGGCCGCGGCGAGCACCCGGCGGGCCTCCGGCAGGTCGCCGAGCAACGCGCTGGGCCGGGCGGCCGTGAAGCTCGACGCGTAGCGGTCCCAGTCGACGTCGGCGACAGCCACGAAGGCATCGCCGATCGAGCCGGGCAGCGCGCTCAGCGCGAGATCCGGCGCCATGGGCGGCAGACCACCGCGGCGCGCCCGGCCGGCCACCTCGCCGGCCGTGGCCAGCCCGGTCTCCGCCCACGGTCCCCACGCGATCGACGTCGCGGGCAGGCCGAGCCCGCGCCGGTGCTCGGCCAGCGCGTCCAGGTAGGCGTTCGCGGCCGCGTAGGCGCCCTGGCCGGCCGCGCCCATCGTCGCCGCGAACGAGGAGAACACCACGAACGCGTCCAGCGGGAGCTCCCGCGACGCCTCGTCCAGGTTCCGGGCGGCCAGTGCCTTCGCCCGCACCACGCGGGCGATCTGTTCCGGCGTCACGGACTCCAGCACGCCGTCGTCGAGCACCGCGGCGGCGTGCACGACGGCCGTCACCGGCACCTCGGCGCCCGCCGCGGCCAGCAGCTCGCCGCACGCCTCCCGGTCGGTGACGTCGCACGCGACCACCGACGCGACGACACCGGCTTCTTCGAGCTCGGCGGCCAGCTCGGCCGCGCCGTCGGCCGCCAGGCCGCGACGCGACGCCAGCACGACCCGCTCCGCACCCGCGTGCGCGGCCCAGCGGGCGACCCGGGCCCCCAGCGCGCCGGTGCCGCCCGTGATCACGACGGTGCCGCGGGGCTGCCATTCGGCCACCGGCGCGGTGGCTCTCGTCAGCCGCCGTCCGTAGACGCCGGACTCCCGGATCGCGACCTGGTCCTCGCCGGCCGTTCCGGCCAGGACCGCGCACAGCCGCCCGGCCGTGCGCTCATCGAGTTCCGCGGGCAGGTCGACCAGGCCGCCCCAGCGGTCGGGCAGCTCCAGCGCGGCCGTCCGGCCCAGGCCCCAGAGCTGCGCCTGCCGCAGTGCCGTCACCAGGTCACCGCGCCCGGCGGACACCGCGCCCGAGGTGGCGAGCCAGAGCGGCGCGTCGAGCCCGGCGGCACCGAGCGCCCGCACCAGGGCGACGGCCGCCGTGACCGGTTCGGTGAACTCCGCGTCCGGTGTCTCGTCGAGCGCGAGCAGCGACAGCACGCCGCTCACCCCTTCGTCACCGGCCGCCGCGCGCAGCCGCTCGGGGGAGACGTCCCCGACGTCGAGCGGCACCACGGAGGCACCGGCCGCCGACAACCCCTCGACGAGGCGGGCCTGCCGCTCGGTGCCACCCGTCACCACGAGCCAGCGGCCGGACAGCCGGGCCGCGTTCCGCGACAAGAGCTTCCACGAAATCCCGTACCGCCAGCCGTCCACCGTGGACCGTTCGAGCCGGCGCCTTCGCCACGCCGACAGCGCTGGCAGCACCGGGCCGAGCTCCGCCTCGCCGACACCGAGCTCGCGGGCCAGCCGCTCGACGTCGTCGCTCTCGACGGTCGCCCAGAACCCGGCGTCGACGGTGTCGGCCGCGGCCGTGTCCTCACCGGGTTCGAGCCAGTACCGCTCCCGCTGGAAGGCGTAGGTCGGCAGATCGACCGGCCGGGCGCCGTGCCCGCCGAACACGACGTCCCACTCCGGCGCCACGCCACGGACGTACAGCTCGGCCAGCGACGTCAGGAACCGGGCGCGGCCGCCGTCGCCGCGGCGCAGGGTCCCGACGGCGACCGTCGGGCCGGTGGTGACCCGTTCCAGCGTCTCCTGCACCCCGACGGTGAGCACCGGGTGCGAGCTGACTTCGACGAACGCGGTGTGCCCCTCGGCCGCCAGGGCGCGGATCGCCGTCTCGAACCGCACCGGCTGCCGCAGGTTGGTGTACCAGTACCGGGCGTCCATCGTCGCGGTGTCGAGCCACTGGCCGCTCACGGTGGAGAACAGCGGCACCTCACCGGCCCGCGGGCGGACCGGGGCGAGCGCGGCCAGCAGCCGCTCCTCGATCCGTTCCACCTGCGCCGAATGCGACGCGTAGTCGACCGCGATCCGCTTGGCCCGCACGCCGTCGGCTTCGCAGGCGGCCACCAGCTCGGCCAGCGCGGCGGGCTCGCCGGCGACGACCGTCGAGGACACGCCGTTGACGGCGGCCGTCGAGATCCGCGGCTCCCAGCGGGCGATGCGTTCGCGGACGGCGGCTTCCGGCAGCGCGATCGACACCATCCCGCCGTCGCCGGAGAGCACCTCGCGGATCGCCTGGCTGCGCAGCGCGACGATCCGCGCGGCGTCGGCGAGCGAGAGCGCCCCGGACACACAGGCCGCGGCGATCTCGCCCTGCGAGTGCCCGACGACGGCGTCCGGTTCGATCCCGTGCGCCCGCCAGAGCGCGGCCAGCGAAACCATCATGGCGAACGACGCGGGCTGCACGACGTCGACGCGTTCCAGCATCTCGGCGTCGGCGAGCACGTCGAGCAGCGACCAGTCGACGAACTCGTCGAGCGCCTCAGCACACTCCCGCATCCGCGCCGCGAACACTTCGGAGCTGTTCAGCAGCTCCGTGGCCATCCCGGCCCACTGCGTGCCCTGGCCGGGGAACACGAACACCGTCCGGCCGGTCACGTCCGCCACGCCCCTGGTGACGCCGGGACCGTCCGAGGCCACCGCCGCGACCCCGGAGCACAGCTCGGCCCGCGTCGACCCGACGACGACCGCGCGGTGCTCGAACGCCGACCGCGACGTCGCCAGCGAGAACCCGATGTCGATCGGCCGGTCGCCGGTCTTGTCCACCTGCGACAGCAGGGTGGTGGCCTGCGCCCGCAGCGCGGCCGCCGACCGGCCGGACAGCGGCCAGGCCACCACGGGTTCGGTGTCCGGTACCGGGCCCACGGCCGCCGGCTCGGGGGCCTGCTCGACGAGCACGTGCGCGTTCGTGCCGCTCACCCCGAACGACGACACCGCCGCGCGCCGGACGCGTTCACCCGCCGGCCACGGCTGCGGTGCGGCGAGCAGCCGCACGGCGCCCGAAGACCAGTCCACGTGCGTGGTGGGCCGCTCGACGTGCAGGGTGCGCGGCAACGTCTCGTTGCGCAGCGCCTGCACCACCTTGATGATCCCGGCGACCCCGGCCGCGGCCTGGGTGTGGCCGATGTTCGACTTGATCGAACCGAGCCACAACGGCCGGTCCCGGCCCTGCCCGTAGGTGGCGAGCAGCGCCTGCGCCTCGATCGGGTCGCCGAGCGCGGTGCCCGTGCCGTGCGCCTCGACCACGTCCACATCGGACGCCGCGAGGCCCGCGTCGGCGAGCGCCTGCCTGATCACCCGCTGCTGCGACGGCCCGTTCGGCGCCGTGAGACCGCTGCTCGCCCCGTCGGAGTTGACGGCGGAGCCGCGCACCACGGCCAGCACGGGGTGGCCGCGCCGCTGCGCGTCCGAGAGCCGTTCGAGCAGCAGCATCCCGGCGCCTTCGCCCCAGCCGGTGCCGTCGGCGGCGTCGGAGAAGGCCTTGCAGCGGCCGTCCTTCGCGAGCCCGCGCTGGCGGCTGAACTCGACGAACCCGCCGGGCGAGGACATGATCGTGACGCCGCCCGCGAGCGCGAGCGAGCACTCGCCCTTGCGCAGCGCCTGCGCGGCGAGGTGCAGCGCGACGAGCGACGACGAGCACGCGGTGTCGACCGAGACGGCGGGGCCTTCGAGACCGAGCGCGTACGCCACCCGGCCCGAGGCGATGCTGGGCAGGTTGCCGTTGCCGAGGTGCCCCAGCACCTCCTCGGAAAGGCCCGGCAGGTCGGTGGCGTAGCCGGCGTACATGACGCCGGTGAAGACGCCGGTCCGGCTGCCGCGCAGGGACGCGGGCACGATGCGAGCGCGCTCGAGCGCCTCCCACGCGGTCTCCAGCAGCAGCCGCTGCTGCGGATCCGTCGCCGCCGCCTCGCGGGGCGAGATGCCGAAGAACGCCGGGTCGAACCCGGCGACGTCGTCGACGAAGCCGCCCTGGTCCACGTAGGAGGTCCCGGGCCGGCGGGAGTCGGGGTCGTAGACACGCGCGGTGTCCCAGCCGCGGTCGCCGGGGAACGGCGACACGGCGTCGATCCCGTCGTCGACGAGCCGCCACAGGTCTTCCGGCGAGTTCGCGCCGCCGGGGAACCGGCAGCCCATCCCGACGATGGCGATCGGCTCGGTGCCGCTCGCCTCCAGCTCCTGCAGCCGGGCCCTCGTCTCGTGCAGGTCGGTCGTGACCCGCTTGAGGTACTCGACCAGCTTCCGTTCAGATCCGTCTGACGACATTCAGCCGAACTCCCTGTCGATGAAATCGAAGATCTCGTCGGTCGAGGCGCCGCTGAGGGCCTCGGCCGCGGAAGGGCCTTCACCCGGGCGCCGCGCTCCGTTCCACGTCGACAGCAGGGCCCGCAGCCGGGCGCCGATCCGGTCGTGCTCCTCGACTTCGACCGAGCCGGCGGTCGCGGACAGCTGCTCCGCGAGCCGGTCGAGCTCGGCGTGCACGGCCGGCTCCCCGTGGCCGGCCGGGTCGAGGTGCGGGGCGAGCTCGCCGAGCAGGTGCGCCGCGAGCGAGACCGGTGCGGGGTAGTCGAACAGCGTCGTCGCCGGCAGTTTCAGCCCGGTGGCGCCGCTGAGCCGGTTGCGCAGCTCGACGGCGGTCAGCGAGTCGAAGCCGATCTCCATGAACCCGCGTTCGGCCGGCACGGCCTCGTGCGCGGCGTAGCCGAGCACCGCGGCGGCCTCGGCCAGCACGACGTCGAGCACGGCCGGGCCCCGGTCCTTCTCCGCCAACGTCTCGAGCCGCTCGGCGAACGCGGGGCCCCCGCTCGCGGCACTCGACGCGGTGGGCCGCGCCTGGCCGCGAGCCGGGCGGACGAGACCACGCAACGGTGCCGGGGCCGTGTCGGCGCGCAGCCGGGCCGGGTCGAGCCGGATCGGCACGACCACGGCGAGATCGAGCTGCCGCGCGGCGTCGAACGCACGCAGGCCGTCGGCGACGTCGAACGGCCGCACACCGGACGCCGCCATGCGCCGCACGCCGGCTGCCCCGAGCTCACCGGCCATCCCCCCGCCGGCCCACGGGCCCCAGGCGAGCGAGGTGACGGTGCGGCCGGCCGCCCTGCGGTGCGCCGCGAGCGCGTCGAGGAACGCGTTGGCCGCGGCGTAGTTGCCCTGCCCGGCGTTGCCGAGGATCCCGGCGGCCGACGAGAAGAGCGCGAACAGCGCGAGGTCGTCGTAGGAGGTCAGCTCGTGCAGGTGCACCGCGGCGTCGACCTTGGGCCGCAGCACGCGTTCGAGGCGGTCGTCACCGAGCGCGGTGAGCACGCCGTCGTCGACCACGCCCGCGGTGTGCACGACGCCGGTCAGCGGGTGTTCGGCGGGGACGCGGTCCAGCACGGCGGCCAGTTCGGCGCGGTCGGCCACGTCGCACGCGGCGACCGTGACGTCGGCGCCGAGCCCGGCCAGCTCGGCGGCCAGTTCCGCCGCGCCGGGCGCGTCGAGGCCGCGCCTGCTGAGCAGCAGCAGCCTGCGGGCGCCGTATTCGGTGACCAGGTGCCGGGCCACGTGGGCGCCGAGGCCGCCGGTACCGCCGGTGATGAGCACCGTGCCCGCCGGATCGAGCGGCGCGGGCAGGGTGAGCACCACCTTGCCGACGTGCTTGGCCTGGCTCATGTGGCGGAACGCCTCCGGCGCGCGGCGGATGTCCCACGACGTCACCGGAAGCGGCCGCAGCACGCCGCGTTCGACCAGCTCGACGGCCTCGGCGAGGATCTCGCCGATCCGGTCGGGGCCCGCGTCGCCGAGGTCGAACGGGTGGTAGCGAAGGCCGGGCCGGCCCTCGGCCCGGACGTCGGTCTTGCCCATCTCGACGAAGCGGCCGCCCTCGGCCAGCAGGTCGAACGACGCGTCGACGAATTCGCCCGCGAGCGAGTTCAGCACGACGTCGACACCGGCTTCGTCCGCCTTCCGGAAGGTCTCGGCGAACTCCAGCGTGCGCGACGAAGCGATGCGGTCGTCGGGGATGCCGAGCTCGCGCAGCGCCTCCCACTTCGCGGGGCTGGCGGTGCCGAAGACCCGGGCGCCGAGGTGCCGCGCGAGCTGCGCCGCGGCCATGCCGACGCCGCCCGCCGCGGAGTGCACGAGCACCGACTCGCCCCGCCGCACCCCGGCGAGGTCGACGAGCGCGTAGAAGGCGGTGATGAACGCGATCGGCAACGACGCCGCGTCGGTGAACGACCAGCCGGCCGGCATCCGCACCACCATGCGGTGGTCGGCGACCACCAGCGGGCCGTACGCGCCGTGGAACATGCCGAGGACGCGGTCACCGGGCACGAACCCGGTGACGCCCGGCCCGACCTCCGCGATCACGCCGGCGCCCTCGAGCCCCATCGGGCCCGCCTCGCCCGGGTACATGCCGAGCGCGTTGAGGACGTCGCGGAAGTTCACGCCGGCCGCGCGCAGCGAGAGGCGCACCTCGCCGGCGCGAAGCGGTGCGGCGGCCTCGGGGGCGGGCAACGGGCGGAGGTTGTCCAAGGTGCCCTTGCCGGTGCTGTCCAGCCGCCACGGCACGTCGCCCGCCGGGAGTTCGAGGAGCCCGGTGTCCGCCCGCTCGAGGCGGGGCACGGACAGCTCGCCCGCGCGCACCGCCAGCTGGGGCTCGCCGGAGGCGACCGCGGCGAGCACCGCGGCGCCGGGGGTCTCCTCGTCGTCGACGTCGATGAGCGCGAACCGGCCGGGGTGTTCGGCCTGCGCCGTGCGGAGCAGGCCCCACGCGGGGGCGAACGCCAGGTCCCGGATGTCCTCGCCCGGCACCGCGGCGACCGCGCCCCTGGTGACGAAGGCGAGCTTCGCGCCGGCGAACCGGTCGTCGGCGAGCCAGTCGCGCACGAGGTCGAGCACCCCGCCGACGGCGGTCCGGACGTCCGCGGGAACGCGTCCGGTGGTGTGCCCGTTCAGCACGCACGGCACGAACACGAGATCGGGACGCGCGCCCTCGTCGATGGCCGCGCCGAGGTCGGCCAGCGTGCGGTACGACGTCGCCTCCACCTCGGCACCCAGCCGGCCCGCCAGCTTGAGCTGGTCGTCGCCGAGGACGACGCAGTTCTGGTCTCCTGGCTCGCTCTCCGGGGCCCGCGTCTGCCACGCGAGCCGGTACAGCGAGTCGAGCGGCCGGTGCCGGAGCTCGCTCGCCTGCACCGTGCGCAGCACGAGCGAGCCGATCGAGGCCACCGGGCGGCCACCCGGATCGGACACGGCGAGCGAGAGCGACTCGGGGCCGGCCTTCGCCAGGCGGACCCGCAGGCTCGACGCTCCGCTCGCGTGCAGCGAAACCGCCGACCACGAGAACGGCAGCCGCCCGGTTCCGCCGTCGGCGAGCGGCAGGAAGACCAGTGCCTGCAGGGCACCGTCGAGCAGCGCCGGGTGCAGGCCGAAGGAGGCGGCCTCGCCCGCGGCCCGCTCGGGCAGCGCGACCTCGGCGTACACCTCGTCGCCGAGCCGCCAGGCGGCGGTCAGGCACTGGAAGCTGGGCCCGTACTGGGCGCCGGCGTCTTCGCCGCGGTCGTAGAAGCCGTCGAGGTCGATCGGTTCGGCGTCCCGCGGCGGCCAGCTGGTGTGCCGCGTGTCCGGGGTGACGGCGTGCGGGACGAGCACCCCGCCGGCGTGCAACGTCCACGGCGCGTCGTCGTCCTGTCGCGAGTGGACGGTGAGCTTGCGTGCGCCGTCGTCGTCCGGCTCGCCGACGACGACCTGGAGCCGGACGCTCCCGTCGCCGGGGAGCACGAGCGGCGCGGCGAGCGTCAGCTCCTCCACCTGCGCGCAGCCGACCTCGTCACCCGCGCGCACGGCCAGTTCGAGGAACGCCGTGCCGGGCAGCAGCGCGTTGCCGAGCATGACGTGGTCGGCGAGCCACGGGTGCGTCGCCACCGAGAGGCGGCCGGTGAACAGGACCCCGCCGGACTCGGCGAGCGGCGTGGCCGCGCCGATCAACGGGTGCCGGGTCGCGGTCAGGCCGAGCCCGCTCGCGTCGAGCGAGCCCGCCGGCACGTCGATCCAGTAGCGCTGCCGTTGGAAGGCGTAGGTCGGGAGGTCGACTCGGGCGCTGCCGGGGAAGAATACCGGCCAGTCGACGTCCTGTCCGACGACGTACAGCGACGCCACCGCCGTCAGCAGGCTCTCTTCCTCGGCACGGTCCTTCCGCAGCGCGGAAACCAGCGTGCCCTCGACGGATTCCGCCGCCATCGCCGTCAGCACACCGTCCGGACCCAGCTCCAAGAACCGGGTCACCCCGCGCTCGGCCAGATAAGTCACGCCATCGTGGAACCGCACAGTGCCGCGCACGTGCCGGACCCAATACTCCGGCGAAGTCAGCTCTTCGGCCAGGGTCCCGGTCACATTGGAGACGACCGGAATCTCGGGGGCGTGGAACGTCAAACCCTCGGCGACCCGGCGGAACTCCGCCAGCATCGGCTCCATCCGAGCCGAGTGGAACGCGTGACTCACCGACAACCGGCGAGTTTTACGCCCCTCGAAATGCTGGACGACCGCGTCGACAGCTTCCTCATCACCCGAGAGCACCACCGACGACGGGCCGTTCACCGCCGCCACCGACACACCCTCGACCAGCAACGGCAGCACTTCGGTTTCCGTGGCCTGTAGAGCGACCATCACGCCACCGGCGGGCAGCGCCTGCATCAACCGGCCACGCGCCGCGACCAACGCACACGCGTCCTCCAAAGAGAACACACCCGCAACATGCGCCGCCGCCAGCTCACCAATCGAATGCCCCACCAAGAAATCCGGTCGGACACCCCACGATTCGACCAGCCGGAACAAACCCACCTCGACAGCGAACAACGCCGCCTGCGTATACACGGTCTGGTTCAACAGCTCGGCGTCATCACCGAACATCACCTCACGCAAACCGTCCACGTGCGCGCACACCGCATTCACCGAATCGGTGAACACCGGGAACGACTCATACAACTCCCGACCCGCACCCAAACGCTGCGCACCCTGGCCCGAGAAGAGAAACGCCGAACGACCACCCGACACGGCACCCGACACCACACCCGGAACCGAGCCGCCGTCCGCCAGCGCGGCCAGACCCGCCAACGCCTCGGCCCGATCCGCCGCCAGCACCACCGCCCGGTCTTCGAACACCGCCCGCGACGACACCAGCGCCGCACCCAGCTCCGCCACACCCAAGTCCGGACGACCGTCCACAAACGACTGAAGACGTCCCGCCTGCGCGCGCAGGGCCGCACCACCACGGCCCGACACCACCAGCGGGACCACGCCACCGGCCGGCTCCGGCTCGATCGGCTCGGCCGCCCCGGGGGCCGGCGCCTCCTCGACGATCACGTGGGCGTTCGTCCCGCTGACCCCGAACGCGGAAATCCCGGCCCGGCGGGGCCGTCCGTTGCGGTGCCACGGCACCGGCTCGGTCAGCAGCTCGATGTCGCCGGCGCTCCAGTCCACCTGCGCCGACGGTGCGTCGACGTTCAGGGTGCGCGGCAGCACCTCGTTCCGGAGGGCCTGCACCATCTTGATCACGCCGGCCGCACCGGCGGCGGATTGCGTGTGGCCGATGTTCGACTTGACGGAACCGAGCCACAGCGGCCGGTCCCGGCCGTCGCCGTAGGTCGCCAGCAGCGCCTGCGCCTCGATGGGGTCGCCGAGCGCGGTGCCGGTGCCGTGCCCTTCGACGGCGTCCACTTCGGACGGTTCCAGGCCGGCGTTGGCCAGGGCCTGGCGGATCACCCGCTGCTGCGAAGGGCCGTTCGGGGCGCTGAGCCCGTTGGAGGCGCCGTCGGAGTTCACCGCCGAACCGCGCACGACGGCGAGCACCGGGTAGCCCCGGCGCCGGGCTTCGGACAGCCGGGTCAGCAGCAGCATGCCGGCGCCCTCACCCCAGCCGGTCCCGTCGGCGCCGTCGGCGAACGCCTTGATCCGGCCGTCCGCGGCGAGCCCGCCCTGCCGGCCGAACTCGGCGTAGGCGCCGGGGGTGACCATCACGCTCACCCCGCCCGCCAGCGCCATCGCGCACTCGCCCTGCCTGAGCGCCTGCGCGGCCAGGTGCAGCGCGACCAGCGACGAGGAGCACGCCGTGTCCACCGTGACGGCGGGCCCCTCCAGCCCGAACGTGTAGGCGATCCGGCCGGACGCGACCGCGCTCGACCCGCCGGTGAGCAGGTGCCCGCGCAGCTCCTCGGGGACCTCGCGCAGCCCGGCGCCGTAGTGCTGGCTGCCGCACCCGACGAAGACGCCGGTCGAGCTGTTCTTCACCGACAGCGGATCGATCCCGGCCCGCTCGAACGCCTCCCACGACGTCTCCAGCAGCAGCCGGTGCTGCGGGTCCATGGCGGTCGCCTCGCGCGGCGAGATCCCGAAGAACGCCGGGTCGAACTCGGCGGCGTCGCGGACGAACGCACCGATCCGCGCGTAGTCCTTAGCCTGGGGATCGTCGAGGCCGGTGAGGTCCCAGCCCCGGTCGGCCGGGAACTCGCCCAGCGCGTCCTCGCCGCGGAACACCAGGTCCCACAGGTCCTCGGGAGACCGGACGTCTCCGGGGTAGCGGCAGCTCATGCCGACGATCGCCATCGGCTCGTCCGAGGCGGCCGCGACCACCGGCGGCACAGCACGGTGGCCGGGCTCGCCCGCGACGAGCCCGGCGAGGTGCCGCGCGAGCCGGGTCGCGGACGGAAAGTCGAACGCCAGCGTGGCCGGCAGCCGCAGCCCGGTCTCGCCGGCGAGGCGGTTGCGGAGCTCGACGGCGGTGAGCGAGTCGAAGCCGAGTTCGCGGAAGGCACGCTCGGCGTCGACTGCTTCGGCGGTCTCGAAGCCGAGCACCGCGGCCGCCTGCGACCGGACGAGCTCGAGCAGTTCGCGCGCCCGGTCCGCTTCCGGCAGCCCGGCCAGCCGCGACGCGAACGACGACCCGGCCGGATCCTCGGCGGGCTCGGCGTCCCGCAGGGCGCGGACGGCCTCGGGAAGCTCGTCGAGCAGCGGCCTCCGGCGGGCGGCCGCGAAGCTCGGCGCGAACCGCCCCCAGTCGACGTCGGCGACGGCCAGGAACGTCTCGTCGTGCGCGATGGCCTGCGACAGCGCGAGGATCGCGAGCTCGGGCGCCATCCCCCGCACGCCGCGGCGGCTCAGGTGCCGCTCCGCGACGTCGGTCGCGGCGAGGCCGTCGCCCGCCCACGCGCCCCACGCGACCGAGGTCGCCGTCAGCCCGTCGGCCCGGCGGCGTTCGGCCAGCGCGTCGAGGAAAGCGTTTGCGGCGGCGTACGCGCCCTGCCCGCCGCCACCCCACACCCCGGCGTTGGAGGAGAACAGGACGAACGCGTCGAGCTCCGTTCCGGCCAGCAGTTCGTGCAGGTTGGTGGCCCCGCGGACCTTGGCCGCGGCGACGCGGGCGAATTCGGCGGGCGTGGTGTCGGCGAGGGCGGCGACGCCGTCGACGCCGGCGGCGTGCATGACCGCACGCACCGGCTCGCCTCGATCCGCCAGCTCGCGCAGCAACCCGGCGAGCCGGTCCCGGTCCGCGACGTCGCACGCCGCGATCGTCACCTCGGCGCCGAGCTCGCGCAGTTCGGCGGCCAGCTCGGCCGCACCGGGGGCGGCCTCGCCCGCGCGCGAGGTCAGCACGAGGTGCCCGGCTCCCCGCTCGGCCAGCCACCGGGCGACGTGCCCGCCGATCGCCCCGGTCCCGCCGGTGACGAGAACCGTGCCTCGCGGCGTCCAGTCCCGCCCGGCAGCGATGGCCGGCAACGGCGCGCGCACGAGCCTCCTGGCCAGAACCCCGTTGTCCCGCACCGCGACCTGGTCCTCGCCGCCGGTTCCGGCCAGGACGGAGACCAGCCGGCGGGCCGCTCGCTCGTCGAACTCCTCGGGCAGATCGACGAGCCCACCCCACCGGTTCGGCTCTTCGAGCCCGAACACCCGGCCCAGGCCCCAGATCTGGGCCTGCGCGGGCACGCGCGGCGGGTCCGACCGTCCGGTCGACACCGCGCCGCTCGTCACCAGCCACAGTGGCGCTTCGATCTCCACATCGGACAGGGCCTGGAACAGCGCGAGTGTGGCCTCCGCTTCGAGGAGACCGAGGACGGCCGCCGGCTGTTTGCCGGACAGCTCGCGGGCCAGGCTCTCCCGATCGGCGACGCCGGTTCGGAGGACCGCCGATTCGGCGCCCGCGGCGGCGAGCGCCGCCTCGATCCTCGTGACCGTCTCCTCGGCCACCCCTTCGCCGACGACCAGCAGCCACTCGCCGGAGAGCACGGGTTCCTTCGCGGGAACGGGCTTCCACGTGATGCGGTAGCGCCAATCATCCACAGTGGTCTTGTCCCGGCTGCGGCGCCGCCACGACGACAACGCGGGCAGTACCGTGCCGAGTTCGTCCTCCGGCAGCGCCAGCTGACCGGCCAGCCCTTCGAGGTCCTCGCGGTCGACGGCGTCCCAGAAGGCCGTGTCCACCGCCGGGGCGGAACCGCGCTCGGGCGTGAGCCAGTACCGCTGCCGCTGGAACGCGTACGTCGGCAAGTCGACGAGCCGCGGTTCGTGACCGGCGAAGACCGCGTCCCAGTCCGGCGAGACGCCGCGCACGTGCAGCTCCGCCAGCGAGGTGAGGAACCGCGCTTCACCGCCCTCACCCCGCCGCAGCGTGCCGACGACCACCGTCGGCTCCCCGGCGATCTCGTCGAGCGTCTCCTGGACGCCCATCGACAGCACGGGGTGCGAGCTCACCTCGACGAACGCGGTGCAGCCCTCGGCCGCGAGGGCGCGGATCGCGGCCTCGAACCGGACGGGCTCGCGCAGGTTGGTGTACCAGTAGTGGCCGTCCACCGTGGTCCCGTCGGCCCACTCGCCGGTCACGGTCGAGAGGAACGGCACCCGCGGCGCACGCGGCTCGATCGAGGCGAGATCCGCGGCCAGCCGGTCCTCGATGGCCGCCACGTGCGGCGAGTGCGACGCGTAGTCGACGGCGATGACCTTGGCGCGGACACCGTCCGCCGCGCAGTCCGCGACGACGCTGGCCAGCGCGCCGGGGTCGCCGGACAGCACCACGGACGAGACGCCGTTGACGGCGGCGACGGCGACCCGCCCGCCGAGTGCGGCGATCCGCCGCTCGGCCTCCTCGGCGGGCAACGCGACGGAGGCCATGCCACCGTGCCCCGAGAGGCACTCCGCGATGGCCTTGCTCCGCAGCACCACGACGCGCGCGGCGTCCGCCAGCGACAGCGCCCCGGACACGCAGGCGGCGGCGATCTCCCCTTGGGAGTGCCCGACCACGGCGTCCGGGTGGATGCCGCGCGATTCCCAGAGCGCGGCCAGCGACACCATCACCGCGAACGACACCGGCTGCACGACGTCGACCCGCTCCAGCAGCGCGGCGTCGGTCAGCGCGTCCTCGAGCGACCAGCCGACCAGCTCGCCGAACGCGGCGGCGCACTCCGCCATCCGCGCCGCGAACACCGGCGACGAGCCGAGCAGCTCCGCCGCCATGCCTGTCCACTGGGCGCCCTGGCCGGGGAACACGAACGCCACCCGGCCGCTGACGTCGGCGACGCCGCGGACCGCGCCCGCGCCGGTCAGCCCGGCCGCCAGGTCCGCGGCGGCCGAACCCACCACGACCGCGCGGTGTTCGAACGACGACCGCGACGAGACGAGCGAGTAGCCGACGTCGACGGGCCGCTCCCGCGAAGAATCCACGTGCGACGCCAGCCGGGCCGCCTGCTCCCGGAGCGCGGCCGCGGACCGCGCCGACAGCACCCACGGCACCACCGGCGAACCGGGACGCGCCGGGGCTTCGGCGACGTCCGGTGCCTGTTCGAGCACCACGTGCGCGTTCGTGCCGCTCATCCCGAACGACGACACCGCAGCCCGCCGGGGCCGCTGCCCGGCCGGCCACGACCGTGGTTCGGTCAGCAGCCGCACGTCGCCGGCGGACCAGTCCACGTGCGGCGAAGGCTCATCGGCGTGCAGTGTGCGCGGTAGCAGCTCGTTGCGAAGTGAGAGCACCATCTTGATGACGCCGGTGATCCCGGCGGCGGCCTGGCCGTGCCCGAGGTTGGACTTGCCCGAACCGAGCCACAGCGGCCGGTCCCGGTCCTGCCCGTAGGTCGCGAGCAGCGCCTGCGCCTCGATCGGGTCGCCCAGCGGCGTCCCGGTCCCGTGCGCCTCGACGGCGTCCACATCGGACGGTTCGACGCCCGCGTCGGCCAGCGCCGCCCGGATCACCCGCTGCTGCGACGGACCGTTCGGCGCCGTCAGGCCGTTCGACGCGCCGTCCTGGTTCACCGCCGAGCCCCGCAGCACGGCCAGCACCGGATGCCCGTTGCGGCGGGCGTCCGACAACCGCTCGACGAGCACCATCCCGGCGCCCTCGGCCAGCCCCATGCCGTCGGCCTGCGCCGAGAAGGCCTTGCACCGGCCGTCGGTGGCGAGCCCGCGCTGGCGGCTGAAGCCGACGAAGCCGATCGGATCGGCCATCACCGCCGCTCCCCCGGCGAGCGCGAGCGTGCACTCGCCGCCGCGCAACGCGCGGATCGCCAGGTGCAGCGCCACGAGCGACGACGAACAAGCCGTGTCGACGGTCATCGCGGGCCCTTCGAGCCCCAGCGCGTAGGCGATCCGGCCGGACACCACGCTCGTCGACGAACCCGTGACGAGGTGGCCCTGCGCCTCGGCGGCCACGCCGTCGGAAGTGGCGCCGAACCCCTGGTGGGACGCGCCGATGAACACGCCGGTGGCCGAGCCGCGCAGCGACGCCGGGTCGATCCGCGACCGCTCCAGCGTCTCCCACGCGCCCTCGAGCAGCAGCCGCTGCTGCGGGTCCATCACCGCGGCTTCGCGCGGCGAGATGCCGAAGAACGCCGGGTCGAACTCGGCCGCGTCGCGGAGGAACCCGCCGTCCCGCGCGTAGGTCGTGCCCGCCGCGGTGTCGTCGGCGGAGAAGAGCCGGTCGAGGTCCCAGCCGCGGTCGGCCGGGAAGCCGGAGATCACGTCGCCGCCGGAAGACAGCAGCTGCCAGAACTCCTCCGGGCTCCGGATGCCGCCGGGCAGGTGGCAGGCCATGCCCACGATCGCGATGGGCTCGTCGGCGACCCGGGCGGCCGGCGCGGCTTCCCCGCGGACGGGCTCCTCGCCGAGCAGTTCCGCGAGCAGGTGGCCGGCGAGCACCGCCGGGGTGGGGTAGTCGAAGACGAGCGTGGCGGTCAGCTTGAGCCCGGTGGCCGCGTTCAGCCGGTTGCGCAGCTCGACCGCGGTCAGCGAGTCAAAGCCGAGGTCGCGGAACGGACGCTCGGCCTCGATCAGCGCGCCCGCGTGCCCGAGCACCGCGGACGCCTCGGCCCGGACGAGCTCCACGAGGGTCCGGATCCGGTCCGCCTCGCCGAGCCGGGCGAGGCTGCGGCGCAACGCCGGCTCACCGCCCGGGCCCCCGGCCGCGGCCCGCCTCGACGGCGTCCGGACCAGCCCGCGCAACAGCCACGGCAACGAGCCGGCGCGTGCCTGCTCCCGCAGCGCCGCCGGGTCCAGGCGGATCGGCACCTGCACCGCCTCGTCGAGCAGCCGCGCGCGGTCGAACAGCGCCAGACCCTCCGGTGTGGACAGTGGGGCCACCCCGATGCGGCGGAGCCGCGCCACGTCGGCGTCGGTGAGGTGCGCGGTCATCCCGCTGCGCTGCGCCCAGAAGCCCCACGCCAGCGCGACGGCGGGCAGGCCGCTCGCCCGGCGGTGCTGCGCGAGCGCGTCGAGGAAGCTGTTGGCGGCCGCGTAGTTGCCCTGCCCCGCGTCGCCGAAGATCCCGGCGCCCGCCGAGAACAGTACGAACTCCGCGAGGTCGAGGTCCTTGGTCAGCTCGTGCAGGTGCCACGCGGCGTCCACCTTGGGCCGCAGCACCGCGTCGAGCCGGTCCGGCGTGAGCGACTCGACGACGCCGTCGTCGAGCACGCCGGCGAGGTGCACCACGGCGGTCAGCGGGTGCGCCGCCGGAATCCGCGCGAGCGCGCTCGCCAGCTCCTCGCGGTTCGCCGCGTCGCAGGCGACGATGTCGGCCTCGGCACCGAGGTCGGTGAGCTCGGCCCGCAGCTCGGCCGCACCCGGTGCGTCCGCGCCGCGCCGCCCGAGCAGCAGCAGCCGGCGCGTGCCGGTGGCGGCCAGGTGACGGGCGATCTCGGCGCCGAGCGTGCCCGTGCCGCCGGTGAGCAGCACTGTGCCGTCCGCCGGGCGAGCCCGCGGGACCGTCAGCACGACCTTGCCGACGTGGCGTGCCTGGCTGACGAACCGGTAGGCCTCGGGCGCGCGGCGCACGTCCCACGCGCGCGACGGCAGCGGGTGCAGCGCACCCTCCGCGAACAGCCGCAGCACCTCGGTCAAGATCTCCTGGACCCGTTCCGGCGCGGCCTCCACCGCGTCGAACGCCCGGTACCAGACCCCGGCGGTGGCGACCTCGTCGGCGGCGCGGACGTCGGTCTTGCCCATCTCCACGAACCGGCCGCCGTCGCGCAGGAGGCCCAGCGAGGCGTCGACGAACTCGCCGGCGAGGGAGTTCAGCACGAGATCCATGCCGTCCCCGGCGAACCGCTCGGCGAAGCTCAGGTCCCGCGACGACGCGATGCGCGAGTCGTCGAGGCCCAGCTCGCGCAGCGCGGGCCACTTCCCCTCGCTCGCCGTGCCGAAGACGTCCGCGCCGAAGTGGCGCGCGAGCTGGACGGCGGCCATGCCGACGCCGCCGGCCGCGGCGTGCACGAGAACGCGCTGCCCCGCGGCGATCCGGCCGAGGTCGACGAGGCCGTAGTACGCGGTCAGGAACACCACGGGCACGCCCGCCGCCCGCTCGAACGTCCAGCCGTCCGGCATCGGGACGAGCAGCCGGTGGTCGGTGACCGCGACGGTCGCGAGGGAGTTCCCGCGGAAGATGCCGGTCACGCGGTCGCCCGGGACGAGCCCGGTGACCCCGGCGCCGATTTCGGTCACGACGCCGGCCGCCTCGCTGCCCATCATGGCGTCGTCACCGGGGTACATCCCGAGCGCGATGAGGACGTCCCGGAAGTTCAGCCCCGCGGCCCGGACCTCGACGCGGACCTCGTCGTGGCCGAGCGGCTCGTCCGCCGCGGCCGCGGGCAGCAGCGCGAGGCCGTCGAGCGCGCCCTTCTTCGCGGTGCCGAGCAGCCACGCGCCGTGCGCCGGCGGGACCAGGGCCGGGTGGTGCGCCGGCAGCTTCGCCAGCCTGGCCGCGGACACCCGGCCGTCCACGACGACCAGCTGCGGCTCGCCCGAGCGCAGCGCGCCGAACAGCCCCTCGGGCAGCTCGCCGGACGTCGACTCGGCGACGCCGAGGTCGAGCAGCACGACCCGGCCGGGGTGTTCGGAGGCGGCGGACCGGAGCAGGCCCCAGGCCGCCGACGCGGCGAGGTCGGTCACCGGCCCGCCGGGCGTGCCGATCGCGCCGCGGGTGACGACCACCAGCCGCGCTCCGGCGAACCGCTCGTCGGCCAGCCAGCGCTGGACAATCTCGAGCACCCGCTTCGTCGCCGTCCGCGTGGCCTCGGCCAGATCTCCGGTGCGTGCTCCCGAGTGCGGCAGGAACACCAGCTCCGGCACCTCGCCGGGCAGTGCGTCCAGCTCGGGGTACGTCTCGGCCGCCAGGCTCGCCGGAACGACAGCCGCGGGGTCGCCGAGCACCGCGCACCGGGGCGTCTCCTGCCCCGGCTCGCCGACCGCGACCCAGTCGACGAAGTACAGCGAGTCGTGGCCGCGATCGGTGGCGGTGTCCGGCGCGGCGAACGGCCGCAGCGCGAGCGCATCGACGGTCGCCACCGGCTCGCCGAGCGGGTCGGCCAGCGCGATCGACACCCCGCCGTGGCCGGCCGGCGTCAGCCGGACCCGCAGCGCGGTGGCGCCGCTCGCGTGCAGCCGGACTCCGGTCCAGGAAAACGGCAGCAGCGGCGAGCCGTCGGTACCGGATCCGTCGAGGGCTCCCGTGAAGCCGATGGCGTGCAGCGCCGCGTCGAGCAGCGCCGGGTGCAGGCCGAACCCGGCCGCGTCCCGGCGAGCCTGCTCGGGCAGCTCGACCTCGGCGAACACCTCGTCGCCGAGCCGCCACACCGTGCGCAGGCCCCGGAACACCGGGCCGTAGCCGTACCCGCGCTCGCCGAGCGTCTCGTACGGGTCGCCGAGGTCGAGCGCGACGGCGCCCTCGGGCGGCCACGGCCCGGCTTCGGGAGCCGGCACGGACGCGTCCGGTTCGAGCACCCCGGTCGCGTGCCGCGTCCACGGCCGGTCGTCGCCGGTGTCCTCGGGGCGCGAATGGATGACCAGCGAGCGCGCACCGTCGCCGTCGGGCGAGCCGATGGCGAGCTGGAGCACCACCGCGCCGTTCTCCGGCAGCGGCAGGGCCGCTTCCAGGGTGAGCTCCCGGACCACGCCGCAGCCGACCTGGTCACCGGCGCGCACCGCCAGCTCGAGGAACGCCGTGCCGGGCAGCAGCACGCGGCCGCCGACCTCGTGGTCGGCCAGCCACGGGTGCGTGCGCGCGGACAACCGGCCCGTCAGCACGACCTGCTCGGACTCGGCGAGCGTCATCACCGCGCCCAGCAGCGGGTGATCCGGCGAGCCGAGACCGGCCCCCGAGACGTCGCCGGTCGCCGCGGCGGTCTCCAGCCAGTAGCGCGTGCCACCGAAGACGTACGTCGGCAGATCCACCTTGCGCGCACCCGAATCCGCGAACGGCGCGATCCGGTCCGGTTCGAGGATGCCGACCTGGGTCTCGGCCACCGACAGCAGGAACCGGCCGAGACCGCCGTCGCCGCGACGCAGCGATCCGACGGCGAACGCGTCGGCCCCGCGGTCCTCGATGGTCTCCTGGATGCCCGTCGTGAGCACTGGGTGCGCGCTCACTTCGACGAACGCGTCGCGCCCCTCGTCGAGCAGGGCGCGCACCGCCTCGTCGAACCGCACGGTGCCGCGCAGGTTGGTGTACCAGTACTCGGCGGTCAGCTCGCGCGTGTCCAGCCAGCCGGCGGTCACAGTGGAGAAGAACGGGATCCGGCCGGCACGCGGCTCGATCGGAGCCAGGTCGGCCAGCAGGCGCTCGCGCAGCGACTCGACGTGCGCCGAATGCGACGCGTAGTCCACGGGGATGCGCTTGGCGCGCACGCCGTTCGCCCCGCAGGCGGCGAACAGCTCGTCGAGCGCGCCGGGTTCGCCGGCCACGGCGACCGCGCTCGGCCCGTTGACGGCCGCCACGGAAAGCCGGTCGGCGAACGGCTCGAGCAGCTCGCGGACCCGCTCGACGGGCGCCGCGACGGAGGCCATCCCGCCCCGGCCCGCCAGCTCCGCGGCGATGGCGATGCTGCGCAGCGCCACCACGCGGGCGGCGTCCTCCAGGGACAGCGCGCCGGAAACGCAGGCCGCCGCGATCTCGCCCTGCGAGTGCCCGACGACCGCGGACGGGCGAATTCCGTTGGCCCGCCACAGTTCCGCGAGCGACACCATCATCGCGAACAGCGCGGGCTGCACCACGTCGACCCGGTCGAGGCCCGGCGCGCCGTCCTCGCCCCGCAGCACGGCGGTCAGCGACCAGCCGACGAACGGAGCCAGTGCGCGCTCGCAGTCCGCGATCCGCGCGGCGAACCGCGGCTCGGTGTCGAGCAGCTCGGCCGCCATCCCGGCCCATTGCGCACCCTGGCCGGGAAAGACCAGGACCGCACGGCCCTCGGCCCGCGCGGTGCCGACGCGCAGGTTGGCGGCCGACTCGCCGTCGGCGAGCGCCCGCAGTCCCGCGGTCAGCTCCTCGACGTCCGAGCCGACGACAGCGGCCCTCCTCGGCAACGCGGCTCGCGTGCTCGCCAGCGAGAACCCGATGTCGAGCGGGCTCGGCGCGTCCTCGTCGCCGACCGCGGACAGCAGCCGCGCGGCCTGCGCCCGGAGCGCGTCGTCGTCGTGTCCCGAGAGCAGCCAGGTCACCGGGCCCGGACACGCGGCCGGTGCGGCGTCCTCGGTCGCTTCCGGCTCCGGCGCCTGTTCGAGGATCACGTGCGCGTTGGTGCCGCTCGCGCCGAACGCCGACACCGCCGAACGCCGCGGGCCGTCGCCCTCCGGCCACGGCGTCCGCTCGGTCAGCAGCCGGACCGTACCCGGCGACCAGTCGACGTGCGGGCTCGGCGCGTCGACGTGCAGCGTGCGCGGCAGGCTGCCGTACCGCATCGCCAGCACCATCTTGATCACCCCGACCACACCGGCGGCGGCCTGGGTGTGGCCGATGTTGGACTTGATCGTGCCCAGCCACAGCGGCCGCTCGGCCGATCGCCGCGCGCCGTAGGTGGCCAGCAACGCCTGCGCTTCGATCGGGTCGCCCAGCGTGGTCCCGGTGCCGTGCGCCTCGACGGCGTCCACGTCCGCGGGGTCCAGCCTCGCGTCGGCGAGCGCGTCCTGGATGACGCGCTGCTGCGACGGTCCGTTCGGGGCGGTGAGCCCGTTCGACGCCCCGTCGGAGTTCACCGCGCTGCCGCGCACGACGGCGAGCACCGGGTGGCCGTTCTTCCTGGCGTCGGACAGCCGCTCGAGGACGAGCACGCCGACGGCCTCGCTCCAGCCGGTACCGTCGGCCCCGGCCGCGAAGGCCCGGCAACGGCCGTCGGCGGAGAGCCCGCGCTGGCGGCTGAATTCCACAAAGGACCGTGGCGTCGCCATCACCGTCGCACCGGCGGAGACGGCCATCGAGCACTCGCCCGCGCGCAGGGCCCGCACCGCGAGGTGCAGCGCGACGAGCGCCGAGGAGCACATCGTGTCGACGGTGACCGCGGGGCCTTCGAGCCCGAAGCTGTAGGCGAGCCGGCCCGACAGCACGGCGGTGCAGCTGCCGGTGAGCACGTGCCCTTCGATGTCCTCGGTGGCGGCGATCGGGCCGGAACCGTAGCCCTGGTTGCTGGCGCCGACGAAGACCCCGGACCGGCTGCCGCGCAACGAGGACGGGTCGATCCCGCCGCGCTCGAACGCCTCCCAGGCGAGTTCGAGCAGCAGGCGCTGCTGCGGGTCCATGGCCGTCGCCTCGCGCGGCGAGATGCCGAAGAACCCGGCGTCGAACGTGCCGGCGTCCTCGAGGAAGCCGCCCGAGCGGGTGTAGGTGTGCCCCGCGCGGTCCGGGTCCGGGTCGTAGAGCGCGTCGGCGTCCCAGCCGCGATCGGCGGGGAACTCGCTGATCACGTCCCGCTCGTCGACGAGCAGCCGCCACGCGGCCTCCGGATCGCGCACCCCACCGGGCAGCCGGCAGCTCATCGACACGATCGCGATCGGCTCGCTGTCCTTGGCCTCGGCCGCGCGCAGCCGCTGCCGGGTCTCGCGCAGGTCGGCCGTGACGCGCTTGAGGTAGTCGCGAAGCTTCTGTTCGGTGTCCATTGCGATGTCAGCTCCTCGAGAAGTCGGCCGGGCGGTGCCGGCGAGCCGACCGATGTCTTCACAGTGCCGGGTCACCCACCGGCCGCACGAGGGCGGCGAGGAAGTTCTAGGTGGACCACTAACTCCGGCCCTTCCGCAGCCGGGCCCGTCAATCCACAGTGGACTGACGGGCCCGCCGGGCGCAGAAGGTGGTCAACCGGCAGTCTCGTCCCAGGTCACCGGGAGCCGGTAGACGCCGTAGTGCAGCATGTCCTCCTTCGTCGGCACCTCGTCGGCGGGAACAGCCAGCCGCAGCGAGCCGAACCGCTCGAACAGTGCGCGGTAGCCGATGCGGAGGGTCAGCCGGGCCAGGTGCTGGCCGAGGCACTGGTGCACCCCGTGCCCGAACGCCACGTGCCCCTGGGTGTTGCGGCCGAGGTCGAGGACGCCCGGATCGGGGAACCGCGCCGGGTCGCGGTTCGCCACCGGCAGCGCCACGACCACGGTCTGGCCCTGCTCGATCGTTTCGCCGCCGATCGCCACGTCCGTCAGCGCCGCCCGGCTCGCCCCGAGGTGCGAGACCGTCAGGTAGCGCAGCAACTCCTCCACCGCGTTGTCCAGCAGCTCCGGCTCCGCACGCAGGCGGGCGAGCTGCTCCGGGTGCTCCAGCAGGGCGAAGACCCCGAGTCCCAGCATGTTCCCGCTGGTGTCGAAGCCGCCGCCGAGCAGTGCCCAGGCGATGTTGATCAGCTCGCCGTCGGTGAGCTCCCCGGTCGCGGCCAGCTCGCCGAGCAGGTCCGCGGTCGGGTTCTCCCGCTTCTGCCGCACGATCTCCGTGAGCAGCCGGCCGAGTTCGACGACCGCCTCGGTCAGCTCCTCGACCGTGTAGGACATCCGGGAGACGACGGCGAGGTGCTTGGCCAGCGGCGCCCGGGGACCCGGCGGGATGCCCATCAGCTCGCACATCACCCGGATCGGGAACGGTTCGGCGAACAACTCCACCAGGTCCGCCCCCGGGCCCGCGTCGGCGAGCGCGTCGAGGCAGTCCTGCGCGACCTGCTCGATCATCGGGGCCAGCTCACGGACCCGCCGCACCGTGAAGTAGCCGGCGAGCAGCCGGCGGTACCGCATGTGCTCCGGCGGGTCCATCGCGATGAACGCGCCCGGTTCCGGTGCCGGCGCGCGGTAGACGACCTGCTCGCGGTCGTCGCCGGTCGGGATCGGCGACGGGATGGACAGCGAGATGAGGTCCTTGCGGTGGCTGAACCGGTCGTCGGCGAGGATGCGCCGCACTTCGTCGAGCCCGGTCGCCACCCAGCCGTCGCGGCCGTCCACGCTCACGGGCATGGCGAGCCGCGCGATCGGGCCCGCCTTCGTCAGCGCCGCGTAGTTCTCGGCCGGGTCGAACGGGCAACGCCGCTCGACGGGCAGCCGCGGGTTCGCGGCCGCGCTGTCGGACATCTTCGTCTCCCCTTGTCGTCGTCCCGGCCGTCACCGTGCGGCCGGGTGGAGGCCACCCGCCGGTGCCGGCTCCGGCGCCGTCGAGGTGAGCCGGTGCTCCAGCACGTCGGCCGCCTTCCGCGCGCCGCCCGCGCCGCGCACGTGTTCGCGCATTTCGGCGACGCGCGCGCGAATTCCCGCGTCCGAGGCGGTGCCGAGCACCGCCGCGCGCAGCCGCTCCGGCGTCACCGACTCGCGATCCAGCCGCGTGGCGAGCCCGAGTTCGAGCAGCCGGCGCGTGTTGAGGTGCTGTTCGGTGTGGTGCGGGACGACGACCAGCGGCACTCCGAAGTACAGGGACTCCAGCACGCTGCCCATGCCCGCCTGGCACACCACGAGGTCCGCGTGCGGCAGCACCGCGGCGTGCGGGATCCACTGGTGGACCTCGACGTTCGGCGGCGGCGTGCCGATGTCCTCGATCCGGAGCCTGCCGCCGAGGGTCAGCACGAAGTGCCACGGCAGGCCGGCGAAGGCACGCAGACAGTCGCGGAAGAACTCGGGCCGGTCGTTCACCGTCGTCCCCAGCGTCACGAGCACCACCCGCTTGCCGTCCGGCGGGCTCCAGTCGTGGTCCGCGGCAGCGCCGGCGGGCGGACCGACGAAGGTGTAATCGGCGCCGAAGGTTTCGGCGGCCGGCTGGAACCGCTTCGGGACGAAGACCAGGTTGACCTCATTGCGGCCCTCGTACAGCCGGACCAGCGAGGCGTCGTCGACGCCGTACTCCGCCGCGTACCCGGTGATCAGCCGGTCGAACTCGACGAGCCCCGGGTGCGCGGGGTCGAGCGGGCCGACATCGCTGCCGCCCTCGCCGAGAATGCTCGCGCCGTCTTCGTTGAGCGAAAAGCTGTCGTTCGAGGCGAAGGTCGGGATCATTTGCACGGACGGCAGCCCGGTCCGCCACGCGGTGAACCGCCCCGGCGCCCACAACGTCGTGTCGTAGGCGAGCAGGTCGGGCGGATCGGCGGCGAAGGCGGCGTCGATGCCCGGCGCGACGGCCATGGTCATCGACAGCAGGTTCGTGGGCAGCCACGCGGCTTCGTCCGCGGTGTGGTACTCCGAAGGCGGTCCCGTCCCCAATTCCGCGGAATAGGCGACAGGGCGGGCACCCGTGGCCGCCACGCGATCCGCGAAGGTCGGCGTGGTGAAACAGGTCACGCGGTGACCCCGCGCGGTCAGTTCGGCGAGCACGGGCAGCACCGGAGTCGTGTGCCCGTACGCCGGATAGGGCAGGAACGCGAAGTGCCGGCGGTTCATCGGGACTTCGCCACCGCTTCGATGGCGTCGGCCGCGGCCGACGTCCCGCCCGCGGCGCGGATCTCGTCCCGCATCTTCGCGACCCGGTCCTTCGCCGCGTCGTCGCCGGCGAGCCCGAGCACCGCCGCGCGCAGGGTTTCCGCGTCGGCGTCCGCGGGCATCACCATGCGCCCGAGCCCGAGACCGACCAGGCGCTCGCCGATCAGCTGCTGCTCTCCGAGCCGGGGCACGACCACCGGCGGCACCCCGAAGTACAGCGCCTCCATAGTGGTGCCCATCCCGGCGTGCGCGAGCAGCGCGTCGGCCCGCCGCAGCACTTCCAGCTGCGGCACCCAGGGCACGACCTCGAAGTTCGCGGGCAGCGGCTCGAGTTCGCCGGGCTTGACCTGGGTACCGACCGCCATCACGACGGTCCAGTCCACGTCGCCGAAAGCGCGGACGCACTGGCGGTAGAACTCCGCCCGGTTCTCGTAGCCGTGGCTGCCCATCGTGATCAGCAGCAGCGGCCGGTCGCCGGCGGGCGGGGTCCACCGGCCGTCCCCGGCACGCAGGCCGTTGCCGAGCGACGGACCGGTGAACGCGAAGCCGTCGCCGAAGGTTTCGGCGCCGAGCTGGAACGACTTCGGCAGGAACACGACGGAGAGGTCCTCGCCGCCCGCGCCGAACTCCTCGACCGGCAAGTCCGCGAAACCGTGTTCGTCCAAAGTGGACCGCATGACCTTGCCGAGCTCGGCGAACGAAGGGTGGGTGAAGTCGAGCTGGATGTCGCTCAGCTCCGCCAGCCGCGCGTACGGCGAGTATTCGGCGTTGGCGGCGAACGTGGTGCAGGTCTGCACGCTCGGCAGCGCCCACTTCCGCGCCAGCAGCCGGCCCGTGTGGTGCGCGTACTGGTCGAACACGATCAGGTCGGGAACGTCGGCCGCGAGCCGCTCCGCCGCCGCTTCCAGCGGCGCGAAGCCTTCCAGCACCTGCGCGAGCATGGCGTTGGCCGCGTCGTCGGCGGTCGGCTTCTCGGGAATCGCGACGTCTTCCCAGTTTTCGGGCGTCGTCGACGCGTACTCGAGCACGGTCGCGCCCGCGTCGGCCACCGCGCCGGCGTACTGCCGGGGAACGGCGTAGGTGACGCGGTGCCCGCGGCGGACGAGCTCGGCCACCACCGGCAGCGACGGGTTGAGGTGCCCGTGGGCCGGATAGTTGAAGAAAGCCAGGTGCTTGTTCTCGGGCATGATGACTCCGCTCTCTACCGGGTTTCCCGCGGGGGCCAGGCGATCTGCGGCGAGCGGTAGTAGCCGACGCCGGTCAGGTCCCAGTGCGGCCCTTGTGCGGCGAGCCGGTCGCGGAAGGAGGTCCAGTCGTGGGTGGCCGCGGGAGACCAGCCGATCTCCGCGATCGCGGGCAGCCGGGGGAAGGCGAGGATGTCGATGTCCGGCCGTTCGAAGACCAGCTCCGTGAACAGCGGGGCCGAGACACCGATGACGGACTTCTCGTCGATCCCGGGGACGACCGTCTCCGGCTCCCAGTCGTAGGCGTCGCGCACCTCGATGTAGCCGGCCCAGAACTGCCCGACCGGGTACGCGGGGTTGTTCTCGTCGTACTTCATGTCGAGGTAGGCGTGCTCCACCGGGGACATGACGAGCTTCGCCCCGTGCTTGCTCGCGTCGGCGACGGCCTGCTGGTCGACCTCCTCGGGGAACCAGATCTGCGCGGTGGTCCGCGCCGGATCGGTCGAGCCGGCCACTTCCTGCCAGCCGAGGAGCTTCTTGCCGTACTTCGCCACGATCGCCTGCACCCGCTGCAGGTAGGTGCGGTACTGGTCCTTCGGGACGTCGGTCGCCTCGTCGCCGCCCACGTTCAGGTACGGGCCCGGGGTCAGCGCGGCGACCTGGCGGATCACGTCGTCGAGGAACTCGTAGGTGATCTCCTTGCCGAGGCACAGGGTGCTGTTGGGACTGCCGTAGATGTCGGTGAAGAGCGGCGGCGCGACGCCGTCGCAGTTCAGCTTCGCGTACGACGAGCGCGCGGCGTTCGCGTGCGCGGGCCCTTCGATCTCGGGGATCACGGTCATGAAGTGCGCCCCGGCGTAGTCGACGAGCGCCCGGTAGTCGTCCTGGGTGAAGAAGCCGCCGCGCTCGCCGCCGACGCCGGTGGACCCGCCCACCGAGGTCAGCCGCGGCCAGCCGGTGATGGCGAGCCGCCAGCCCTGGTCGTCGGTCAGGTGCAGGTGCAGGTAGTTGATCTTGTAGCGGGCGATGTCGTCGATGTACTTCTTCACCTCGGGCACCGTCCAGAAGTGCCGGGCGACGTCCAGCACCGCACTGCGGTAGCCGTAGCGCGGGTAGTCCGTGACCGACCCGCCCGGCAGCGTCCACGGGCCCGGCTGGACCGAGGTCCGCTCGACCTTCGCGGGCAGCAGCTGGCGGACCGTCTGCACGCCGTAGTACAGCCCGGCGGCCCGGTTCGCCTTGATCCGGACCGAATCCGCCGCGATGTCGAGCTGGTAGCCCTCCTCGCCGGCCTGGCCGCCCGCACCGAGTTGCAGGGAGATTCCGGGCAGCGCCAGTCCCGGCACCACCGGCAACGCGAAGCCGGTGGCCGGCCGCAGCTGGGCGGCGAAGTCGTCGGCGACCTGCCGCGCCCGCGGCAGCCGCGGGTCGTAGGAGAGCACCGACCACGGACGCAGCTCGAACGTCACCCCGTTCGCCGGCCGCACGCTCGCCGGGGCCGGGATGATCCTGGCCAGCGACGGGATCCCCTCGGCCGCCACGGCCGGCTGCGCCGCCGGCACCACCAGCCCGGCGACCAGGGCCAGTGCGAGGAACAGGCCCCGGAACCGCCGTCGGACGGTCGTGGATTGCACCATGGTCGGTCCACCTCGTGAATTCTGGGATTGGCCGGGTCCATGGGTATACCGAGCAGGCGCGCACCCCTAGCGGGGAAGCGGATTCCTAGCAGTTTTCTCAGCGCGCTCCCCGGCCAGGACCGCGGCGCCCGCGATCGCCCGGACCAGGAATTCCCTTAGTACTCGCCAGCGCGGGCTTGTCGCCCGCGCGCGCAGCCGATTGCCTTGGCCCGCTGCCCCCGCTCGCGCACCGTCGCGCCGAGTCGTCCCCCACTCAGCCACTTTCGCAGGAGGTACCCCCGGATGCCCATTCTCACCTGGGACTACAAGCAGGAGTACGAGAACGAGCGGGACGACATCCTCGACGCCGTGGACTCGGTCTTCCGGTCCGGCCAGCTCGTCATGGGCAAGAGCGTCCAGAACTTCGAAGCCGAGTACGCCGCCTACCACGGCATCGACCACTGTGTCAGCTGTGACAACGGCACGAACGCCATCGTGCTCGCCCTCCGCGCGCTCGGCGTCGGCCGCGGCGACGAGGTCATCACCGTCTCGAACACCGCGGCACCCACGATCATCGCCATCGACCAGGTCGGCGCGACCCCGGTGTTCGTCGACATCAACCCCGGCGACTACCTGATGAACACCGACCTCGTCGAGGCCGCGATCACCGAACGCACCAAGTGCCTGCTGCCCGTTCACCTCTACGGCCAGTGCGTCGACCTCGCGCCGTTGCGGGCGCTCGCGGCGAAGCACAACCTCAAGCTCCTCGAGGACTGCGCCCAGTCGCACGGCGCGAAGCAGCACGGCACGCTCGCGGGCACGACCGGAGACGCCGCGGCGTTCTCCTTCTACCCCACCAAGGTGCTCGGCGCCTACGGCGACGGCGGGGCGATCGTCACGGCGGACCCCGAGATCGCCGCGAACCTGCGCCGGCTGCGGTACTACGGCATGGAGAAGCAGTACTACGTCGTCGAAACCCCCGGCCACAACAGCAGGCTCGACGAGGTGCACGCGGAGATCCTGCGCCGCAAGCTGAAGCGGTTCGACGGCTACCTCGCCGCCCGGCGCCAGGTCGCGCAGCGCTACGCCGAGGGCCTCGCCGACACCGATCTCGTGCTGCCGCGGATCACGCCGGGCAACGACCACGTCTACTACCTCTACGTCGCCCGGCACCCGCGGCGCGAAGAGATCATCGAGCGCATGCGCACCTACGACGTCAACCTGAGCGTGAGCTACCGCTGGCCCGCGCACACGATGACCGGCTTCGCCCACCTCGGCTACGAGAAGGGATCGCTGCCGGTGACCGAGGAGCTCGCCGACCAGATCTTCTCGCTGCCGATGTACGCCACGCTCTCCGAAGACATCCAGGACAAGGTCATCAGCGCGCTGCGCGAGGTGCTCGCCACCCTCTGAGGGAAGGACCCCCGATGCGGGTGCTCTTTGTGACCCTGTCCGAAAAGTCGCACGTCTACGCCATGGCTCCGCTCGGCTGGGCCATGGCCGCGGCCGGGCACGAGGTCCGGATGGCGAGCAATCCCGCGATGGCGCCGGTCATCGCGGGCACCGGGCTCACCGCGGTCTCCGTCGGCGTCGACCACCCGATGCACGACATCGTGCTGGAGGCGCAGCAGAACGGGATGCTGGAGAAGGACTACGCGGCCTGGACCGAAATCTCCAGCGAGGCGCTGAGCTGGGACGAGGTGCTGCTCAAGTCCACCGAGGAACGGATGGGCCTCGACGTCTACAGCAACTCGATGGTGCACGAACTCGTGGAGTTCTGCCTGTCCTGGCGGCCGGACCTGGTCGTCTGGGACCTGCTCACCTTCGCCGGCGCGGTGGCGGCGCGGGTCTGCGGCGCCGCGCACGCGCGGCTGCTGTGGGCCGCCGACGTGTACTCCACCACCCGGGCGGCGTTCCTCGACCTGCGTGCGCAGGACCCCGCGCGCGCCGGCACCGACCCGCTCGGCGAGTGGCTCGGTGGGTACCTCGACCGCTACGGCCACGAGTTCGACGACGAGATCCTCAACGGGCAGTGGAGCATCGACCTGCTCCCGGCCAGCATCCAGCTGCCGCTCCCGGTGCCCCGCGTTCCGGTGCGCTACACGCCCTACAACGGGCCGTCGATCGCCCCGGACTGGGTGCTGCGGCCGCCGGAGAAGCCCCGGGTCTGCCTGACGCCCGGCGTATCCTTCGGCGTGGACTCGGGCTACCTGCCGGTCCGGACGGTGCTCGACTCGCTGGCCGATCTCGACGTCGAGGTGGTGGCCACGTTCGGCCCGGACGAGCTGCCCGCGTCGGAGGTGCCGCCGAACACGCGGGTCACCGGGTTCGTCCCGCTGCACACCCTGCTGCCCAGCTGCTCGGTCACGGTCAACCACGCCGGCTACGGCTCCTGGATCACAGCGGCCTACTACGGCGTACCGCAGTTCCTGCTCCCGATCCGGTACGGCGACCTGATGCCGGTGGCCCGCAACCTCGAGTCGGCCGGGGCGGCGTTGTACGCGGACGGAGCAACGGCCGACGCACAGCAGGTCCGCGACGGCGTCCTCCGGCTGCTGTCGGAACCATCCTTCGCCGCCGACGCCGGCGCGCTGCGCGCCGAGATCATGAGTACCCCGTCGGCGGCCGAGATCGTGCCGCACCTGGAGCGCTTGACCATCACCCACCGCTCGAACCGCAGCCTCGTCTGACCGCGGGTCGTCGCGACGGGAACGAGAGAGGGCCGGACGTTCGCGTCCGGCCCTCTCTCGTCTTCGCTGTGCGGCAACCGCTCCTCGGGGTGCGGCAGGCCGGCGTGATCGCCCGGCCGTCATGATTCCGCGCGCCGCCGTCTCCTGAGCGCGCGGACCCGGTCCGGCCGGCGCGGGCGGGGGATGGGCACCAGCGCCGCCGGCCGCCGGGTCGGCGAACACGCCGCGGCAGTCCTGCTCGGGGCAGATCCGCAGGTCGTGCCGCAAGGGGCCGGTGAGCCAGTCCGCGGCCTGGTGCGCCAACCGTGCGAAGGCGGCCTCCGCGATCAGCGCGGAATTCCGCCGACCGCACCCAGAGCAAGTTCGCGGAGGACCTCACGCAGCCGGTTGGCTTCGTGCAGGTCGGCGTGCGTGACCGGCGCGCAGCCGGTCGACGGCCGGGAGCCGAAGTGGCAACCGTCCTAGCGGATGCTCCGCTCGGCCGCCGTCCCGTCGAGGCTGTGCAGGCAGGCGACGATGCTGCGGGCCTGGATGTTGACGTAGTGGCTGTGCCGCAGCAGGTCCGTGAGCTGGGGCAGCGACAGCCAGCGGTAGTCGGGGAACTTCGCCGGCGGGACGTCGATCCCGGTCTCGACCGCGACGTAGCGGTTCAGCGCGTGGTGGAACCGGCCGCCCTCCTCGGAAAGCAGGTTGTCGTACCGGATCTGCGCCGGCCCGGCGGCGAGGAGCTCGCCGAGGAACGGGGGCTGGGCCGCGGCGGGCAGTACCGAGTAGTTCTCCGGTGTGCACTGCACGGTCGGCGCGAGCTCGACCACGTCGACGTACCCCGGCTCGACCCGGGCGTTCACCAGGCAGTGGAGCACCCCGTCGATCCGCTTCACCAGCATGCCGACCACGCCGATCCCGATCGGCTCGATCATCGGCTGGCACCACCGGCGCACCTCGCGGCCGCCCGCGCGCACGTCGACGCCGATCACGTTGAAGAACCTCCCCGACTCGTGGCGGATCGCCGTCCCGTCGCGGTGCCAGCCGCTCACCTCGTTGAGCGGGATACGGTCGGCGTAGACGTCGGTGCGGGTGCGGGCCTCGGTGATCCACGCGAGCAGGTCGCGCATCCCGGAGCTGTCCGGGGGGCCGGCGAAGGGCAGGCAGGACAGCACGGTCCTGGCGTCCATGTTCACCACGTCTTCCTCGTGCAGCAGCGCGTGCACCTGGCCGAGGCTCAGCCAGCAGAAGCCGTCCAGCACCTCGACGTCGGAAGACACCTCGATGATCATGTTGCGGTTGCGCTTCTGGTGGAACCACGAGCCCTGCTCGGACTGCCGGACGTCGGCCACGACCCGGCGGTCTCCCGAGCGGTCGCGGAAGTACTCGAGGTAGGGCACCGGTTTGCCCTGGTGGACCCGGGTGTAGTTGCTGCGGGTCGCTTGGACCGTCGGCGACAGCTGCACGCCGTTGCGGTTGCCCGGTTCCACCTTGGCCTGCATCAGGCAATGCAGGACGCCGTCGAACTCCTTGACCAGGATGCCGAGGATGCCGATCTCGGGCTGGTTGATGATGGGCTGGGTCCAGGCCGGCACCGCGGCGTCGGGCAGGCGGACGTCGAGTCCCTCGACGGTGAAGAACTTGCCGCTCTCGTGCACGATGTTGCCGGTCACCGGGTGGGTGGCCCACCCGGCCAGCTCGTCCAGCGGGATCCGTTCGACGACGGTGTAGTTGCGTTCCGCGCAGGCGGCGAACCACCGGTGGAACTCGTCGAGGCCCAGCACCTTCCCGTCGGCGCACGACACGGACTTCGCGATCCGTTCGGCGATCGCCGGCTCGTCGTCGACAGGCGGAGGTGCGAGCACCGTGGTGGCGTCGGTCATCTGAGCTCCTCGTCGCACCGGATTCGATGCGGTCAACGTAGGCAGGCCGGGAGTCCGGCCCCCTCGCCGGGCGAGCCACTTTAGTGATTCTCCCAGCCGGAGTGGCCCGGAATTCCTTTCAGGGCAGGGGGAACAGCGCTCGGCACCGCTCGTAGTCCGGCAGCATCTCGCGGGCAGCGGCCTCGTCGAGGGTCACCGCCGCGGTGTCGCGTTCGGACATGAGCGGCTCCATGCCCGCCGGGATGGGCAGGCCGATCCGCGGGTCGAGCGGGCTGATCGAGAGCTCCTCGCTCGGCACGTACCGCGTCGAGCACAGGTAGGACATCACGGTGTCGTCCTCCAGCGCGATGAACGCGTGGCCGAGGCCCTCCGCGAGGTAGAGCGAGCGAAACGACTCGCCGTCGAGTTCGACGGCGTCCCAGTCGCCGAACGTGGGCGAGCCGACCCGCAGGTCGACCGCGATGTCGAGGGCGCGGCCGCGCGCGCAGTACACGTGCTTGTAGCCGGCCGGGGGCATCGCGGTGAAGTGGATCCCGCGCACGACACCGCGCCGCGAGGTGCTGTGGATCGTCCTCGACAGCTCGAAGGGCCGTCCGGTCGCCTCGCTGAACCCGGGCTCCTCGAACGGCGACACGAACGTTCCGCGGTCATCGGTGTACACGACGGGGGTGAACTCGACGGCGCCGGAGATGGACAGCTGGCGTGCTTTCACGACGCCCGACCCTAGGAGGGGACCCGGGGTGTACACCGATGACCGCGCGAACAATGGGGAATCGACTAGGACTGGCACGCGGCCGGCCGCCGGGCGCGGGTGCATGCCCGACCATGACACTGATCGTCGGCCTGTGCCCGGCGATCAGTCACGCCCGTTCTCCCGAAACGAGGGTCGGACCACCGATGACCGGTCACATCGCGTTCTTCAGCTTCCCGGCGTACGCCCACATCGCGCCGACACTGCCCGTTGTGGAGGAACTGGTCGAGCGCGGGCACCGGGTCACCTACGCGGTCGCCGGGCGGTTCGCCGCCAAGGTGGCCGCCACCGGGGCGGCCGTCCTGCCGTACGACTCGACGTTCCCCTGGGAGAAGGGGCTTTCCGGCGCCGGGACCAAGGCCGCGATGACCGAGATGGTGACCAGCTTCGTCACCGAGGCGCTGTCGTCACTGCCGGCCGCGTTCGACCGCTTCGCCGACGACGTCCCCGACCTGTTCGTGCACGACCACGCGGCCTCCGAGACCGCGCGCATCCTCGCCAAGGCCTGGGACCGCCCGGTCGTGCAGACCGTGCCGACGATCGCCTCCAGCGAACGGTTCTCCATGCGCCAGGAGCAGGACAAGCACGCGGCCGGCGGCCCCGCCCTGCAGCCGGACGACCCGGTTCTCGTCGAGTTCTTCACGCGGCAGCAGGAGCTGCTCGACCGGTTCGGCCTCGGCGACGTCGACATCGACGGCTTCGGGGCCGAACACGGCCCCAACATCGTGTTCGTGCCGCGGGAGTTCCAGATCTTCGGCGACGAGTTCGACGACCGGTTCGCGTTCGTCGGGCCGTGCCTCGGGCACGACGAGCCGGACACCGGCTGGTCGCCGCCGGCGGACGGCCGCCCGGTCGTGCTGGTTTCGCTCGGCACCTCCTACAGCCCCGGCCGCGTCGAGTTCTTCACCCGGTGTGCGCACGCGTTCGCCGGCACCCGGTGGCACGTCGTCATGACGCTCGGCTCCTCGATCGCCCCGGCCGACCTCGGCCCGCTGCCGGCGAACGTCGAGGCCCGCCAATGGGTTCCGCACCTCGAAGTCCTCCGCCACGCCGCCGTCTTCGTCACGCACGCGGGCATGGGCAGTGTCATGGAGGCGCTCAGCACCGGCGTGCCGATGGTGTGCGTGCCGCAGCAAGTCGACCAGCGCGTGATCGCGGGCCAGGTCGCCGCGCTCGGCCTCGGCCGGACCGCCCCCGGCCCGCTGGACGCCGACGAACTGGTCGAGGCGGTCGACGCCGTGGCCGTCGACGGTGTGCACCGTGCCGCGCTGCGCGACATGCGCACGCACCTGCGCAACGCGGGCGGGGCCGGCAAGGCGGCCGAAGTACTGGAAGGTTGCCTGGCCGGAGCGACCGCGTGACCCACGACGACGAGAACCGGGTACCGCACCCGGGAGGAGGCCGCACCTCATGACCGAGTCCGCGATCGAGGTCGACCGGCTCAGCAAGCGCTTCGGCGACGTGCACGCCCTCGACGAGGTGAGCCTGACCGTGCCGAAGGGCAGCGTCTGCGGCCTGCTCGGCCACAACGGTGCGGGCAAGACGACGCTGGTCAACATGCTGAGCACGCTCTTGCTGCCGACCGGCGGCACCGCCACCGTCGCCGGCTTCGACGTCGTCCGCGAGGGCGCGCAAGTGCGCCGGCGCATCGGCCTGACCGGCCAGTTCGCCTCCGTCGACGAGAACCTGAGCGGATTCCACAACCTGGTGCTCATCGCCCGGCTGCTCGGCGCCTCCAAACGGGACGCGCGGACGCGGGCCGGCGAACTGCTCGACGTGATGGGCCTGGTCGAGGCGGGGCAGCGGCTCGCGAAGACGTACTCGGGCGGCATGCGACGCCGGCTCGACCTCGCGGCCAGCCTCGTCGGCAAACCGGAGCTCATCTTTCTCGACGAACCGACGACCGGGCTCGACCCCTCGGCACGCATCACGATGTGGCAGCTCGTCAAGCGCCTCGTGCGCGAGGGCACCACGGTGCTGCTGACCACCCAGCTGCTCGACGAGGCCGAACAGCTGGCCGACTCGATCACCCTGCTGTCGCAGGGAAAGGTCGTCGTTTCGGGCACTCCCGCCGAGCTGAAGGCCCGGGTCGGCAAGCGGACGGTCACGATCACGCTGGCCTCCAAGGCGGACATCCCGGCGGCGACCACGGCCTTGCTGGACGTCGGGCTGCCCCCGCAGCTGCCCGGCGGGCGGCCCGGCAGCGACGCCGCCGAGACCGAAGAGGCCGAGCTCTCGGTGCCCGCCGAAAGCCCCGCCGATCTGGCGCGCGTCGTGCGCGCACTCGACGACGCGGACGTGACACCACGCCGGCTCGCGCTGGTCGAGCCGCGCCTCGACGACGTGTACCTGGCCTTCACCCACCCCGCGCCGAGCGCGGCCTGACCCCCGGGGGTAAGAACGTGACGACGATGACGCCGGGGCAGCGCACGGCCGGTGAACTCGCGCCATCGGGAGTCGATGTCAGCACCTGGCACGGCGCGAGCTTTCCGACGCAGGTGGCCCTGCTGACCGGCCGGCTGCTGCGGCAGCAGGCGCAGCACCCGCTGTCGGCGCTGCTCGGCCTGCTGCAGCCGATGGTGATCCTCTTCCTCTTCACCCAGGTGTTCACGAAGGTCGTCGCCGGCACCGGCCAGCTGACCGGCGGGATCAGCTACCTGGACTTCCTGATGCCGGCGATCGTCGTCATCGGGGCGTTCACCACCGCGGTCAACTCCGGCGCGGGCATGGTCGAGGAAGTCAAGAACGGGGTGATGGCCCGGCTCCGGTCGCTGCCCATCACCTCGGCGTCGGTGGTGATCGCCCGCAGTCTCGCCGACGCCGTGCGCAACGCCGTCCAGCTGGGCGTCATGCTCGTCGTCGCGGTGCTGGTGTTCGGCTTCCGGCCGGCCGGCGGCGTGCTCGGCACGCTCGGCTGCTGGCTCGTGGCCGTCCTGATCGGCTGGGCGCTGAGCTGGGTGTTCATGGCGCTGGCGACCTGGATCCGGGACGCCGAGCTGACCCAGGTCGCCGGGGCGACCATCATGCTGCCGCTGATGTTCGCCTCGTCGGCCTACGTCCCGATCGACAGCATGACCGAGTGGATGGGCGCGGCGGCGCGGGTCAACCCGATCACCTTCGCCGTCGACACTTCGCGCTCGCTCGCCCTCGGGCTGCCGCTGGAGAGCGGGCCGCTGTGGGCCCTGTTCGTCTCGATCGCCGGCGTCGCCGGCTCGATCGTCCTGGCCCTGCGGGGTTTCCGGCGACGTCAGGCGTGAACTCCGCCGCAGTCCGCGGCTCGAGGGGAAGACACGGAATCGAGGACAGCGCCACGATGAACCGACCGTTTCGCTTCGGTGTCGTACTGATCTCCGAGGGCTGCTCGCGCGAGGCATGGGTCGCGAAGAGCCGGCGCGCGGAGGACCTGGGCTACGACGTCATCTCCGCACCCGACCACCTCAACCTCACGTCGCCGTTCCCGTCGGTGGTGCTGACCGCGGAGAACACGACGCGGCCGCGCGTCGGCACCTACGTGCTCAACACCGCGTTCCACAACCACACGCTGCTGGCGAGGGACCTCGCGACGCTCGACCAGTTCACCGGCGGCCGCCTCGAGATCGGTCTCGGGACCGGCTACGTCGAGTGGGAGTTCACCTCCGCCGGCGTGCCGTTCGGCTCGCCTGGCGCCCGCGTCGACCGGCTCGAGTCGGCCGTGGCGGAGATCGACCGGGCGATCGGCGATCCCGCACACCCCAAGCCGGTGCAGCGGCCACGGCCGCCCCTGCTCGTCGGCGGCCACGGCGACCGGGTGCTGCGCCTGGCCGCGCGCCACGCGGAGACGGTGAGCCTGACCGGGGCGAAGTTCAACCCCGCCTACGGGCGGATGACCATCGCCACGGCCGACCAGATGGACGAGCGCGTCGCCTACGTTTTCAAGTGCGCCGGCGATCGCGCCGGCGAAATCGAGCTCAACCTGCTCTCCAAGGCGACCCTGCTGACCACCGACCGCGGCTCGGCGGTCGAGCAGCTCCGGCGGTTCGGGCCCGATCTCCCCGAGGACGAGCTCCTCGGCGCACCGACCGTCCTGGTGGGCACGCCCGCGGACGTCGCGGCAAAGCTGCACGAGAACCGCGATCGCTACGGCATCTCCTACACCACCGTCATGGAGAACTCCATGGAGAACTTCGGCAAGGTCATCGCCGCCGTCCGCTGAACCGGAACCGCTGAACCCACTGAAACATTGGAACGCTGAAACAGAAGTGCGCCGTCGGGGTGACCGGGGTTCTCCGGTCACCCCGCCGGCGCGGGCGGGGACGGGGACGGGTTCGTCAGACGGTGTGGACGTCCGGCACGTAGAGGATCCACTTGCCGCCGTTCTGGCGGAACTCCTTCTCCTTGGCGAGGATCTCGTCGGCGTGGTTCCACGCGAACAGCAGCGCGTAGTCGGGGTAGGGGTCGCGGAACGCCTCCGGGCCGCGGACCGGGATGTGACTGCCCGGGGTGAGCCGGTTCTGCTTCTGCGGCGTGCTGTCGCAGACGAACGAGACGAGGTCCGGGCCGAGCCCGCACAGGTTCGCCACGGTCGCGCTCTTGGCGGTGGCGCCGTAGGCGACCACCCGCTTGCCCTCGTCGCGCAGCTTGGTCAGCAGGGTGACGAGGTCGTCCTTGATGGCCGTGACGCGGTTGCCGAACTCCTCGAGGGTCGACAGCCGCGCGAGCCCCCGCGCGTCCTCCTCGGCCAGCAGCGCCTCGACGGCGGCCTTCGGCTCGCGGGCGCCCTGCTTGGCGATCGTGTACCGGACTTCGCCGCCGTGGACGCCGAAGTGTTCGACGTCGACGAGCTCCAGGCCGAACCGGCGGGCCATGTTGCGCACCGCGCGCGCGGTGAACAGGTAGAAGTGCTCGTCGTAGATCTGGTCGAACGACGCGCGCTCGACGATGTCGCCGAGGTAGGGGTCCTCGAACACGAAGATGCCGCTCGGCTTCAGCAGCGCGGCCACGCCGCGGAAGATGGAGTCGAGGTAAGGGATGTGGCAGATCGTGTTCGCCGCGAAGATGACGTCGGCGTTGCCCTCGGCCGCGACGATGTCGAGCGCCTCGGACTCCTCGAAGAAGGCGGTGCGCGTGCGGATTCCCTTGCTGCGCGCGCGCTCGGTGACCGCGCCGGAGGGATCGACGCCGAGGTGCTTCACGCCGGCGTCGGCGATCGCCTTGAGCATCACGCCGTCGTTGCTGCCGACCTCGACGATGAACGGGTCCGGCCCGCTCAGTTCGGTGTCGAGGAAGCCCTGCGCGGTGTGCTCGAAGTGCTTGCGCATCACCTCGGAACCGGAGGAGTAGTACGGGTAGTCCTCGTGGAACATCCTGTCCCGGGGGACTTCCTCCATCAGCTGGACCATCGTGCAGGCACCGCACATGCCGACGGCGAGCCGGTAGAAGAACTCTCCCTCGAGCTTGTCGGGCTCGAGGAAGGCATCGGACAAAGGCTGGCGACCGAAGTCGTAGACTTCGGTGAGGGCGCCGCCGCAGGTACGACATTCAGGCATGTCCTCAACGTAAAGCCCGCTGTTCCGGCGCTCAACGTGTTCTAAGGATGCCCCTAGGTGTCCTTGGCCACGAGGCCGGCGCGGGCGGGCCGGCGCCATCATGGGCGAGATCTCCGGGCGCTCCGGGCGCTCCGGGCGAGCGACCCCAGTGGTATTCCGGCGCGTCCGGCGCCGCATTCCGGCACACCCGTGACTGATCGACCACAAGCGCACTCACTCTGGTAATGTCACCCCCCTAGGTAACACCGGTCAGGACATTCGGGGAAGGTTCCATGGCAAACCTGGAGAGTTGGCAACTAATCGCGGGAGTGGGCGGCGGCATCGTGCTGGCCCTGATTTTCCTGTGGGCGCTCGCGGGCTCCGTCGGCGCGGTTTCGGTCACGAAGAAGTCGCCCAAGTCCTCAGCCGCGAACAAGGGCCTCGCCCGCGGCTACGCGCTGCTGGCGCTCGGCCTCGCCGCGTTCCTCGAGGCCAAGGTGCTGTTCAAGGACGGTGAGACCACCCAGTTCACCCTCTTCGGCATCGGCGGCCTGCTGCTGATCATCGCGATCGTGGTGATCATCGGCGCCGAGCGCAAGCAAAAGAAAGGGGTCTGAACACCCACACCGGGTTAACCACGGCAGAATTTTCCGAGGGCCGCGTGACGTCTCGTCCGCGGCCCTCGGCCGTGTCCGGGGCAGGATTCTTCGCGGCCTCGGATTTTATGGCGCGCGCGAATTGCGCCGTGGCGTTCCGCACCCCGGAACGCGACCGCGCGCACTTTCCGTCACCCCGTTCCCCGGCTAGTCGGCCCCCAATTCCTGTTCGATGAGTTCGAAGATCTCGTCGTCGGTGGCTTCGTCGATATCGGTGGGCACGCCGGAGGGCGAATCCGCGCCCCACCGCTGGACCAGTTCGCGCAGGCGCGCCCGGATCTCCTCGGGCGGCGGAGTGCGATCCAGCGCCCGTTCCAGCTGTTCCAGCTGGGCGTACAGCGGAGCCGACGACGCGTATTCCGTGAGCACGCGCTCGCAGAGGTGCTCGGCCAGCGCACGGGGTGTCGGCTGGTCGAACACGATCGTCGCGGGCAGGCTCACCCCGATCGCCGCGCTCAGCTCGTCGCGCAGCTCGACACCGGTGAGCGAGTCGACGCCGAGTTCCTTGAACGGCTTGCCCGCCCGGATGTCGTCGTGCCCGAGCACCCGCGCGGTGGCGGCCCGCACCAGGTCCAGCGCGGCGGGCAGCCGGTCCTCCGCGAGCGCGTCGAGCAGCTTCGTCACGAACGCGGGTGGGCCGCCCGCTTCCGCCGGCGCGGCGGCCGGTTCCGCGGGGGCCACGACGGCCTCGGGCAGCTCGTTCAGCAGCGGCCGCGACCTCGCCATGGTGTAGGCGGGGACGAACGTGGCCCAGTCGACGTCGGCGCAGACCACTTGCGCGCGGTCGCCGCGAACGGCGCTGCCGAGCAAGCCGACGGCGGTGTCCGGCGCCATCACCGGCACGCCCCGGCGCCGGTGCAGTTCCGCGGTCTCCCCGTCGACCATGCCGCCGCCACCCCAGGCGCCCCAGGCGATCGAGGTCGCGGCGAGGCCGCGCGCCCTTCGCTGCTGGGCGAGGGCGTCGAGGAACCCGTTCGCGCCGGCGTACGCGGCGGAGCCGTGGTTGCCCCACACCGCGGCGACCGAGGAGAACAGCACGAACGCGTCCAGCGGCTCGCCGGCGAAGAACTCGTCGAGCACCCGCGCGCCGCCGAGCTTCGCGCGGGCGATCTCGGCGAACTCGGTGAGCGACAGCTGCTCCAGCGGCCGGGGTTCCTGCGCGACGCCCGCCGTGTGCACGACCGCGGTCACGCGGGTTCCCTCGGGCAGCCGGTCCGGAAGCGACGCCAGCAGCGCCGAGAACGCCTCCTCGTCGCCGACGTCGCAGCCGAGGATCGTGACGCCCGCGCCGTACCCGGCGAGCTCCGCGGCCAGTTCAGCCGCTCCTTGAGCCTCTTCGCCGCGGCGGCTGACGAGCACGAGGTGCTCCGCGCCCTCCTCGGCGAGCCACCGCGCGACCCTGGCGCCCAACGCTCCGGTGCCGCCGGTGACCAGCACCGCCCCGCGCGGCCGCCAGCCGGCCGGGCCCCCGGGGCCGAGGGGCGTGCGGACCAGCCGGCGGGCACTGGTCCCCGGCGCGCGGACGGCGACCTGGTCCTCGCCGTGGCCGCCGGCCAGGACGGCGAGCACCCGCTTGATCGTCAGATCGTCCACATCGGACGGAACGTCGATCAGGCCGCCCCACTGCTTCGGCCGCTCCAGGCCCAGCACCGCGCCGAGGCCCCAGACCGCACCCTGGGCGGCGTCACCGATCGGCTCCCCGTCGGTCGTCGCGACCGCGGAAGAGGTCACGCACCACACGGGAGGCGCCTCGTCGAGCGCGCCGAGCAACGTCACCGTGTCGGCGAAGCCGCGGCTCAGCGGGGCACAGCGCGGATCGTCGCGCCCGTCCAGCGCCAGCAGCGAGAGCACACCCGAGAAGCGCTGCTCCGCCACGATGGCGGCGACCTCACCGAGCTGGTCCGCCCGCAGCGGGACCACCGCGACCCCTTCGGCGCGGAGGCCGGACAGCAGGCGATGGGCCAGGGCGTTCCCGCCCGACGGCAGCACGGCCAGCCAGGTTCCTTCGACGGCGCGGGAACCGGTTTCGGGCACGGGCCGCCACTCGACGCCGTACGTCCAGGAGCCGACCGTGGCCTCCTGGCGACGCCGAGACGGGCGGAGCCAGTACGGCCGGCGCTGGAAGGCGTAGGTCGGCAGCGGAACCCGGCGCACCGGACGCGCCGCGAACCAGCGTCGCCAGTCGGGTGAGCAGCCCGCAACGTGCAGCGCGGCCACCGCGTCGTGCAGTGCGGCCACCTCGTCCCGGTCCGCGCGCGACGCCGCCACGAGCACGGCCGACTCGCGATCGACCGTCTCGGCGGCGAGCGCGGTCAGCACCCCGGCCGGCCCGGCTTCGACGAACCGCGTCACGCCGAGGCCGGCCAGCTGCCCGACGGCGTCGGCGAACCGGACCGTCGCCCGGACCTGCCCGGTCCAGTACCCGGGCGTGCGCAGCAGTGCCGGGTCGGCGAGCTCGCCGGTGACCGTGGAAATGATCGGCAGCCGGGGCTCGCCGTAGCCGAGCCCGGCGGCCACCCGGCCGAACTCGGCGAGCATGGCGTCCATCCGCGGCGAGTGGAAGGCGTGGCTCGTCCGCAGCCGTTTGGTCCGCCGGCCGTCGGCGGCGAACCGGCCGGCCAGTGCCGACACGGCGTCCTCGTCGCCGGACACCACGACCGACGTCGGGCCGTTGACGGCGGCGAGGGACACCGATCCGGGCAGCAGCGGCTCGACTTCGGCCGCGGTGGCCTCGATCGCCACCATGGCACCGCCCTCGGGCAGCGACTGCATCAGCCGGCCGCGGGCGGCGACCAGCGTGCACGCGTCGTCGAGCGAGAACACCCCGGCCACGTGCGCGGCGGCGAGCTCGCCGATCGAGTGGCCGACGACGAAGTCGGGGGTGAGCCCCCACGATTCGAGCAGCCGGTACAGCGCGACCTCGACCGTGAACAACGCGGGCTGCGTGTAGGCGGTGCTGTCGAGCAGGGCGGCGTCGGCGGTCCCTTCCCCGGCGAACATGACGTCCCGCAGCGGACGTTCCGCGAGGCCGCCGCCGGCACCGTGCAGGGCGGCGTCGAACCGCGCGCAAGCCGCGTCGACCGCGTCGGCGAACACTTCGTAGGTCTCGTAGAGCCGCTTGCCCATCCCGGCGTGCTGCGCGCCCTGCCCGGAGAACAGCCACGCGGTCCGGCCGGTGGTGGCGAAGCCCGTGACCACGCCCGGCGCCGTCGTTCCCCCGGCCAGCGCCGCGAGGCCCCGCGCCGCGGTGTCGTGGTCGGCGGCCAGCACCACGGCGCGGTGTTCGAACGCCGATCGCGTGGTGGCGAGGGAAAACGCGAGGTCGTCGAGTGGGTGCGGATCCTCGCCGGCGGCGGCCAGCAGGCTCGCCGCCTGGGCCCGCAACGCGGCATCGGTGCGGCCCGACAACACCAGCGGCACGGTCCCGGGCGATCCGGGCACCGGCTCGCTCGCCGCGTGCCGGTCCGCCTCGGCGGGCGGCTGCTCGAGGATCACGTGCACGTTGGTGCCACTGATCCCGAACGCCGAAACGCCGGACCGGCGGGCCCGGCCGCGGTCGGGCCACGGGCGTTCCTCCGCGAGCAGCGCGACCGTGCCGGCCGACCAGTCCACGTGCGGTGTCGGCTCCTCGGCGTACGGGCTGCGCGGCAGCACGCCGCGGCGCATCGCCTCGATCATCTTGAGCACGCCGACGAGGCCGGACACGGTTTGCGTGTGGCCGACGTTGGCCTTGACCGACCCGAGCCACAGCGGCTCGTCGCGATCCCCCTCGCCGTAGGTCGCCAGCAGCGCGTTCGCTTCGATCGGGTCGCCGAGCGTGGTGCCGGTTCCGTGCGCCTCGACGGCGTCCACTTCGGACGGTTCGAGCCCGGCCGCGGCCAGCGCGTCCCTGATCACCCGCTGCTGCGCCCGCCCGTTCGGGGCGGTGAGCCCGTTGCTGGCGCCGTCGGAGTTCATCGCCGAGCCGCGCACGACCGCGAGCACCGGGTGGCCGAGGCGCCGTGCGTCGGAGAGCCGCTCGACCAGGACGACCGCCGCTCCCTCGGCGAGGGCAAACCCGTCTGCCCGCGCGGAAAACGGCTTGCAGCGACCGTCCTCGGCGAGCCCGCGCTGCTTGCTGAAGGCGATGAACTGCGACGGGGTGGCCATCACCATCGCGCCGGCGGCGACCGCGAGCGAGCATTCGCCGGAGCGCAGCGCGTTCGCCGCCAGGTGCAGGGCCGCCAGCGACGACGAGCACGCCGTGTCGAGGGTGACCGCGGGGCCTTCGAGCCCGAAGACGTAGGCGATCCGGCCGGAGGCGACGCTCGCCACGTCGCCGGTGACCAGGTAGCCCTCGTCGCGCTCGGCGTCGTTCCGGTTCGGATCGCCGTAGTACTGGTCGGTCACCCCGACGTAGACGCCGGTCCGGCTGCCGCGCAACGACTCGGGCGGCAGCCCGGCGCGTTCCAGGGCTTCCCAGGTGAGCTCGAGCAGCAGCCGTTGCTGGGGATCGGTGGCCAGTGCCTCCCGCGGGGACATGCCGAAGAACTCCGCGTCGAAGTCGCCGCTGTCGTGCAGGAAGCCGCCGGTCCGGGTGTAGCTGGTGCCGGGCCGGTCCGGATCCGGGTCGTAGACGCCCGGATCCCAGCCGCGGTCGGCCGGCAGGCCGGACATCACGTCCCCGCCGCGGGCCAGCAGCTCCCAAAGCTGTTCGGGCGAGCCGATCCCGCCGGGCAGCCGGCAGCTCGCCGCGACGATCGCGATCTCGTCACCCGCCACCGGCGCCGCCGTGGTGGTCACGCGCGGCCCGGCACCGGCCTCGGCGCCGCGCGCCCGCGCGAGCAGGTGGACCGCCAGCGAGGCGGGCGTGGGGTGGTCGAAGACCAGCGTGGCGGGCAACGAGAGCCCGGTCGCCGCGCCGAGCCGGTTCCGCAGCTCGACCGACGTCAGCGAGTCGAACCCGAGGTCCTTGAACGCCCGGTCGAGCTCCAGCGCCGACGGGTCCTCGTGGCCGAGGGCCCGGGCGGTGTGGGCCCGCACCAGCTCGGTGACCGCCCGCTCCGCCTCGTCTTCGCGCAGCTGCGCCAGCCGGCGCGCCAGTGAGGGCTCGTCGGCACCGGCCGGCTCGGACCGCGCCGTCACGTCGTCGTCCGGACCGCCCAGCCGGGCCAGCAGCGGGCTCGGCCGCACCGAGGTGAACGTCGACACGAAGCGCGCCCGGTCGAGCTCCGCGATCGCGATCACGGTGTCCCGCTGGTCCAGCGCCTGCCGCAAGCCGGCGAGCGCGGGTTCCGGATCGAGGACCGGCACCCCGCGGCGGCGCAGCACGTCCTGCTGGTGCTCGGCGATCATGCCGCCGCCCGCCCACGGTCCCCACGCGACCGAGAGCACCGGCAGGCCCTGCGCGCGGCGCCGCTCGGCGAACGCGTCGAGGAACGCGTTGGCCGAGGCGTACGCGGCGTGCTCGCCGACGCCCCACGTCGCGGAGATCGACGAGAACAGCACGACGGTGTCGAGCTCGGTGTGGCCGAGCAGCGCGTCGAGGGTGCGCACGCCCGCCACCTTGGCCTCGGCGACTTCGGCGACCTCGGCGACGGTGAGCTCGCCGATCGGCGTCAACGGCGCGATCCCCGCCGCGTGCACGACCGTGCGCACGGGTTCCCCTTCGGCGGCGAGTCCGGCCAGCAACGCGCCGAGCGCGCCGGCATCGGTCACGTCGCAGGCCGCGATGGTGATCCGCGCTCCCTCGGCGGTGAGCTCGTCGCGCAGTTCGGCCGCGCCGGGCGCGTCGGCGCCGCGCCGCCCGGTGAGCACGATGTGCCCGGCGCCCGCGCCGGCGAGCCAGCGGGCGAGGTGCCCGCCGAGCCCGCCCGTGCCGCCCGTCACCAGAACGGTCCCGCCGGGCTGCCACGGCTTCGCCGGCGCGGCGTCTCCGACGGGTGCGGGCACCAGCCGTCGCGCGAACAACCCGGACGAACGCAGGGCCAGCTGGTCCTCGCCGTCGAAGCCGGCCAGCGCGGCACGCAGCCGGGCCGCGGCCCGGCCGTCCAGCACCGGCGGCAGGTCCAGCAAACCACCCCAGTGGCGCGGGTACTCCAGCGCCGCGGTCCGGCCGAAGCCCCACACCGCCGCCTGTTCCGGGCTCGCCGGCCGGTCGCCGCGGCCCGTGGTCACGGCCGCGCGGGTCAGTGTCCACAGCGGCGCGGCCGGCGGGAGGCCGCCCCACGCCGCGGTCAGCTCCACCGTCGCCGCCAGTCCGGCCGTGAGCACGCCGAAGCGGGCGTGCGGCCGCTCGTCCATCGCGAGCAGCGAGACCACGCCGGCCGCGGAAGCGCAGTCGCCCAAGGACTCCTCGAACCACGTGCGGTCGGCGGTGTCCGGCACGCGCACGACGGTCGTGCGCGCTCCGCCCGCTTCGAGCGCGGCCACGACGTCGTCGAGCACGTCCACACCCTCGGCGGGCGTGACGACGAACCAGTCGCCGGACAGCCCGGCGCCCTCGGGCCGGACGGGTTCCCATTCGATCCGGTAGCGCAGGGAATCGGCGACGGTTTCGGCGTTGCGGCGGCTGCGCCACGCCGACAGCGCGGGCACCAGCGGGCGCACCTCGTCCTCGGCCACCGACAGCGTCTTCGCCAGTTCCCCGACGTCGGAACGTTCGACCGCGGTCCAGAACCGCTGCTCCACCAGGTCGGCGCCGGCCGTCGTCGGCTGCTCCGGCGGCAGCCAGTAGCGCCGGCGCTGGAACGCGTACGTCGGCAGGTCCACCCGGCGCGGCCGGTGTTCGCCGAACACCGCGGACCAGTCCGGCGTCACGCCCCGCACATACAGCTCGGCCAATGAGGTGTAGAACCGGCGGAGCCCGCCCTCGTTGCGCCGCAGGGTTCCCACGACGACCGTGGGACCCGCGCCGAGCTCGTCGACCGTCTCCTGCACCGCCATGCCGAGCACCGGGTGCGGGCTGCTCTCGACGAAGACGCGGAAGCCCTGCGCCGCGAGGGCCCTGGTCGCGGTCTCGAACTGCACGGGACGGCGCAGGTTGTCGTACCAGTACCCGGCGTCCAGCGTGGTCGTGTCCGTCCATTCTCCGGTCACCGTCGACAGGAACGGCACGCGCGCCGCGACCGGCTCGATGAACGCCAGCTCGTCGTGCAGCCGCTGCCGGAGGGTTTCGACGTAGCCGCTGTGCGAGGCGTAGTCCACCGGAACCCGGCGCGCCCGGATCTCCTCGGCCGCGCAGCGGGCCAGCAGCTCGTCCAGCGCGGCGGGCTCACCGGCGACGACCGTGGCCGAGGGACCGTTGAACACCGCGATGCCGATCCGGCCCGCCCAGTCCTCGATCAAGCGCTCGGTGCCGGACGCGGACAGCGAAACCGAGACCATCCCACCGTGTCCGGCCAGCTCGTCGCGGATCGCCTTGCTCCGCAGGGCGACGACCGCCGCGGCGTCGCGCAGCGACAGTGCTCCGGACACGCAAGCGGCGGCGATCTCGCCCTGCGAGTGGCCGACGACCGCGTCCGGCTCGATCCCGGTGGCCTGCCACAAAGCCGCCAGCGAGACCATCACCGCGAACGAGACCGGCTGCACGACGTCGACCCGGGCCAGCATCGTCTCATCGCGGAGCGCGTCGAACAGCGACCAGTCCGCGAACTCGCCCAGCGCGGCCGCGCATTCGGCCATCTTCCCGGCGAAGACCGGCGCGGTGTCCAGCAGCTCGAGCGCCATCCCGGCCCACTGCGCACCCTGGCCGGGGAACACGAACACCGTGCGGCCGGTCACGTTCGCCGTTCCTTCGACGAGCCCGGCGGGCACCACGCCGTCGGCGAACTCTCGCAGCGCGGCCAGGGGTTCCGCGCACCCGGCACCGATCGCGACGACCCGGTGTTCGGCGGCGAATCGGGTGGTCGCCAGCGAGTAGGCCAGGTCGGCCGCGCGTGGATCGTCCATTGAGGACACGCGTGAGACCAGGCGCCCGGCCTGCGCCCGCAGCGCGTCCGCGCCGCGTCCGGAGAGGACCCACGGCAGCACCGGTTCGCTCCCGGTGTCCCGAGCCGGCTCCCCGGCTTGTTCCCGGGCCGGCTCTTCGGCCTGTTCGAGCACGACGTGCGCGTTGGTCCCGCTGATGCCGAACGAGGACACCGCCGCGCGCCGGGGCCGGCCGGCCGCGGGCCACGCGCGCGCCTCGCTGAGCAGCCGGACCGTTCCCGCGCTCCAGTCGATCCGGCTCGACGGCTCGTCGGCGTGCAGCGTGCGCGGCAGCGTCGCGTTCCGCATGGCCTGCACCATCTTGATCACGCCGCCGACGCCGGCCGCGGCCTGCGCGTGCCCGATGTTCGACTTCAGCGAGCCGAGCCAGAGCGGCCGGTCGGCGGGCCGGTGCCGGCCGTAGGTCGCCTGAAGCGCCTCCGCTTCGATCGGGTCGCCGAGCGTCGTACCGGTGCCGTGCGCCTCGACGGAGTCGACGTCGTGGGGTTCGAGGCCCGCGTCCGCGAGCGCGGCGCGGATGACGCGCTGCTGCGCCGGACCGCTCGGCGCGGTGAGCCCGTTCGACGCCCCGTCCGAGTTGACCGCGGTACCCCGCACGACGGCGAGCACCGGGTGCCCGGCCCGCCGCGCGTCGGAGAGCCGTTCCAGCAGCAGCACGCCGACGCCCTCGGCCCAGCCGGTGCCGCGGGCGCCTTCGGCGAACGCCCGGCACCGGCCGTCCTCCGCCAAGCCCTGCTGCCTGCTGAACTCGACGAAGATGCCGGGCGAAGAAAGCACCGTGGCCCCGCCGGCGAGCGCGAGCCCGCACTCCCCGGCTCGCAGTGACCGCACGGCCGAGTGCAGCGCCACCAGCGAAGACGAGCACGCGGTGTCCACGGTGAGGGCCGGACCGTGCAGCCCGAGGGTGTAGGCGAGCCTGCCGGACGCCACGCTCGCGGTGTTGCCGGTGAGCAGGTGGCCCTCGAACCCTTCGGCGCCTTCGGACAGCCGCGGGCCGTACTCCTGGGACATGGCACCGACGAACACCCCGGTGTCGCTGCCCCGCAGCGACGACGGATCGATGCCCGCGCGCTCGACCGCCTCCCAGGAGGTTTCGAGCAGCAGCCGCTGCTGCGGGTCCATGGCCGTGGCCTCGCGCGGCGAGATGCCGAAGAACGCCGCGTCGAACTCGGCCGCGTCGTAGAGGAAACCGCCCTGGTCGGTGGCCGAGCTCCCCCGCCGCTCGCCCGCGGCACGCAGCTTGCGCAGGTCCCAGCCGCGGTCCTCGGGGAACGTGCCGATCGCGTCCACCTCGTCCGCGACGAGGCGCCACAGCTGCTCGGGCGAGCGCACGTCGCCGGGGAACCGGCAGGCCATCCCGACGATGGCGATCGGCTCGTCCGGCGACACGCCGGACTTCGTGCCGGTCGTGGTCACGCGCGCCTCGGCCGGTGCGGCCGCGAGCCGCTCGGCCAGGTGCTCGGCCACCGCACGCGGCGTCGGCCGGTCGAAGAGCAGGCCCGAGGGCAGCGAGAGCCCGGTGGCCGTGCCGAGGCGGTTGCGCAGCTCGACCGACATCACGGAGTCGAAGCCGGCTTCCTTGAACGTGGCCGCCGGTTCGATCGCGGCCGGATCGCCGTGCCCCAGCACCGCGGCGGCGTGCGTGCGGACGACGTCGAGCGGGTCGAGCGACGGCGTGACCGGGATGTCGTCGTCGGCGGCGTCGCCGTGCCAGTACCGCTTGCGCTGGAAGGCGTACGTCGGCAGGTCGACCCGCACGCCGCCGGGGAAGACCGCGGCCCAGTCGGGGTCGACCCCGCGCACGTGCAGTTCCGCCAGCGAGGTGAGGAAGCGCGTGAGACCGCCGTCGTCGCGCCGCAGCGTGCCGACGACCACCGACGGGCCCGCGCCGGCGTCGTCGAGCGTCTCCTGCAGACCCGCCGGCAACACCGGGTGCGAGCTCACCTCGACGAACGCCGCGTACCCGGCGGTGGCGAGCGTGCGGATGGCCGCCTCGAACCGCACCGGCTGCCGCAGGTTCGCGTACCAGTACCGGGCGTCCACAGTGGCCGTTTCGATCCACTCGCCGGTCACCGTGGACAGCCACGGCACCTTCGGCACCCGCGGCTCGAGCGCGCCCAGCTCGGCCGACAGGCGCTCCTCGATCTGCTCGACGTGCACCGAATGCGACGCGTAGTCCACCGGTACCCGCTTAGCGCGAACACCGTCGGCCTCGCAGCTCGCGACCAGTTCGTCCAGCGCCGCCGGCTCGCCCGCGACGACGACCGACGACGGGCCGTTGACCACCGCCACCGTGATCCGCGTCCCGTACCCGGCGATCCGTGCCGCCACCTGGCGTTCGGACAGGCCGATCGAAGCCATTCCGCCGCTGCCGGCGAGCCGCTCGCCGATCACCCGGCTGCGCAGCACCACGACCCTCGCCGCGGCGCGCAGCGACAGCGCTCCCGACACGCAGGCCGCGGCGATCTCGCCCTGCGAGTGCCCGACGACCGCGGCCGGGCGGATCCCGCACGACTCCCACAGCGCGGCCAGGGACACCATCACCGCGAACGACACCGGCTGCACCACGTCGACCCGCTCGAGCAACGCGGGGTCGGCGAGCGCGTCCCACAGCGACCAGTCGACGAGCTCGCCGAACGCGTCGGCGCACTCCGCCATCCGGGCCGCGAACACCGGCGCGGCGCCGAGCAGTTCCACCGCCATCCCGGCCCATTGCGCGCCCTGGCCGGGAAACACGAACACCGTCGGGCCGGTGACGTCCGCGACGCCACGGATCCCGGCCGCACCGCCCTGACCGATGCCGCGCACGGCGGCGGCCAGCTCCGCGCGGCCGGCTCCCACGACGGCGGCGCGGTGCTCGAACGCCGAGCGGGTGACCGCGAGCGAGAAGCCGATGTCGACCGCGCGGGCTTCGGCGGAGTCCGCGTAGGCGCCCAGCCGGACCGCCTGCTCCCGCAGCGCGCCCGGAGTGCGTGCCGACCACACCCACGGCACGGCCGCGGAGAAGCCGTCCCCGGCGGCCGCGGGCTCGGTCGCTTCGGATTCCGCCAGCACGACATGGCAGTTCGCCCCGCCGACACCGAAGGAACTGACGCCGGCGACGAGCGCGCGTTCCTCACCCGGCCACGGCTCGGTCCCGCGCTGCACCTCGATGTTCGCGGTGTCCCAGGCAATTTCCGGGTTGGGCGTCTCGAAGTGCAGGCTGGGCACCAGCTTCCGGTGGTGCACGCACAGCACGGTCTTGAGCAGCCCGGCGATCCCGGCGGCCCCTTCCAGGTGCCCGATGTTCGTCTTCACCGAACCGACCCGCAGCGGTGCGTCCCCGTACTCGCCGAGCGCGGCGCCCAGCGCGGCCGCTTCGATCGGATCGCCGGTCCGCGTCCCGGTTCCGTGCAGCTCGACGTACCGCAGGGCCGCGGGTTCGACGGCCGCCCGCCGGACGGCGGCCCGGATCACCCGTTCCTGCGCCGCCGCGCTCGGGACCACGAGGTCCGCGTCGTCGCCGTCGTGGTTCATCGCGCTGCCGCGCAGCACGCAGTAGATCCGGTCGCCGTCCTGACGAGCGCGGCGCAACGTCTTCAGCACCACGAAACCGCCGCCCTCGCCGCGGACGAAACCGTTCGCGCGCGCGTCGAACGTGTGGCAGCGGCCATCCGGCGACAGGCCGCCGAATCGTTCGAGCGTCAACGCGCTCTCCGGCGTCAGGTTCAGGTGCACGCCACCGGCGACGGCCAGCTCCGACTCGCCCCGGCGCAGGCTCTCCGCGGCGAGGTGCACCGCCACCAGCGACGACGACTGTGCCGTGTCGACAGTCAAGCTGGGCCCGGTCACGCCGAGCGCGTGGGAGAGCCGGTTGGCGATGAGCCCGCGGTGCAGCCCGGCGAGGCTGTAGTGGGTGAGGGCGTCGGTGCCGTGGCACTGGGTCACGGTCGCGTAGTCGTCGGCGATGGCGCCGACGAACACGCCCGCGGCCGTGCCGCGCACGGTGGCGGGCACGATGCGAGCGTCCTCGAGCGCTTCCCAGCCCAGTTCGAGCGTGAGCCGCTGCCGCGGGTCCATGGCGACGGCCTCGCGCGAAGAGATACCGAAGAACGCGGCATCGAACCGGTCGGCGTCGTCGATGAACCCGCCCGCGCGCAGCGGGGCGCCGCCGGCGTCGTCCGCCGCGCCGGGGCCCCACCGCCACGGCGGCACGGTGCCCACCGCGTCGACACCGCCGGTGAGCAACCGCCAGAACGCCGCCGGACCGGCCGCTCCGGGGAGGCGGCACGACAAGCCGACCACGGCGAGGAAATCCTCGTCCCGGCCGCCGCCGGGAGAACCGTCAGACACGGTGGTACCCATGGCGGCGAGTATCCGGCAGCCGCACCGGCCGGCCGGCCGCCCGCGATCGAGGACTAAGCAAAGTCCTACTGTGCCGTTCTGGGCTGATCCGACCACAGCCACGGCCGAATGGCCTTCGTGGCAACGGTTGCTTACCGCTGGGGGTCGGCCTACTTTTGGTCGGATCAGCCCAGCGTCTGCGGTGTGCGCGCCGGGACAGGCGCTCGCGCGCACAGCACGTCGAGGTACTTGTCCAGCAGCCGCGGCAGGTAGCCGGCGCCGAAGCCCAGCCCGGCCCACTCCGGGACCAGCCGGCGCAACCGGGCGGTGTTCGTGGGCATGCTCACCACCGGCACGTCCACCGTGACCCGGTCCGCCACCACGCCGAACCGCTCCTCGATGCCGTCGACGATCCGCTCGATCGGCTCCAGCACCCCGGAGGCGACGTTGATCACCTCCTGCCGGACCCCGGTCGCGAGCACCCGGTCCAGGGCCAGCAGCAGGTGTTCCACGTCGAGCAGGTCGCGGTGCGCGTTGCGGTGCACGGTCACCGAACCCTCGAGAACCTGCCGCCCGAGCGACGGGATGAGCTGGTGCGCCCGCTGTCCCTCGCCGACGATGTGGGTCAGCCGGAACGCCAGGTATTCGACGCCGGACCGGGCGAGGATCTCCTCCAGCCCGAGCTTGTGCCTGCCGTAGGCGGAAACCGGGTACACCGGGCCTTCCACCAGTCCCGGGCAATCGAGCGTCCCGTACATCGAGTCCGAGGCGGTGGAAAAGAACACGACCGTGCGGCCGGACCGCCGTGCGTGGCGCACGACGTCGTAGACCAGCGCGGCTTCCCGGTCGAAGTCCGCCAGTGTCGCGGACGTGGTCTTGGTGACGCCCGCCGCGATGGCCGTGACGTCCGGGTAGCGATCGGCGAACGAGCGGGTGAGGTGACGCGAGAGGAAGCCGTCTCCGATGATCTCCACAGGCCAATCCGTTTCGTCGGTCGCCCCGACGCGGTGGCGGGGCGGGCTGGTGGCTCCGCCGACACCCGAACCTTCGCGGAAGCGGTGTGAAACCGTCCCGTGGCAACGCATTTCCGACATCGGCGGTAGGCGTCACGACCGGCGACGACGACGAGCCCGTGCCGTGCCGGCATCCACGATGCCCGCGCCACGCCACGGCGGCATCGTTCGATCGGTGACCCGACCGAGTCTCACTGGGCTTCGCGCTGCGTGTCAAAGAGACCTACGAGAATGACTAGACGATCGGAAACCAGGCGGCCGCCCGGAAACGAGACGGGACCGGCGCACAGCACAAGGGGGACCACCGGATCGGCGGTCCCCTCTCGTGCCCAGCACGGTCTTCAGCTGCTTACCGGCCGGTCCGGGGCGAGTTCGCGGAGGCGAGCCAGTCGGTGAGCAACCGGTACCACCGTTGGTTGTCGGTGCGTTCGCTGAACCAGCGGTGGTTGAGGAGCAGGTACGCCTCCTCGCCGCTGGTCCGGCGCAGGATCACCGGAGCGCCGGCCTTCTTCAGGCCACCGCCGAGGAATCGGCCGTACAGGTCGGTGAACTCGTTCGTGATCGCACTGACCTCGCGTGGGTACAGCGTGACGTCGCCGTTGTCGTCCCAGCTGCCGAGCACGAGCCGGTCGGCGTACAGCGTCGCCGTGCCCCGGTGGGGGAAGATCGCCCGCTGGTTGATCGCTGCCTTGGCCTTGTCGGCCAGACCCATGGCCTGCAAGTCGGCGGCTGTCGCGCCGTAGTACTCATCCTTCGCGAGCAGTCGGTTCAAATTGCCTTCGGTCATGGCCACAGTCTGAATCGGCCAGGCCGGCTCGAACAGCACTCGATCGGCTAGCGCGGCCTGTCCAAGGTCTAGTCGTGCGTGGACCGGCTACGACTTTGGTCGGTGTTGCCCGGCGTCGTGCGCGAGCAGCGCGATCTGCACCCGGTTGTTCAGCCCGAGTTTGCCGAGCAGGCGCGTGACGTGTGCCTTCACCGTCGGCAGGCTCATGTAGAGCTCCTTGGCGATCGCGGCGTTCGTCTTTCCCTCTCCGATGGCGTACGCGACCTGACGTTCGCGATGGGACAGCCCGTCCAGCGCCGCCGACGCCATCCGCTGCCGGGCGGACTCCGCCGTCTCGGTCTCGTCGGTGACGTGGTTGATGAGCTGCCGGATGACGCTCGGCGAGAGGATCGGGTCGCCGGCCGCGACCCGCCGGATGGCGTCCACGATCTCCGCCGGCGGGGTGTGCTTGAGCAGGAAACCGCCGGCGCCGGCCCGCAACGCGCGGAGCACGTGGTCGTCGCTGTCCAGTGTGGTCAGCACGATGACCTCGATCCCGGGTTTCTCCGCGCGGAGCCGCTCGGTGGCGACGAGACCGTTCGTCCCGGGCATGCGGATGTCCATCAGGACCACGTCGGGCGCGGTCTCGGCGACGGCGCCGGGCACCTCGCCGCCGTCGGCCGCCTCGCCGACGATCTCCAGGTCGGCGACGCCGCCGAGCATCGTCCGCAACCCGCTGCGGACCAGCGGGTCGTCGTCGACGATCAGCACCCGGACCGGCGGGTTCTGCGGCTGGCTCATGACGGCCAGGGTAGCCAAGCCCGGATGCGGAACTCCCCGGCCATGGTGCGGCCGTGCTCGAAGCGCCCACCGGCGAGGCTGGTCCGTTCGCGCAGCCCGGTCAGCCCCACCCCCGAGCCCGGCAGCGGCGCCGAACCCGTCGGGCGGGCGCCGGACCCGCTCAGCGCGTTGCGCATGGAGATCTCCACCCCCTGCTCCGGCGACCCGTGGATCGCCAGGTGCACGACGGCGCCCGGCGCGTGCTTGCGCGCGTTCGTCAGGCCCTCCTGCACGATGCGGTAGGTGGTCCGGCCCAGCAGCGCCGGCACGCCGTCGAGCCCGGTGACCGCGTCGTCGAACTCGACCTCGGTGCCGACCGCGCGCGCCTCCTCGACCAGCACCGGCACGTCGGCCATGGTCGGCTGCGGGCCTTCCTCTTCCGGTTCCGCCTGCCGCAGCACGTGGATGACGCCCTGGAGGTCGACCAGCGCCTGGTACGCGCTGGACCGGATGACTCCGGCCGCCTGGCTGATCTCCTCCGGCGGCGCGTCCGGCCGGAACTCCAGCGCGCCCGCGTGCATGCTCAGCAGCGAGAGCCGGTGCGCCAGCACGTCGTGCATCTCCCGGGCGATGCGTTCCCGCTCGCGCAGCCGGCCCTGGCTGACGCGCAGTTCCTGTTCCGCCTCGGCCCGCTCCGCGCGTTCCGCCAGCGACACCACGAGCTGCCGCCGCGCCCGGACGCCCATCCCCCACAACACGGCGAGCACGCTGAGCGTCGCCGCGATGCCGACGGCCATCCAGTACACGAGCGGCGTGTCCGGCTCCAGGCGGTAGATCCGGAACTGCACGAGCGGCGAGAGCACGCCCAGCACGAGCAACGGCATCACGGTGGCCGTCTTGCGGTGCACGGCGACGGTGAACAGCGCGATCGCGCTCGCCCCGGACGCGTGCACGAACCAGACCGACAGCACCATGAGCACGAACGCCAGCTGCACCGGCCACCGCCGCCGGAACCACAGCGAGAGGCAGGCGGCGATCGAGACGGCCAAGCTGAGCGGCAACGAGATCGAGGGGACCACGTCCGGGTCCCGCACCCACAGCGACAGCAGGCCCATGAGCAAGGCGCACAGCACGCACAGCCCGTCGGTCAGCCAGTCGCGCAGCGAGCGGCGCGCCCGGCCGCCGCCGGGGTGCGCGGTGGCCTCGAGCGTCGCCGGGAGCATCGCCGGGTACTCCGGTCCGCGCCCGGCGGTCCGGTCCGCGCTCATCGGTGTGCGGGTTCGGGTTCGGGGGCCTGCCGAGGGACCACGAAGGGCGCCAGCAGCCCGGGGACGGCCTCGCCGGCGAACGCCACGCCGTCCGGAAGCCGGACGTCACGCACTTGGTACGCACCGCCCTTGCCCGCCGCGGTCACGGCGCTGACGGTGACCAGCCCGGACAGGCGCTGGCCCGGGGAGCGCGAGATCCGCCACCCGATCACGCCGTCCCGGCGCAGGGCCACGGTGTGCCGCCGCAGCGTCCCGTACCGGGTGACCAGGTAGTCGCCGGAGACGTCGTGGCCGAGGGCCCGGTAGGCGTCGACGCCGAGCAGGACCCCGAGCACCACGCCGGCCGCCGCGACGATCCCCACGCTGGGCAGCACGGCCGGGGCGATGGTCCAGCCGAGCACCGCGAGCACGGCCGCCGGCACGAGCGCGGCCAGGACCGCGCGAAGCAACCGGCGCCGCAGCGCGGCGGGCGGGTGCGGCCGCAGCCGCGTGGTCGCCGTCGGCGACGGCGACTGTTCCGCGATCGCCGCCGCGATCCGGTCGGCCTCCCCGCGCGGCACGGCGGGGGTGACCACCTGCATGCCCGTGTAGTCGTCGTCCGAGGCGCCGAGTCCCGTCGCGAGCACCTCGACCCGGCCGGCCCCGAACAGCCGCAGCGGCAACGGTTGCGTCACTTCGACACCGCGGACGCGCCGCCGGTCGATCGCGATCTGCCGGGTCGTGAGGAGACCGCGGCGGACGCGGTAGGTGTAGAGCCCCTCGACCTCGAAGCGGTAGCGCCACCACTGCTCGCAGAACAGCAGCAGGCTGCTCAGCGCGCTGAGGACGGCGAAGACGACCCCGAAGGAAAGGATCACCTGGACGGGTGAAGCCTCCTGGAAGAACCGGGCCAGCCACCGGAAAACCCCGTCGAGGCTCAGACCGAACCAGTCCGCCACCCGGGTCGCGAGCGCGACGAGCCCGACGATCGCGAGCCCGCCCCACATCGTGAGCGGCGCGTAGCGGATCCACGACCACCGCAGCGCGGCGATCGTGCCGTCCTCGGCCGGGTCATCCTCCGCCGCCGCACCGGCGCCCGCGAGCAGTTCCGCCTGCAGGGCGAGCGCGTCCCGCTTCGACAGTGCCGACAGCGTGACTTCGTGGTCCTTGCCCTGCGGCCCGCTGCCGGTGCCGATGCGCACGATGACGAGCGCGAACAGCTGCTGCGCGGGCCCGGCGGTCAGGTCGACCCGGCGCACGCGGTCGCGCCGGATCGAGCGGTGCCGGCGCAGCACCAGCCCCTTGCGCAGCTCGAACACCTCACCGGTCACCCGGAAGCGGGTGGTGAGCAGCTGAACGACCTCGTACACCGTGACCGCGACGAAGGCGACGCTGACCATCCCGAGCTTGTACAGCGACGCGACCTCGAGTTCGCCGCCGGTCCACAACGCGTACGCGCCCAGCGAGGCGGCCGGCGGCACGAGCCATTTCAGGTGGACGCCGAGCGTCCGGCGGCTCAGCCGCCGCCAACCGGCGCCGGCGTCCCCGGTCTCCGGCTCCACCGCGGTTTCGTCGGCGTCGGACCGAGTCTCGGTCCGCCCCAGGCGTTCTGGCATACCGTCGCGCCCCTCCCCAGTGATCACTGGGCTCGACGATAGCAAACCGGCCGATCTCGCTGTAACCGCCGGAACACGCACCGGAATCGCCGAGCGGGAAGGAAAGCGACGCGAAAGACTAGGGGTTTCGCCCACGGTCCGGGCCCAGGGTTGCCGGTGGGCCCGGCAGCACAGGAAAGTCCGGGGCATTCTCGTACCCGACCGCAGGAGAGTGACGTCCGTGGCCGACAACCCGGAGGCGCAGCCGTGGATCCGGCGCTACCACCCGATCCCGGACGTGCCGGTCAACCTGGTCTGCCTGCCCTACGCCGGCGGCTCGGCGAGCTACTTCTTCCCGGTCTCCCGCGCGCTCGCGCCGCGGGTCGGCGTGCTCGCCGTGCAGTACCCCGGACGCCAGGACCGCCGGCGCGAGCCGAGCATGTCGAGCATCGCTGAGCTCGCCGACGCGGTGACCGCCAACCTGCTGCCCCACACGGATGTGCCGCTGGCGATCTTCGGCCACAGCATGGGCGCGACGCTGGGCTTCGAGGTCGCGCTTCGGCTGGAGAGCGCGGGTGTCGCCCCGCTGGCCCTGTTCGCCTCGGGTCGCCGGGCGCCGTCTTGCCACCGGGACGAGCGGTACCACCTGCTCGGCGACGACGAGTTCGTCGCCGAGATCAAGTCGCTCAGCGGCACGAACGCGCACCTGCTCGACGACGAGGAACTGCTGGCGACGGCGCTGCCCGCCCTGCGCGGCGACTACCGGGCCGCGGAGACGTACCGCTACGAGCCGGGACCCCCGCTGCACTGCCCGATCCACGCGCTGGTCGGCGAATCGGACCCGAAGGCGACCGTGGCGGAGGCCCGAGCCTGGGCCGGCCACACGACGGCGGACTTCACCCTGCACACCTACCCCGGTGGGCACTTCTACCTCGACGAGCACGCGCCGCGCGTCCTGGACGTGATCTCGCGGACGCTGACCGCGCGCCCGCGGGATCTTTCGAATACCGCGAAATAGCCACAAGTTCGTCTTGACGGCGCGAACGCCTGACCATCGGCGGCCTCGGTCAAGACCGTTGCCACCTAGGCACGCGACCGGGCACTGGGCTTCAATGGGACGCGCCGAGCGCGGGAGTACCGGCCCGGCATCCGGAGCACCATGCCATCCCTTAGGGATACCAGCGCTGGTGCGGCAAAACAGACACCCCCAGCTGGATTGCCGCGCCAGCGCGCTTCCCGGGCGTCGAAACCGCCCTCACCGAGCGGGAACGCGCCCTCCGCCCTGCACTCGGCGGCCGCCTGGTCGAACGAGCCCGGACGCGATGATGTCCGGCGTGCTCCCGATCTGGCGCCGCCACGCCCTCGCCCGCACCGACCGGCCGCCGGCCCAGCAGGCGCTGGCCCCCGCACGCCCTGCTCACCGGATTCATGACGGCCCCGTACCGAGCCGGTTCCAGCCGGAGCCGGTGGTCCCGGAACACGCTGTTCGCCGCCGGCGCCGGAAATTTTCACCGCTCACCGCACCAGGTCAGCGCGCCCGGAGCGGGGAAGACCGCCCATCGGCCGATTGACGACCGGGCCGCGGCCGGTAGCGTATGGGAGCGCTCCCACAAGCCGGCGGCAGGAGTCTCCTCATGGGTGCTCGACGACGACACCACTTCAGGCCCGGAACGGCGAGCGGCTGCGTGCTGGCCGCGGTGCTGACCGCACCGGCCATCGCCGCACCGCCGGCGTCCGCCGCCGAGCTCAGCCTGTCGGTGGACGTGTCCGCCGCCCGGCACCCGATCAGCCCCGGCATCTACGGCCTCAACGGCGGCGATCCGGCGTTCAACGCCGAAATCGGCCAGACGGTCGCGCGCTGGGGCGGCAACGCCTCCAGCCGCTACAATTTCAAGAACCACACCTACAACACCGGCAGCGACTGGTACTTCGAAAACATCGTCGCCGACCAGGAACACACCGTCGAAGGCATGGTCGGGGCCAACCTCGGCCGCGGCATCAAGCCGGTCGTCACCGTGCCCCTGAGCGGGTGGGTCGCCAAGGATTCACCGTCGTCCCACCCGTTCGCCTGCGGGTTCCCGGCGACCCGGTTCCCGCAGCAGGACAGCTTCGACCAGTGGGACCCCAACTGCGGCAACGGTCAGCTCGGCCAGCAGAACCTGACCGGCGTTCCCACCGACACCTCGGTCCCGGCGGACGCGGCGTTCGACGGCGAAATGGTGTCGCACCTGGTGGACCGGTTCGGCACCGCGGCCCAAGGTGGTGTGCCGATCTACGAACTCGACAACGAACCGGTGCTCTGGTCCAGCACGCACCGGGACGTGCACCCCCAGCCGGTCTCGGACGACGAACTGGGCGGCAAGGGCACCGCGGCCGCCGCGGCGATCAAGGCCGCCGACCCCAGCGCGGCGGTGCTCGGTCCGTCCGGCTGGGGCTACTGCGAGTGGGTCGCGTCCGGAGTGGACGGTTGCGGGCCGGGCGCCGATTCGGCCGCGCACGGCGGGCTCAACCTGTCCCAGTGGTACCTGAAGAACATGAAGGACTACAGCGACGCCCACGGCGGCAAGCGTTACCTCGACTACTTCGACCAGCACTTCTACCCGCAGATCAGCGGCGACAAGACGCCCGAAGCCAATGCGCTGCGGCTGCGGTCCATCCGGTCGCTGTGGGACCCCACCTACGTCGAAGAGTCCTGGATCGGCCCGAGTGGGGTCAACGCGCCGCCGCTGCAGTTCATCCGCACGATGAAGTCGTGGGTCGACCAGTACAACCCGGGGACCAAGACCGCCATCACCGAGTACAACTGGGGCGCGCTGGACGACATCAACGGCGCGCTGGCGGAGGCCGACATCCTGGGCGTCTTCGGCCGCGAGGGCCTCGACCTCGCCACGATGTGGGGCGAACCCAAGCCGACCGACCCGGGCGCGTACGCGTTCCGGATGTACCGCAACTACGACGGCGCGGGCAGCCGGTTCGGTGACGTCAGCGTGTCGGCGACCGCCGCCGACCAGGGTCAGCTGGCGGTGTACGCGGCCCAGCGGTCCGCCGACCAGGCGCTGACCGTGATGGTCGTCAACAAGACCGGCGGCGACCTCACCGCGCCGCTGTCGATGGCCGGGTTCGACAACGCCGGTGCGGCACAACGGTTCACCTACGGCCCGGCCAACCTGGGCGCCATCGTGCGCGGCGCCGACCTCCCGGTGGGCAACGGCCGGGTCGACGCGACCTACCCGGCGAACTCCATCACGCTGCTGGTTCTACCGGCCGCCGGGTGCACCGCAAGCCTGCAGGTCAACGGCGGCTGGGGCACCGGCCACGTCGCGACGGTGACGGTCACCAACGACCGCCGCACGCCGATCACCGGCTGGCGCGTCGGCTGGACCTGGCCCGGCGACCAGCAGGTCACCAACTCGTGGAACACCACCCTGAAGCAGAACGGCGCGAGCGTGGTGGCCGGCGACGCCGGGTGGAACGGCCCCATCGGCCCGGGCGGCAGCACGACCTTCGGTTTCCAGGCGAGCGGGGCAGCACCCCCACCGAGGCTGACCTGCACGCCCGCCTGAGAACACCGTTCCTCGACGTGACCTACGGCAGCGTGCGGGCGAGCGCCCGGCCCGCCGCACGGCCGGAAAAGATGCAGCCGCCGAGGAACGTGCCTTCCAGCGCGTTGTAGCCGTGCACCCCACCGCCGCCGAAGCCGGCGACCTCGCCGGCGGCGTACAAGCCGGGGAATGGGGAGCCGTCGGCGCGCATGGCCTGGGAATCCAGGTTCGTCTGGATCCCGCCGAGCGTCTTGCGCGTCAGGATGTTGAGGCGGACCGCGATCAGCGGGCCGTGCTCCGGGTCGAGGAGCCGGTGCGGCTTCGCCACGCGCACCAGCCGGTCACCCAGGGTCCGGCGGGCGTTGGCGATCGCCATCAGCTGGAAGTCCTTCGAGAACCGGTTGCCGACCTGGCCGTCGCGGGCGGCGATCTGCCGTTCGATCGCCGCCACCTCCAGGTCCGGGCCACGGGCGATCTTGTTCATGCCCGCGACGAGTTCGCCGAGGGTGTCGGCGACGACGAAGTCCACGCCCCGGTTCTTGAAGGCGTCGACCGGTCCCGGCGCGCCCTTGCCACCGCGGCCGACGAGCGTGCGGCGAAGGTCCTTGCCGGTGATGTCGGGGTTCTGCTCGGACCCGGACAGCACGAATTCGCGGTCGATGATCGTCTGGTTCAGCACGAACCACGAGTAGTCGTAGCCGGTCGACAAAACGGCCTTCATCGACTGGTTGGTGTCGAACCCGGGGAAGTTCGGGGCGGGGAGCCGCTTGCCGGTGGCGTCGAACCACATCGACGACGGACCCGGGATGATCCGGATCGCGTGATCGGGCCAGATCGGGTCCCAGTTGTGCAAGCCTTCGGTGTAGTGCCACATCCGGTCGCGGTTGACCAGGCCGGCGCCGGCCTGCTCGCTGATCGCGAGCATGCGGCCGTCGACGTGGGCGGGCACGCCGGGGATCATCGTCTCCGGGCACGGGCCGAGGCGGGCGGCCGGCCAGTTGGCGCGGATCAGGTCGTGGTTGTGCCCGATCCCGCCCGAGGTGACGAGCACGGCCTTGGCCCGCAGTTCGAAGCCGCCCACCCCCACCCGGGACGACGCCTGGCCGCGGTCCAGTTCCGACGGCTCCAGCACGGTGCCCCGCACCCCGGCCACGGCGCCGTCCTCGACGATCAGCTCGTCGACCTGGTGCCGGAACGCGAACCGCACCAGCCCGCGGCGTTCGGCCGCCAGCACCGGCTCGGCGAAGACCCGGACCACCTCGGGGCCGGTGCCCCAGGTCAGGTGGAACCGCGGAACCGAGTTGCCGTGGCCGTCCGCCGTGCCGCCCCCGCGCTCGGCCCAGCCGACCACGGGCGTGAACCGCAGGCCCAGGTCGTGCAGGTAGGGCCGCTTTTCCGTGGCGGCGAACCGGACGTAGGCCTGCGCCCACTGCCGGGCCCAGTGGTCCTCGTCTTCGCGGTCGAAGCCGGCGGAGTCCAGCCAGTCGCGCAGCGCCAGCTCGTAGGAATCCTTGATGCCGTTGCGCCGCTGCTCCGGGCTGTCGACGAGGAACAGGCCACCGAGCGACCAGAACGCCTGGCCGCCGAGGTTGGCGCGGTTTTCCTGCTCGACCACCAGCACCCGGCGTCCGGCCTTGGCGAGCTCGTGGGCCGCGACGAGGCCGGCGAGGCCGGCTCCCACCACGATGACGTCCGGTTCTCCGGTCATGATCAGTCCTTGCTTTCGGTGCTGTATGCGGTGACGACGCGGGCGAACAGCTCGGCTCGGCGCTGCCACACCACGGGATCGCCGGGTTCGGTGAAGCACTGGGCGGCGGTGCCGTCGTGCACGGCGATCAAGGCCTGCCCCAGCGCGTCCGGGTCGGGCACGATCCGGCCGATGCGCTCGAGCAGAGCCAGCAGGAACGGCAGGAACGACGCGGCGATCGCCCGCTCCCGGCCGGCGATCACCTCGCGCAGCCCGGGGGTGCGGAGGGCGTGCGCGGTGAACTCGGCGCTCACCCGGTACCACTCCTCGTCCATCGGCACGACCCGCAGGACCTGGTCGACGACGTCGTCCACATCGGTCACCGCCGGCACGCCGCCGGCCTCGAACACCTGCCGGGCCTCGGCGATCTGCGCGGTGGACCGCTGCTCCCACATGGCCAGGAACAGCTCGTCCAGTGACGCGAAGTTCGAGTAGAAGGCGCCCCGCGTGTAGCCGGCGTGGGCGCACACCTTGTCGACGGTCGCGCGGCCGAACCCGTCCCGGGCGAAGACCTCGAGGGCGGCATCCAGCAGCCGGCCCCGGGTTTCGGCGCGTCGCTTCGTCACCCGTGGCTCGCGAGCTCCTCCTGCGGTCATCGCTCCTCCTGTTCGATACAATAATGCATCGGATACGTTCGTGTATGCAAGGCGGCCGGCGTCGAAGTGACGCGGCGCACCCGCCGGGCCGACGTCTCCGCCGGGTTCGGCGCGGGCCCGGGTGATCGCTGAAAGCGTTTTCAGTGCAGACGACCCGCTTGGCCCACTCGGGCTGCCGCCGGCCGGTGCTACCGTCGCCTCACCGGAGATCCCGCTCCCGGTGGGAGCGCTCTCGGATCCGGTGTCCGGCACATTCTTGCCCGCAAGGAGGCGTGCAATGGGTTCGCACGGAAGCATTCCCCGCAAGAAAGCGCTTGCAGTGAGCGCCGCGCTCGTCACGATCACCGCGTTGGCACCGCCATCGGCCGCCGCGGCCACCACCCTCTACGTGGCACCGAACGGCAAGGACTCCGCCGCCGGTACGCAGGCGGATCCGACCACCTTGCCCTCGGCGCTCACGCGGATCGGTTCCGGTGGCACCATTTCGCTGCGCGGCGGGACCTACTCCTACGCCCAGACCGTCACCATCGCGCCGGCCAACAGCGGCACCTCGAGCGCGCGCAAGACCCTCTCCGCCTACCCCGGCGAGACGCCCGTGCTGAACTTCTCGGCCATGGCGGAAGACCCGGCCAACCGCGGGCTCGCCGTCAACGGCTCCTACTGGCGCGTCGCCGGCATCGTCGTCGAACGGGCCGGGGACAACGGGATCTTCGTCGGCGGCAGCAACAACGTCCTCGAACGCGTCGTCACCCGCTTCAACCGCGATTCCGGGCTGCAGATCTCCCGGATCGCGTCGAGCACGCCGAAGGACCAGTGGCCGGCGAACAACCTCGTCGTCAGCTCGGAATCGCACGACAACGCCGACTCCGACGGCGAGGACGCCGACGGGTTCGCCGCGAAGCTCACCGCCGGCCCCGGCAACGTCTTCCGCTACGACGTCTCCCACAACAACATCGACGACGGCTGGGACCTCTACACCAAGACCGACACCGGCCCGATCGGCCCGGTGACCATCGAGGACTCCCTCGCCTACGCCAACGGCACCCTCAGCAACGGCACGGTCAACAAGAACGGCGACCGCAACGGCTACAAGCTCGGCGGCGACAAGATCGCGGTCAACCACATCGTCCGGCGCGACATCGCCTACCGCAACGGCCACCACGGGTTCACCTACAACAGCAACCCGGGCGAGATGTCCATTTCGGACAATGTCGGCATCGACAACGCCGAACGCAACTTCTCCTTCGACACCGGCACTTCGGTGTTCCGCAACGACACTTCGTGCCGCTTCGCCAGCGGCGGTTCGAACGACAAGACGGTCGGCAGCGTCGACAGCTCGGACCAGTTCTGGACCGGCAAGAACGGCTCCCGCTGTTCGGCGTACGCCGGAACGATGAAGTGGTCCTTCGCCTCCGACGGCCGGCTCGTGGTCACCTTCGGCTGAGCTTCGAGCGCAATCCGTGCGTGGGCCGGCCGCACCGGCCCACGCACGGCGTCGTTCACCAGGCCAAGTGCCGCCAGCGATGCCTCGCAGAACGTGGTGCGGCCCACCTCCGCGCGCTCGGCGGTCTCCGTCATCGTCACGTCCGCGAAGCCGCTCGGCGCTCACCAGCCGTGCCCAAGCCACCGCAGCCGTGCAACGGCGGCACCGCGCGCACTGGGAGCCCGTCGCCGAGCTCGCCCGTCCCCGCCGGCCGCGCACGCCGCCGCCGACGGGCGCGGGCGGCGCACTCGAACCTGTTGAAATGCTGTGAACCGGACAGAACTGGCACTCCCCGCCCCGCCCGCCCGTTGTTCGGGTAGTGGAAACGGAGGGACCATGGGTGCACTAGGGACACTGCTCGGGTTCGCGCTGAGCCTGTACCTGCTCGTGCTGATCGCGCGGATGGTGCTGGACTGGGTCGCGGTGGTGGCGAACACCCCGCCGTGGGCGCGGCGCGCCCGGGGCCTGGCCTACGCCGCGACCGAGCCGGTGATCGGGCCGGTGCGGCGGGTCGTGCGGCCGGTGCGGCTCGGCGGGTTGTCGCTCGATCTGGCCTTCACGCTCGTCTTCATCGGCGTGATCGTGCTGCGGAGCATCGTGTACGCCCTTTAGAGCGTGCCGCGGAAGCTCGCGGACAGCCGGTCGACGCCGCGCTCGAGCTCGGCGCGAAGCCCGCGCAGGTCGACGCCGTCGGGGTCGATCAGGGCCTGCATCGAGATCCCGCGCAGCTGGGCCAGCATCGCCGAAGCGTAGGAATCGGGGTCGCGGACGCCGGTGATGGACCCGTCCGCGACCCCGCTGGCCACGGTCTGCGCGATGGCGAACCGGAACCGGCGGTCGGCCTCCGTCAGCGCGCCGCGCAGGGCCGAGGACTCCGCCGCCGCGTCGCCCCACAGGGCCAGGAACGCGTGGTTGAGCGTCGGCATCGTGCGGATCAGCTCGAAGATGATGTCCAGCAGCGCGCGCAGCATGTCCATCGGCGTCGCGTTCGCCGAGCCGGTGCGGGCCGCGACAGCCTCGCTGTAGACGTTGGTGAACTCCTCGACGGCGTGCTCGACGAGCCGTTGGCCGAGCCCGTCCTTGTCGCCGAAGTGCTGGAAGACGACCGACCGCGCGTAGCCGGAGCGGGCGCAGACGCCGCCGATCTTCAACCTGCCGAAGCCCTCTTCGGCGATCAGGTGAGCAGCGGCATCCAGGATGCGTGCCTCGACGGCTCCCTCGCCGTCCTCCTGGATCCGGCCGTCGGTGGCGCGGTCCACGCGGGTCATGTTAGCGACTGCAACCGCGGCGCACTGGCCGAGCCGTCAGCGGATGGTGCGAGGACCGTCAGCGGCCGCCCGCAATCTCGGCGTCGGCACCCACCGACCCGAGAGGAACCCCTCCGATGACCGCCAAGACCGTGCTCGTCTCCGGGGCCGGCATCGCCGGCCCGTCCGCCGCCCACTGGCTGCACCGCGGCGGCTACCGCGTCACCGTCGTCGAGTCCGCCCCCGCGCCGCGCCCCGGCGGCCAGGCCGTCGACTTCCGCGGCGAGCAGGTGAAACTGCTGGTCGCGATGGGGGTCCTCGACGAGATCCGCCGGTACGAGACGGCGATGGGCGACCAGACCGTGCTCGGTCTCGACGGCCGGCCCGCGCTGACCTTGCCCGGCGCCGCGTGGAGCGGCGAGGTCGAGATCCTGCGCGGCGACCTCGCGCGCATCCTGCACGAGCACACCGCGGACCACACCGAATACGTCTTCGGCGACCGCGTCACGAGCCTCACCGAGACCGCGGACGGCGTCGAAGTCACCTTCCGCCACGGCGCCCCGCGCACGTTCGACCTGGTGGTGGGGGCCGACGGCGTGCACTCCGGCGTGCGGGCCGCGGCCTTCGGGCCGGAGGCGGACTTCCGCACGGACCTCGGCTTCGGCATCGCCGGCTTCACCGCGCCCAACCACCTCGGGCTCGACCACACCAGCATCTCGTACAACGAGCCCGGCCGCGGCGTCAGCGTGGGCAGCCACCGGCTGCCGGACCGGCTGCACGTCAACCTGGTCTTCGCGGCCGACGGCGTCGAGTTCCACCGCCGGAGCGCCGCCGAGCAGAGCGGGCTGCTCGCGCAGTTGTTCGCGGACACCGGCTGGGAGACGCCGAAGCTGCTCGAAGCGCTGCCCGCGGCCGACGACCTGTACGTCGACTCGATCAGCCAGATCCACCTCGACCGCTGGTCGAAGGGCCGGGTCGTGCTCCTGGGCGACGCCGCTTGGTGCGCCGGGCCGGGCGGGTCCGGCACCGGGCTCGCGATGATGGGCGCCCAGGTGCTGGCCGGGGAGCTCGTGGCGGCCGGCGGCGACCACGTGACGGCGTTCGCGAAGTACGAGCAGCGGCTGCGCAAGCCGGCCGCGGTCGGGCAGAAGAACGGCAAGGGTTCCGGCAACTTCCTCGCGCCGCGCACGGCCGCGAAGATCCGCAGCCGCAACCGCGCCTACCGGATGCTGAGCACGCGGCTGTTCGGCGGCATCTTCACCTGGATGACGGACCGGGCGGCCAACGCGCTGGACTACCGTGAATACCCGGCGCTCACCACCGCGTGAGGCCCCGATCTTCGTCTCATCGGGGGACACCGGTAGCGGCCCTGGGTGACGTGGGTCACTCTTGACGTCATGTCAATACGTCGGGTCGCCGACGCCCCGGTCCGGACAGGGCTCGCCGGCCTGACCCTGCTCGCCCTCGGCGTGGTCACGGCGTTGAACGTGCGCGCCCTGCCGGTGCTCGGCGACGGGACGGCCTACTCGGCCGAGTTCACCGAAGCGGCCGGGCTGATCGAGGGCAACGACGTCCGCGTCGCCGGCGTCGAGGTCGGGCACGTGTCGGCCGTCCGGTTGCGCGGCGACCACGTGCTGGTTTTCTTCCGGGCCAAGGGAGCTTGGCTGGGCGACGCGACGAGCGCGGCGATCCGGCTGAAGACGGTGCTGGGCCAGAAGTACCTCGCCCTCGACCCGCGCGGCGAGGGCACGCTCGACCCGGGGCAGCCCATCCCCCGCTCCCGCACCACGGTGCCTTACGACATCCTCGCGGCGTTCGGCGAACTGTCGTCCACAGTGGACCGCATCGACACTGCCCGGCTGGCGAAGAGCTTCGACACGCTGTCGGCGACGCTGGCGAACACGCCGCAGAGTGTCCGCGCCGCGCTCACCGGGCTCTCGCGGCTCTCGGATTCGCTCGCCTCACGCGACAGCCGGCTCGCGAGGCTGCTGGGCAACACGCGCGTGGTTTCGCAGACGCTCGTCGACCGCGACACGGCGGTGCGCCGGCTCCTCGACGACGGAAACCAGCTGCTCGAAGAGGTGATCAACCGCGAGACGGCGATCAGCACCCTCCTCGACGGCTCCCGGAGGCTGGCGACGGAGCTGTCCGGGCTGATCGCCGAGGCTCCCGTCGGCCCGCTGCTCACCCAGCTCGACCAGCTGACGTCGATGCTGCAGCGCAACCAGGACGCGCTGGCCGCGGGGATCCGGGGTTTCGCACCCTTCGTCCGGCTGGGCACCAACCTCGCCGGGAGCGGCCGGTGGATCGACGGCTATCTGTGCGGTCTGGTCCTGCCGTCGTTCGGGCCGGTGAACGAAGAAGGCTGCCACGGCTAGGGTTTCGGTTCCGCTTGGCCGGAGGTCGGGCGAATCGCCTTCGGTTCCGGCGGTCGGAGGCCGGGCATCCCGTCGCCGGTTCCGCCGACCGGCGACCACCTCCGGCCCGCCGACCGACCGGACCAACCACCCCCGACTCCGCTGACCAGCGACCAGCCAATCACCTCCGGCTCCACCGAACGGCGCCCGGACCAACCCACCTCCGGCCCCGCCGAACGGCGACCAGCCAATCATCTCCGGCTCCACCGAACGGCGCCCGGACCAACCCACCTCCGGCCCCGCCGACCAGCGACCAGCCAATCACCTCCGGCTCCACCGAACGGCGCCCGGACCAACCCACCTCCGGCCCCGCCGACCAGCGACCAGCCAATCATCTCCGGCTCCACCGAACGGCGCCCGGACCAACCCACCTCCGGCCCCGCCGACCAGCGACCAGCCAATCATCTCCGGCTCCACCGAACGACGACCGGACCAACCACCTCCGGCCCCACCGACCAGCGACCAAGCCAACCGCCTCCGGCCCCCGCCGACCGGCGACCAGCGACCAGCGACCAGCGACCAGCGACCAGCGACCAGCGACCAGCGACCAGCGACCAGCGACCAGCGACCAGCGACCAGCGACCAGCGACGAAGCCAACCACTCCCGGCCCCGCCGACCAGCGACCGAGCCAACCGCCGCAGCCGGTTTCCACAAGCGGGGCTCGCTGTGGACAGGTTGGGCACCTCGTGCCAGTTTCGGCGATTCCGTCGGTGTGCGCCGATAGACTGGACTTGGGCACGCCCCCCTTGGGAGGGCGGGGAGCTGCTTGCCGCCCCACCGGCCCCAGGTGCGCATGAGGTGCGGGAACGCGTCCCCGGCCTGGCCGGGACCCCAGAGCGACCAACGGTCGGCTGTTGCCGTCGCAAGATGGTGCACTTCGGAGCCGCCGATCGCGTGGTCAGGCGGCCCACGGCAGCCAGATGAGCGGGAACCGCCGCGTTCTGCGCACTCGCGGCAGCACAGCCCCCGTGATCCCTGAACCTGCCGTTCTCTGGGACGCCGTGATCACAAAAGCATGGTCAGACCGAAGGCTTCCGGCGCGCACTCCCCTGCGCGGCGGCGCACAGCACGGGCTCCCGACCTTCGTCCAGTGTGTACACCTCGCACCTGCAGGTGGCCCGCGACCGCCCGGCCTGCACGACGACGGCGCGAGCGCGCAGGACCGCGCCGACCGCGGGCTGGAGGTAGTCGATCGTGAAGCCGGCCGTGAGCAGCGCGGGGCCGAGGGCGGTGCCCGCGGCGAAGGTCAGCGCGTTGTCGGCGGCGTAGGCGAGGACGCCGCCGTGGAGGTAGCCGTTCTGCTGCTGGAGTTCTTCGCGGATGTCCAGTTCGAGCGTGGCCGCACCGTCGCCGAACTCGGTCAGCCGGGCGCCGAGCAGCCGGCTGAACGGCTGGCTCGCCAGACCGTCGCGCGCTGCCGCGAAATCGAGCATGACCCCTCACTTCACTAGTGAAGTCAGCATGGCGCCGCGCTGCTCCGGCTGTCAAGATCGGGGCGTGCCCGAACCCGATCAGCGCTTGTTCTTCCTGCTCCAGCGGGCCGCCCACCGGCTCCGGGTGGCCGGCGACCGCCGCTGCCTCGCCGCGGCCGGCATCACCACCGCCCAGCTCGGGGCGCTCTTCGCCATCGGGGCAGGCGGTTCGACCCAGCGAGAGCTCGCCGAGCAGCTCGGCCAGCGCGAATCGGCGGTGACGGCGATGGTGACCCGGCTCGTCGAGGCGGGCCTGGTCGCCAAGCAGCCGCACCCGCGCGAACACCGGGCGGTGGTGCTGCGGCTGACAGCGGCGGGCGAGGAAGCATTGGCCCGCGCCGCCCCGGCGATCGGGGAATTCAACGCGCGGCTGCTGGCCATCCTGGGCGAAGACGGGTTCCGGGACACCGCCGAAGGCATCGGCAAGCTCGCGCGCAGCGAGTGGTGAACCCGCTAGGCCACGATCAGCCGGAAGCCCGCGTCCCACTCCGGCAGGTCCAGCAGCTCCGCGTGGTCAGCGTGCCACCGCCCCGACTCCAGATCCTCCCGCAGCCGGCCGATCCCCCGGGAAACCGCCGCCGGGTCGGTCTGGGCCAGCGCCGAACACGACTGGCGCACTCCCGGGTCCAGGTAGGCCTCCGGCCGGCGCCAGTACGCCGGGAACACGCCGTCCGTGAAGTCCCAGGGCACCGGCAACGGCCGCACCGAAACCGCCCCCAGGAACTCCGCGATCTCCGGTGCCGAAGGACGTGAACGCTCGAGCGAAGCCACCTCTGGCACGTACTCCCGCACGAACCAGAAGTCGTTGTGCAGCGCCGTGTCGTAGGCCAAGACCACCTGACGGCGCGAGACCCGGCGCAGCTCGGCGAGGCCCCGCCGCCAGTCGGGCCAGTGGTGCACCGTCAGCACCGCCAGCGTGGCGTCGAACGCCGACGACCCGAACGGCAGCGCCTCCGCGACCGCCCGCACCACCGGTGCCGCCCCGGGACGACGTTGCCGGATCATCTCCGCCGACGGCTCGACCGCGACGACGTGGCGCGAAGGCGGCTCGTACGAGCCCGTCCCCGAACCGACGTCCAGCACCGAAGCCGCCGGGCCCAGCGCGGACAGCACCGGCGTGAGCCAGCGCGGGTCGGTCCGCCGCCCCCGCGCGTAGCCGACGCCGATCTCGTCGTAGCGGGTCATCAGCGCTCGGGTCCGTCGCCGCCGTTCTGCTCGGCGAGGAACCGCTCGAACTGCGAGCCGAGCTCCTCGGCCGTCGGCATGTGCTCGACCGACTCGGCGAGCAGGCTGCCCCGGTCGGAGGCCTCGATGAACGTGTCGTACTGGCGCTCCAGGGCGCGGACGACGTCGGCGATCTCGTCGGACTCGGCGACCTGCCGGTTGATCTCGGCGTCGGCCAGGTCCGCGGCCGCGCGCAGCTCGCCCTCGGGCAGGCTCAGCCCGGTCGCCCGGCTCAGCGCGTCGAGCACGATCAGCGACGCCGCCGGGTACGTCGACTGGGCGAGGTAGTGCGGCACGTGCGCAGCGAAGCCCATGGCGTCATGGCCCCACTCGCCGAGCCGGTACTCCAGCAGCGCGGCGAGGCTGCCCGGCACCTGCAGCCGGTTCGGCAGCGGCTGGTTGTCGCCGACCAGGTCCTTGCGGGTGGCGTGCGCGGTGACGCCGAGCGGGCGGGTGTGCGGCGCGCCCATCGGGATGCCGTGGAAGCCGGCGGTCAGCCGGACGCCCCAGCGTTCGACGAGGTTCCGGACCGCCGCGCTGAACCGCTCCCAGTCGTGGTCCGGCTCCGGGCCGGACAGCAGCAGGAACGGGACGCCGTCGGTGTCGTGCAGCAGGTGCACCACCAGCTCGGGCGCGTCGTAGTCCTCCCAGTGGTCGACCGCGAAGGTCATCGTCGGCCGCCGCGAGCGGTAGTCGATGAGCCGGTCGACGTCGAAGCGGGCGATCACCCGGTGCTCGCCGCCCAGCAGGTGCTCGGCCAGCAGACGGCCCGCCGAGCCGGCGTCCATGAACCCTTCGAAGTGGTGCAGCAGCACCGCCCCGGTCAGGTCGGGGACGTCCGAGTCCACCTCGTACAGGTCGTCGGGATCGAGTCCCACCGGATCCTCCTGCTCTCCGCTATACCAATCCATCAAGCACAACACACCCCGGGAGGGATTCCATTCCGCCGACGGTGTCGCTGATCGTAACGCCATGCGATCGACGCCGGTTCGGATCGCCATCGTGACAAGTGTCGTGGGCACGCAAGGCACCGATCGGGCACGCTTGAGCCGTGAGCGAACACACCACGAACACAGCGCCCGGGCTGCGGCCGCCGGCGCACCGGGTCAGCCCCCGGGCCATCGGCTACTGGACGGTGACCGCCTCGATCCTGTGGATCATCCTGATCGGCGTGCAGACGCTCATCGTCGTGACCAGCGACGACGCGCCGTCGTTCCTGACCGTGACGCTGGTGGTCTCCTGCGTCCTCGGCCCGCTGCACCTGATCGTGATGCCCCAGTGGCGCTACCGCGTGCACCGCTGGGAGGTCACCGGTGAAGCCGTCTACACGCAGTCCGGCTGGCTGAAGCAGGAGTGGCGGATCGCGCCGGTCTCGCGGATCCAGACCGTCGACATCGAGCGCGATCCGTTCGAGCAGCTGTTCGGGCTGGCGAAGATCACCGTGACGACGGCGTCCGCGGCGGGCCCGCTGCGCATCTCGGGCCTGGCCCACGACCGCGCGCTCGTGCTGGCCGACGAGCTGACGAAGACGACCCAGGCCGTCCGCGGGGACGCGACGTGACTCCCACCGAAGCGGCGGAGAGCACCGAACCCGCGGTAACCCCGCCGGCGGAGGGCACGCAGGACGCGCCGTGGCACCACCTCGACCGGCGCATGCTGCTCATCCGGCCCGTGCTGGACGTGGTGAAGTCGCTGCCGGTGCTGCTGGGCGCGTTGCTGTTCGGCCACGGCGAATCGTGGCAGTGGGTCGGCCTCACCGTCACCGCGATCACCGTGTTCACCGGTGTCTCGCACGTGCTGACCTCGCGCTACCGGATCACCGCGTCGCAGGTCGAGTGGCACACCGGGCTGCTGCTGCGCAAGCAGCGGGCCATCCCGCGCGACCGGATCCGCACGGTGGACGTCACCTCCGAGCCGAAGCACCGGCTGTTCTCGCTGGCCGCCGCGCGGATCGGCACCGGGCGGCATTCGAACGGGAGCAGGCACAAGGACGAGCTCGTCCTCGACGCCGTCACCATCGCCGAGGCCCAGCGGCTGCGGACGCTCCTGCTGCACCGGAAAGCCGAGGTCCAAGCCCACACCCAGACCGAGGCGACGGAGGCCGCCGCGCCGCCGGAGCAGCTGATCGCCGCGGTCGACAAGCGGTGGCTGCGGTACGCGCCGTTCACGCTGTCCGGGCTGGCCGTGGTCGGCGCGGCCGTCGGCACCGTCTACCACTTCGCGCACGAACTGCACTTCGACCCGGTCGAGTTTTCGCTGGTCCAGACGGTCGTCGGGCACTTCGCCGACACCCCGGTGTGGCTGAGCCTGGTGCTCGCCGCGGCCGGGCTGCTGGTGCTCGTCTCGCTGCTGTCGATCGGCGGGTACGTGCTGTCGTTCTGGAACTTCCGGCTCACCCGCGAGCCCGCCGGCACGCTGCACGTCCGGCGCGGGCTGATCACGACGCGGTCGGTGTCGATCGAAGAGGACCGCTTGCGGGGCACCGAAATCCGGGAGCCGCTGCCGCTGCGGCTGGCCGGCGGTGCCCGCTGCGTCGCCATCGCCGCCGGCCTGCGGGAAGGCAAGAGCGCGGACAAGGGCGGGAGCCTGCTGCTGCCGCCGGCGCCGCTGGCGCGGGCGCACGAGGTCGTCGCCGAGGTGCTGGGCGAGGACCCGGCCGCGACGCCGCTGGTGCGGCACCCGCGCCGGGCGTTGTACCGGCGGCTTTCGCGGGCGGTCCTCGGCGTGCTGCTGCTCGCCGCGGCGCTCTACGGCCTGGCGTGGCTCGGCGCGCTGCCGGACTGGCCGTGGCAGGGCGCGCTCGTGCTGGTGCCGTTCGCCGCGCTCGTCGGCTGGGACCGCTACCGCGGCCTCGGCCACGCCTTCACCGGCCGCTACCTGGTGACGCGGTCGGGCTCGCTGGACCGCGGCACGGCGGCGGTCCGCTGCGACGGGCTGACCGGGATCGTCCTCGAGCGCTCGTACTTCCAGCGCCGGGCCGGCCTGGTCACGCTGATCGCGCCGGTCGCCGCGGGCAAGGGCAAGTACCCGGTGCTCGACGTCGGCGAGGCGGACGCCCTGGCACTGGCCGACCGGGCCCTCCCCGGCCTGCTGACGCCGTTCCTCACCGGTGACCGGGACCGCGGTTGACGGTCCACCCGCGCGGCTCCTAACGTGAAAATCCGCCGTCCGAACCCTCGATTCGCGTTCACGAGAGGACGGCAGGAATGTTCCGGAAACTCTTCGGTGTGCTGGCCGCGGGGATCATGATGACGTCGTTCGCGGCCCCGGCCGCGACCGCCGCCACCGTCGCGGAAAACCCCTACGGCGACCCGAATCTGGTCTCGATGTTCGACGGCACGGACCTCAGCCCGTGGACTTCGTCCAAAACCGGTCTCTGGTCGGCGAAAAACGGGGTCATCCACGGCAATGGCACCGCGCGCGGCTGGTTGTACTACAACAAACAGCAGGTCGGCACGTTTCGGTGGATATTCAATGTCCGGCAGGTCAAGGGCAACCACAAACCGACCGTGCTGATCTGGGGGACCACCGACCCGATCCGCGACGCGCTGAGCGCCATCCAGTTCCAGCCGCCGAACGGCGGGCACTGGGACTACCGGCCCGGGCACAACGACGGCGGCGGGAAACTGTTCAAGCAGCTGTCGCACACGACGATCGACATCAAGAAGTGGGCGCAGTGCGAGCTGATCGGCGACGCGGCGACCGGGGTGGCGCGGATGGCCTGCTGCCCGCTCACCGGCACCGCCGTCACCTGTAAAGGCGTCGAAGTGCTGCGGTTCACCGACAAGACCGCCGGGCGCGTCGGCCCGCTGGCGCTGCAAGTGCACAACTCCGGCATTCAGGACGAGTACCGCGGGCTCTACGTCGAGTCACCCGTGGTGACGAAACCGGGCGAGTTCCTCACATGTGACCCGGCGCGCCGGCGATGGCCCTTTTTCCGGGGCCATTGCTGGCCTTCCTTTCACACTACGTGCTAATTTATTCACCCCGTGTGATAGCGAAGGTCGTTTTTGTCTCACCGAGAGGTCACGATGACGCCTGCCGTCAGTACCGTCGACGGTTCCGCCACCACTTCCCCCCGACGCACCCCCGGTGCCAGCAGTTCCCGCAAGGTTCTCCAGCTGCTGCTGGCCTTTTCGGAGCGCCGGTGGGAGGCGAGCGTCGCCGAGCTGGCCGCGACGATCGGTACCCCGGTGGCGACGACCTACCGGTACGTGGCCCTGCTCAAGGAACTCCAGCTGCTCGAAGAGGGCCGGGCCGGGCACTACCACCTGACCAGCCAGGTGATGCCGCTGGCGCGGGCCGCGCAGCTGGCGAACGACATGGTGCGGCTGGCGCGGCCGGCCATGGAAACCGCGGCCCAGGAGCTCGGCGAGACGGTGATGCTGTTCCAGCGGTTCGGCGACTCCGCCGTGTGCGCGGACCGCGTCGAATGCGACCGCGCCATGCGGTTCACGTTCGAGCCGGGGCATTCGCTGCCGCTCGGGGTCGGCGCGTCCGGGAAGATGCTGCTCGCGCTGCTGCCGGAGATCGAGCGTGACCGGCGGTGGGCGTCGATCGTCGAGCAACGCGGCACAGCCGTGCGCGACGAACTGAAGCAGGCGCTGGAAAACCGGTACGCGGTCAGCTCCGGCGAGCTGGACGAAGGCGTCTGGGCCTGTTCGGTGCCGGTGCAGACGATCGGCAGGCGGCCCACCGTGCTGAGCATGGCCGGGCCGGCCGCCCGGATCGGCGAGGAGACCCGGCAGACGGCGATCACCGCCATGCAGGAGTACGCGATCCGGATCCAGCGGGCGATCGCGTCTTATTCGCTGTGAGAATTCCGCGCGGGCGCGTAGAACTGCCCGGGTGATCCGGCTCGCGCGCCCCGACGACCTGCCCGCGCTCATCGACGTCGAGCGCGAGGCCGGCGGGCTCTTCCACGAGGTCGGCATGGCGGCGATCGCCGACGACGACCCCGGCACGGTGGCCGAACTGGCGGTGTACCAGTCCGCCGGCCGCGCGTGGGTGAGCGTGGACGGCGACGACCGGCCGGTGGCCTACTTGGTCGCGGAGGTCGTCGACGGGTGCGCGCACATCGAGCAGGTCTCGGTCCGGCCGTCGCACGCGCGGCGCGGGGTGGGCAGCGAGCTGATCGAAACGCTCGCCGGGTGGGCTCGTTCGCGGGGGCTGACGGCGCTGACGCTGACGACGTTCGAAACCGTGCCGTGGAACGCGCCGTACTACGAGAGGCTGCGGTTCCGGGTCGTCCCGGAGGCGGAAATCGGTGCCGGGCTGCGCTCGATCCGCCGCGCGGAAGCGGCCCGCGGCCTGGACGCCTGGCCGCGCGTCGCGATGATTCGAACGCTCTGACCTGCGGTTTCTTCGCGTGCTCCCCTAGTTGGGGGAGAGAGTGGCGCGGCCGGTCGAACATGTGTTCTACTGTGCCTGCCGGTCCCGGAGGGGGAAGCTCCGCGGGCCGGCCCACAAACTCGGGAGGTAGTCGTGGCGGTCAAGATCACCCACCTGACGAACGGCCAGCAGGTGCGGTTCGCCAACGCCGACGGTGCCCGCCGGTACGCCGAAATCATGGGCGGCGGCGTGGACAAGTGGCGCTTCACGGTCGTGCCCGAGGACCCGATGCTCCGGAAAATGTCGGACTCGGTCGTTAATGTGCCGGTATGGCGCATGACTTCCAGGTAGTGGTGGATTCGGCCGACCCGCACGTGCTCGCCGAGTGGTGGGCCGAGACCCTCGGCTGGTCCGTGGAACCGACGGACGAGGACTTCATCCGCGAGATGATCGCGAAGGGGTACGCCAAGGAGGAGGACACCCGGACTTACCGCGGTTCGCTGGTGTGGCGAGCGGGAGCGGGGATCCGCCACCCGGACTCACCACCGGAGGGACCACCGCGGCGGATCCTGTTCCAGGAGGTTCCCGAGGCGAAGACGGTGAAGAACCGGGTCCACATGGACGTGTGGGTGGGCGCGGAGAACGTCGAGGCAACGCTGGAGAAGCTGAAGTCCCGCGGCGCGGAGTACCTGTGGCGGGGGCGGCAGGGGCCGCACAGCTGGGTGACGATGGCTGATCCGGAGGGGAACGAATTCTGCATCTCCTGACCCGGCCCCTGCCGGGGGCCGAGCCGGAACCGAGGGCCGAGGGGCCGAGGGCCGAGGGCCGAGGGCCGAGGGCCGAGGTGAGGCTAGGTCGGCGGGGGCCGGGATGAGACTGGGCCGGCAACGGCGCGGGGCCGGGGCGGAGGCGGGAAGCGGGGCCGAGCCACAGCCGGGGCCGAGGGGCCGGGATTAAGCCAGGGCCGAACCGGGGTGGACCGGGAGCCGAGCCGGAGCTGGGAGTCGAGGGGCGGGCTGGCCGGGGCCGGATGAAGCCAGGCTGGAGCCGGAGCCGACTGGGCCGGCGACTGGGAGCCGGGGCCGGGAGTCGGGATGAGACCGGGCCGGGCCAGGGCCAGGGCCAGGGCCAGGGCCAGGGCCAGGGCCAGGGCCAGGGTGGAGCCGAGCCGGCGGCCGGGATGGGGCCGAGCCGGAGCCGGAGCCGGAGCCGGAGCCGGAGCCGGAGCCGGAGCCGGAGCCGGAGCCGGAGCCGGAGCCGGAGCCGGAGCCGGAGCCGGAGCCGGAGCC